>JBBSQZ010000011.1:0-23979 GCA_038243565.1 Rhodothermales bacterium | reverse complement strand
TGCTCGGACGCGGCGCGCTCAGCGAGCACACCCTACCTAGCTAGCGCTCGCCGGAGAGCACGTCGGAGGTAGGGACGCCTCGGCGAGGCGTCCGCGGTCAGAGCGCCGACACCGATCCGCACCGATACGGCCATTTCGGCGTAAAAATAGACGTCTCAGCCGCCCGTGACGGCGCGCGGCGGGGCGTCGCGGACGTACTGGTCCAGCCAGCGGCTCTCCTCCCACAGCATGTGCAGGATGGACTCGCGGCCCTGGTAACCGTGGCTCTCAGCCGGCAGAAGCACCCGGCGCGCCGTGCCACCCAGGCCCTTGATCGCGCCGTAGAGGCGCTCGGACTGGAGCGTGAACGTGCCCGGGTTGTTGTCCGCCTGCCCGTGGATCATCAGCAGCGGCTCGTTGATCCGGTCCGCGTTCATGAACGGGCTCATCGTGTTGTAGAGCGCCGGGTCCTGCCAGTAGGTCCGCTCCTCGGACTGGAAGCCGAACGGCGTCAGCGTGCGGTTGTAGGCGCCCGAGCGGGCGATGCCGGCGCGGAAGAGGTCCGAGTGCGCGAGCAGGTTGGCCGTCATGAAGGCGCCGTAGGAGTGCCCGCCGACCGCGACGCGCTGCGGGTCCACGACGCCGCGGCGCGCGCCCTCGGCGATGACCGCCTCGGCGTTCATCACGAGCTGCTGGACGAACGTGTCGTTCGGCTGCACCTCGCCCTCGCCGACGATCGGGAACGAGGCGTCGTCGAGCACGGCGTAGCCGCGCGTCACGAACGGGACGGCGCCCCAGTAGCTGACGTACGTGAACTGGTCCGGCGAGTCGGACCGCTGGCCGGCCGCGGCGGCGCTGCGGAACTCGGCCGGGTAGGCCCAGACGAGCGTCGGGAGGGGGCCGTCGCGCGTGGCGTCGTAGCCCGGCGGGAGGTAGAGCGTGGCCGAGAGCGGGACGCCGTCGGCGCGCGTGTACTCGATCGTCTCCTTGCGGAGGCCGGCGAGCTCGGGGTACGGGTGCGGGAAGGCCGTCACGGCCCGCGCCTCGCCCGTCCGCACGTTGCGGACGACGTAGTTCGGCGGCTCGGCCGCCGTCTCGCGCTGCGTCAGGAGCGTCCCCGAAGCGACGTCGAGCCACGCGACGGGGCGCTCGTAGTACGGCGACTGCGACCGAAACAGCTCGGTCGTCTCGCGCGTCGCGAGGTCGAGGCGGCGCACGAACGGGCGGTTGCCCTCGGGCGAGGCGCCCTCGTCGGTGAGGAAGATGGCGCCGTCGTGCTGGACGAGCACGCCGAGGCCGGCGGCGTTCGGCGCCGTCATCGGCTGCCCGAAGGCGTTGTAGCGGTCCTCGGCCGAGCCCTCGTAGAGCAGCTCGCGCGGCGCGGCGGGGCGGTCCGGGCGGAGGCGGTAGTGGCGCAGCGTGCGCGGGCCCCAGAGGTACTCGGTGGCGATGGCCGTCTCGCCGTCGCCCCAGGTGAGTCCCGCGGCGCGCAGCGGGAGGTCGGTCCACACCGTCGGCTCGGCCGTGAACGGCGCGTCGAGGAGGAAGAGTCGGTCGCGGAGATCAGCGTCCCGGGCGGCGTCACCGCCGTCGAGCGCCTCGGCCCATGCGAGCGTCGCCGGCGCGTCCGCCCGCCACTCGACGTCGCGGGGGCCCGTGCGGACGGACGAGAAGGCGATCGGGACGCTCTCGGCGAGCGGCAGCTCGGCGATCGTGGCGACGGGCGCGCCCGTGGCGAGGCTCAGCACGCGCGTCGTCGTGGGAAAGCGCGACCACGGGACGAGGTACGAGTACGGCCGGACGAGCGTCTCGGTGAGGAGGTAGCGGCCGTCGGGCGAGGCCGTGACCGACGTCGTGACGGCGGGCTGGCCGAGCGGGCGGACCGTCCCGTCGAGGCCGAGCACGACGAGCTGGCTCGTGAGGATGTGGTCGAAGAGTGCCTCGTCGGCCGCGCTCTTGAGGAGGTCCTGGTAGGTCCGCGCCGGCGCAGCGCGGCCGGCCGTCTGCTGCACGACCGGACCTGTCGGGACGCCCGCCGCGGTCGGCATCGCGCCGCGGCCGGCCGGGACGAGTTTCACGACCGCCCCGCTCCCATCGGGCAGCCACTCGACGGCGCCGCCCGGCGAGGCGTCGTTGACGGCGGCGTCGGTCCAGCGCCGCGCCGAGCGCGCGGCGACGTCCGCGATCCACAGCTCGACGCGGTCGGCGAGGTCGAGGGTGAACGCGACGTGGCGGCCGTCGGGGCTCCACGACGGGTTGCGGAGGCGCGCGCCGGCCGGCAGGCCCGCGGCCGGCGCCGGGTCGCCCGCGGCGTCGAGGGCGCGGAAGGCGAGGCCGGTGAAGGCGGACGTCCGGCTGGGGGCGTTCGTGGCCGGGTTGAGGCGCAGGCCGGCGAGGCCGACCTCGGGCTGCGACACCTCGGCGATGCCCGGCAGGCCGGGGCGCGAGAGGAACGCGGCCGTGGTGCGGTCCGGGCTCAGCGAGACGGCCGGCGTCCGCGGCGCGTCGACGAGCGCGGCGAGCTCGGGCGGCGGCGTCTGGTACGTGAGCGGGTCGGACTGCGCGGCGAGGGGCGCAGCGGTGACAATCGCGACGGCGAGCGCGAGGCGGCGGAACTGCATCGGACGGGCGGTGAGGGGCTCCGATGATAGCGCAGCGCCGCCCCGCTAAACCGACCGCAGGTCCGTGACCTCGACCGGCACGAGGCGCCCGAGCGCCTCGCCGACGAGGCGCCGGTGGCACTCGGCTGCGTCCGCCTCGAAGCACAGCAGGGCGACCCGCTCGCCCGATTCGACGCGCTCGGCGAGCGCGGTCAGGTCCGCCTGCGCCTCGGGCGTCGCGAGGTGCTCGCGGAAGATGGCCCGCATGCCCTCGACGTCGCCAGATTTTGCTGCGGCGCGGCCCTCGGCCGGAGTCCCCAGCCCGCGCAGGTGGACGTAGCCCATCCCGCCGGCCTCCATCCCTGCCGCGAGGCGCGACTTGGCAAAGCCCGGCCGCCGCGACCGCGCCACGGCGCGCACGTCGACCAGTGTCTGGACGCCGGCGTTCTGGAGCGCCGCGACGACGGCGTCCAGCGAGGCACCTTCGTAGCCGATCGTCGCGACGGGGAACGGAGCAGACATGCGCGCGCAGGGTGTGGGCCCAGTCGGACCCGGCGCCTCGGCGCGCTGTTCCGAGGCGCTACGCGAGGTCCAGCACGCGGTAGACGATGACGTAGAGCTCCGCCATCGGCGCGATCAGCCCGAACAGGGCGCCGGCGACGACCTGCCCGCGCGTGTGCGCCCCGACGCGCACGCGCGCCCACATCAGCAGCGGGATGAGCGGCAGGAGCGGCGCCACCGTCGCGAGGGTCAGCGCGGTCTCGAGGCCGGCCGGGAGGTCGCGCCAGACCGTCAGCGCGGTGAACAGGAGCACGCTCACGAAGCCGGCGAGGCTCGTCATGTGCAGCGAGATCTTCCAGCGCAGGTTGATGAGCAGGATCAGCGCCGTGTTGATCGGGAAGAGCGCCGCGAACGCCACGATGAGCGGCAGCGCCGGGCCTTCGACGATCCGCGACAGCACGAGCGCCCCGACGGCGTACGACGCGATCCCGACGAGCAGCGGCCCGAGGCGGCTCTTCCGGTCGCGGACCTCGAGGCTCTCGACGCGCCCCGCGCGGATCAGCCCGACGACGTAGAGCAGCGGGACGAGGCAGAAGAAGACCAGCGACACGCCGAGCGTCGCCAGCAGCTGCCCGGCGCCCGCGCCGAAGTGCGCGTCGATGAGCGTGAACGCGACGGGCGGGAAGATGAGCGGGTTGAGGAAGTACGAGACGGCGTTCGCGAGCCGGTAGGCCCGCGTCCGCTCGTCGCCTTCGGGACGCTGGCCCTCGGGGCGAATCCGGCTGGCCATCGCGGCGTCAGTACGCCCGCGCGTAGACGACGCGCGAGGCGGCGGGCTTGCCCGAGACCGGGTCCGTGCCCGGCTCCTCGGTGCCCTCGATCTGGCCCGGGAAGGGGATGCAGCGGATCGTCGCCTTCGTCTCCTCCTTGATGCGCGCCTCGGTCTCCGCGGTGCCGTCCCACGGCGCGACGACGAAGCCGCCGGCCTCGATCGCCGCCCGGAAGTCCGCCTCCGTCTCGGCGTGCGTCGTGCCCGCGGTGAGGCGCGTCCTGGCCGCCTCGAAGAGCGCGGTCTGGATGGTGTCGAGCGTCTCGCGGACGACCTCGGCGATGCCGGCCTGGGGCAGCGTCGTCTTGTCGCCCGTGTCGCGGCGCGCGAGCTCGACCGTCCCGTTCTCGACGTCGCGGCCGCCGACGGCGAGGCGGACGGGCACGCCCTGCGCCTCGTACTCGGCGAACTTGAAGCCCGGCCGGTACTGCTCGCGCGCGTCCAGCGTCACCCGGACGCCCGCGTCGCGGAGCTCGGCCTCGATCCGCCGGGCGACCTCGAGCACGGGCTCGGGGTCCTTGCCCGTGATCGGGACGATGGCGACCTGGACCGGCGCCAGGCGGGGCGGCATGACCACGCCCTTGTCGTCGCCGTGCGTCATGATGAGCGCGCCGATGAGGCGCGTCGAGACGCCCCACGAGGTCGCCCAGACGTACTCGGCCTCGTTGTCCTTGTTCTGGAATGTGCAGTCGAAGGCGCGAGCGAAGTTCTGGCCGAGGAAGTGACTCGTTCCGGCCTGGAGCGCGCGGCCATCCTGCATCAGCGCCTCGATGCAGTACGTGTCCACGGCGCCGGGGAAGCGCTCGCTCTCCGTCTTGACGCCGCGGACGACCGGCATCGCCATCCAGTCCTCGGCGAAGGTGGCGTAGACGCCGAGCATCGTCCGCGTCTCGTCGACGGCCTCCTGCTCGGTCGCGTGGGCGGTGTGGCCCTCCTGCCAGAGGAACTCGGACGTGCGGAGGAAGAGGCGCGTGCGCATCTCCCAGCGGACGACGTTGGCCCACTGGTTGAGCAGGATCGGGAGGTCGCGCCAGGACTGGATCCAGCGGCTGTACGTGTCCCAGATGATCGTCTCGGACGTGGGCCGGACGATGAGCGGCTCCTCGAGCTCCGCGTCAGGGTCGACGATCAGGGCGCCGTCGTCGTCCGTCTTGAGGCGGTAGTGCGTCACGACGGCGCACTCCTTCGCGAAGCCCTCGACGTGGGCGGCCTCCTTCTCGAGGAAGCTCTTGGGGATGAACAGCGGGAAGTACGCGTTGCGGTGGCCCGTCGCCTTGAACATGCCGTCCAGCGCGCGCTGCATGTTCTCCCAGAGCTCGTAGCCGTTGGGCGGCAGGATCATCGAGCCGCGGACGGGCGACGTCTCGGCGAGGCGCGCCGCGCGGATGACGTCCTGGTACCACTGCGCGAAGTCTGCGTCGCGGGGCGTGATCGTCTCGGCCATTCGGAGCGGGACCCGGCAACGGCCCGGGCGAGTTGTGAGAGTCGGATGTGCGGCGCGCACGGCCGGCGCCGCGCGGGCGTTACTTCCTCCGGCGCGCGCGCGGCACGAGGGATACGGGGCGGCAAATATACCGGGACTGCCGGTCCGGCCCCTTCCCTCCCTTTTCGCGCGCGGCCCACCGCCCAGCCCCCTGCCGCCATGCCTTCGCTTTTCTCCCTCCGCCCCGCCCTCGCCGCGACGCTCGGCGCTGCGCTCGGCATCTCGGCGCTCGCCGGATGCGCGTCGTCGCGCCCCGAGCCCGAGGCGCCGCGCCCGGCCGCCCGCGTCGGCCTCGCTGCGACGATGCAGATGCCGGCCAACCCCTACGGCGACTCGCTCGCCGTGGATGACGCGCCGCCGGTCGCCGAGGTCGTCAAGAAGCAGACCGACCCGTACGGCCTCGGCGCGGAGCCGCAGCCGGCGCCCGGAGACGTCACGGTCTCGCGCTACTACTACGACGACCAGAACACGTACTACGTCGACGACCAGCCGCAGGGCGGGGTTGACGGCAGCTACGACGGCAGCTACGACTCGAGCTACGGCGACGCCGCCTACGCCACGTCGAACGACTACTACTACGGCGGCTACGCGTCGGACTACTACCGCTACGACGACCCGGCGTACTACCCGTCCGTCTACACGTACTACCGGCCGTACCGGACGTACCGGCCGTACCTCGCCTTCGGCTGGACCCCGACGTGGAGCCGCCGCTACGCCTCGCGGCGCTACTGGCGCTCAGCGCGCTACAACAGCACCTACGACCCGTACTACTACAGCGCGGCGTACTACGACCCGTACTACTACAACGCCTACTACTACGACCCGTACTTCTACGGCCCGAGCCTGACGGTCTCGATCGGCTTCGGCTGGGGCGGCTACGGCGGCTACGGCTACAACTCGGGCTACCGTGACGGCTACGCGGACGGGTCGTACGGCTACGGCGGGTATGGCGGATACGGGCCGGGCTACTACGGCAACCCCGGCTACGGCAACCCCGGCTACGGCAACTCGCCGAACACCCCCGGCACGACGGGCCGCGACGATGGGGAGCGCAACCCGGTCCGGGTCGTCCCGCCGGCGCCGCCTACGGTCGCCGGCCTCCCGCCGACGCGCGTCCCCTCGCGGACGGGCCTCGCCCCGGCCGTCCTCGCGGCCCCGACGCGGCAGACGCCCACCCGCTCGAGTGCCATGCCCGTCGCTGAGACGCCGACGCGCCAGGCACCGACGCGCGCGAGCGCCGCGTCCGAGACGCCGACGCGCCAGGCACCGACGCGCGCGAGCGCCGCGTCCGCCGCCGAGACGACGCGGCAAGCACCGCCCGTCCGCCAGTCGATCTCGCGTGATGATGCGCCGGCGCGGCAGGACACGCCGGTCCGCCAGGCGCCGACGCGCCAGGCGACGATCCGCCCGTCGGAGCCGGTCCGCGAGGCGCCGACGCGCCAGCAGGCCGAGCCGGTCCGCGAGGCACCGCCCGTCCGGCAGGCGCCGTCACGCCAGCAGGTTGAGTCCGTTCGTGAGGCGCCGCCCGTTCGGCAGGCACCAGCGCGCCAGCAGGCTGAGCCAGTCCGCGAGGCGCCGACGCGCCAGGCGCCGGTGCGCCAGCAGGCCGAGCCCGCCCGTGAGCGGTACGACCGCCCGGCGCCGCGCCGGGAGGAGACGCGTCCGGCGCCACAGCCGCGCCGGGAGGAGTCTCGGCCGGCGCCGCGGCAGGAGTCTCGGCCGGCGCCGCAGCGCCAGGAGTCGCGTCCGGCGCCACAGCGGCAGGAGTCACGTCCGGCGCCGTCGCGCCAGGAAAGCCGCCCGGCGCCATCGCGCTCGGACAGCGGTAGTCGCGGCGGCCGCCCGTCGCGCCGCGGCGACTGACGCGCCTCGAGTCCTGACCGGAGGCCGGCGCCCGCATGGGTGCCGGCCTCTCGTTTTATCCGCTCGCGGTGGCCGCAGCGACGAAGGCCGGCGCGGCGCCCCTCGGCCGGCTCAGCCGGGCGGCGAGGCGCCCGGCGGCGTCGCTCAGCACGAGCAGCCCGACCGAGGCGAGCACGGCCGTCGGGCGCGACGTGAACACGACGATCTGCAGGCCGAGCGCGAGCGCCGCGACGGGGATGGACACGAGCAGCGGCATGAACCGCGCGCCCGCGCTGAAGGCGTCGCTGTGGCGCGAGAACGGCGGCGTCCGGTACGCCATCGCCACGAAGCGCGTCGTGGCGACGGTCACGGCGAACCAGTAGAGCGCGTGGACGACGGCGTCGAGGGCCGGCATCTGGAACGCGAGCACGACGGCGAGCACGACGTGCAGCGGCGCCAGCACGCGGACGGCGAGGGCCTGCTGAGCGCCCATCTGCAGCCCGCGCGGGTCCGCCTCGGGGAGCGTCGCGAAGACCCACGCCGCGCGGGCGTGGTCCGAGAACTGGAGCGTCTGCACGAGCGACTGCGCGCAGAACAGCAGCACCACGAGGACCGAGAGGTGGAGCTGCGTCTCGGGGAACGCCAGCACGTTCTCGGGGCCGTAGACGAAGAGGCTGCCCAGCCCGCCGGCGAGCAGCCCGAACAGCGCGAAGCCGACCGGCAGCAGCGCCGCGGGCCAGAGGCGGCCGCGCACGATCCGGTCGTCGGTGAACGCGGCGACGGCGAAGCCGTAGGCCGCCCGCTCCGGCCCGCTGCGCGTGAGGAAGCGCTCGACGGCCGTCAGCGTGCGCGTCCGCCGGCCGGTCTCCTGCTCGCGCTCGCCCGCGCCGAGGCGCCCGAGGAGCGCGAAGTAGCGGCCCGGGAAGACGGCCGCGAAGGCGACCACGAGGACGACGGCCGAGGCGCCGAGCGCGCCGAGCCCGGCCGTCGGGCGGCCGGCGAGCAGGTCGGCGAGCCACGCGCCGGGCCACCACGCGGCGTCGGCGGCCGTCGTGCCGTGCCCGATCCACTGGTAGCCGATCACGAGCGAGGCGACGAGGATGGCCCGCGCCGCGCCGATGGCGGGCCGCAGCAGGCGCTGCGGGAGGGCGAGCGTGAGCGCCCAGAGCGCCGCGAGCGAGACCGCGGCCGTCCACACGACGCCCGCCGCGACGAGCGCGCCGACGGCCCAGCCCGACGCCCAGCCCCAGCCCAGCCCGACGCTCACGCCGACGGGGATCGCGACCGAGACGCCCATCAAGCCCACGAAGGCGCCGATGCCGACGAGGCGCGCTGCGTAGTGCTGCCGCTCGGTCGCGGGCAGCGTCGTGAGCCAGGCGTTGTCCTTCGGCCGGCCCATGAGCTCGTCGTAGGACCCGACGACGCCGAACGCGGCGAGGACGAAGCCGAACGAGCCGGCGACGAAGAGCGTCTCGGCCGGGGCCGAGGCGCTCAGCGAGATCGCGAGGATGAGGCCCGAGAAGCCGTACGCCACGGCCGTCATCGCGATGCGCCCGCCGCTCGCCTTCCCCGTCGCGGGGTGGCGCAGGTCGGACCGGAACTGGGCGCTCGCGAGCGTGCGGACGGGGGACATGGAGGGCCGGTGGCCAGTGGAAAGACGCCAGCGGCAGCACGCGTATCGGCGGGCCGGCCGCTCAGCGTTAACGCGCTCCGCGCGCTCGGGAAGCCGAGACCCGACGTGCGGGTGCTCCAGCCTGACGCTCCCCGGGATCAGCGTCCGGGCGCGCCGAGGGAGGTCGTGTGCCTCGACGCGCGTCGGGATGCCGCGCTCCGTGGGCCTTCGAAGCGGCAGGAGAGGGCGCCTCCGAGGAATCATAGCGCCACACGGACCTCGGCCGAGATCGCCGGAGCCTGATACGGAGATTAGCCCCTGCCCGCCACCGTCGCCGCCCACCCCGAGCCCAGGGCCAGGGCGAGCGCATGCTGATGTCCCGGAATCCCCCCGTCTGACGCGCGCATGACGCGCCATTCTGGGTGGATGGCGTCGCACGGCCAAACTGTCCCCAGGTTCGGGTTCACCCGGCTCGTCGACGGGGGGTGGGCTCCGCCGGCCTTCGGCTCTGGAGCCGGCCCAAAAGCGGCCCGGCTAGCATGCGCTTGCCTTGAGACGCGGGCCAGGGCGAGCGCGTGCTCATCGGGGCGGCCCCCACCTGTCGAACGGAGCGGTTCTCACCCCCCGGTCGGCGGCTACCTTCACGGCAGCTTCCCCAGATGCGACGTGACCGGCACCCTCACCGAGAACCTCTTCAAGCCGGCCCACCTCGCCGAGCACGCCCGGCGCCTCGCGCGGACGCAGACCGCCGACGCGGGCGGCACGCGCGGGCGCCCGCTGCGGCCCCTCCTCCGCGAGGGCCTCGACGACCTCGCTGCGGCCTACCGCGCGTGGGCCGCCGCCGGCAACGCCGGCGAGACCATCACGCCCGCCGCCGAGTGGCTGCTCGACAACTACCACGTCGTCCGCGACCAGCTCCGCGACGCCGAGGAGGTCCTCCCGCGCGCCTACTACCGCGTCCTGCCGAAGCTCACGTCGGGCCCGTACCAGGGCCTGCCGCGCGTCTACGAGATCGCCGAGACGCTCGCCGGGCTCACCGACAATGCCGCCGACGAGGGCCACCTCGCCGCCTTCGTCAGCGGCTTCCAGGAGGTCGAGCTGCTGACGCTCGCCGAGCTGTGGGCGCTCCCGATCCTGCTCCGCGTCGTCCTCGCGCAGCGCGTGGCGACGCTCGCCGGGCCCATGCGCGAGGCCCTCGCCGACCGCCACGCCGCGGCCGTGTGGGCGCAGCGCATCGCCGAGGCGCGCCAGACCGACGACGGCGGCATCACCGAGGTCCTCGCCGGCGTCGGCCGCGAGCAGTCGCCGCTCTCGGGCTCCTTCGCCCTCGCCTTTGCCACGGCCGTGCAGATGCAGGGCGGCGACGCCTCGGCGATGGCGTGGCTCGAGCACCGCCTGCGCGCCCGCCGCATGTCGCTCGCCGACGCCGAGCGCCTCGCGACGCAGCGCGAGACGCAGTGGCAGGCGTCGATCTCCAACGCCGTCGTCACGCTGAAGGGTGCCAACGACACCGACTGGACGGTCTTCGTCGAGGGCGCCTCGGCCGTCGAGCAGACGCTCCGCGAGGACCCCGCCGGCGTCTACGCCTGCCAGGACCGCGCCACGCGCGACCACTACCGCCACGCCATCGAACGCTTCGCGCGGCGCTCGCCCGAGACCGAGTTCGGCGTCGCCGAGCACGCCGTCGCGCTCGCCCGGCAGGCCGCCGAGGCGGCTCAGGACCCCGATGCGCCCGACCCGCCCCACGCCGCGGACCACGTCGGTTACTGGCTCGTCGGGGGGGGCAACAAGGCGCTCGGCACGGCCGTCGGCTACCGGCGGACGCTCAGCCGGCGCCTCTTCTGGACCTCGCAGCGCCACCCGACGGCCGTCTACCTCGGCTCGATCGCCCTCGTGACCGCGCTGGGCCTCGCCGTCTCGGTCATCGTCGCGGACGCCGGCGGGGCGGACCGCGGCTGGCTCACGCTCACCGTCCTCGCGGCCTTCCTGCCCGTCCTCGACTTCGCCGTCACGTTCGTCAACTGGAACGTCGTCCGCTTCCTGCCGCCGCGGCAGCTGCCGCGGATGGACTTCTCGGACGGCATCCCGGCCGAGGACCGCACCTTCGTCGTCGTCCCGACGCTCATCACGTCGCCCGCGCACGCGCGCGAAATGGTCGAGCGCCTCGAGGTCCACGCCCTCGCCAACCCGGACGCTGCGCTGCGCTACGCGCTCCTGACGGACTTCGCCGACGCCGACCAGCAGCACGCGCCCGGCGCCGCCGAGACGCTCGACGCCGCCCGCGTCGCCATCCGACGGCTCATCGACCGCGACCGCGCCCTGCGCATCCAGGGCGACGGCGCCCCGGCGGGCAGCGCGGCCGACCCCGGCGACCGCTTCTTCCTGCTCCACCGCGAGCGCCGCTGGAACGAGGCCCAGGGCGTCTGGATGGGCTGGGAGCGCAAGCGCGGCAAGATCGAGGAGTTCAACGACCTCCTCCGCCACCCCGACGCCGCGACGTCCTACACCGACGTCGAGGGCGACCTGCGCGCGGCGACGGCCCAGGACGCCGTCCGCTACGTGCTCACGCTCGACGCCGACACGCGGACGACGCCCGAGGGCGCGCGCGCGCTCGTCGCGACGGCCGCGCACCCGCTCAACCGGCCCTTCTACTCCGAGACGGCCGGCCGCGTCACCGCCGGCTACGGCGTCTTCCAGCCGCGCGTCTCGGTGTCTCCGGAGAGCGGCCGCCAGACGCTCTTCTCGCGGACGTACTCGGGCCGGCCGGGCGTCGACCCGTACACGACGGCCGTCTCGGACGCGTACATGGACCTCTTCGGCGAGGGCATCTACACCGGCAAGGGCCTCTACGACGTCGACGCGTTCCGCCACACGCTCGGCGGCGCCGTCCCCGAAAACTCCGTCCTCTCCCACGACCTCCTCGAGGGCAACCACGCCCGCGCCGCGCTGGCGACCAACGTCGAGGTCTTCGACGACTTCCCCAGCCGCTACGCCTCGTGGGCGCGGCGCCTGCACCGCTGGGTCCGCGGCGACTGGCAGCTGCTGCCGTGGCTGATGCCGCGCGTCCACGACGCGAGCGGGCAGTGGCGCCGCAACCCGCTCTCGGTCGTCGGCCGCTGGAAGCTGTTCGACAACCTCCGGCGCAGCCTCACGCCGCCGGCGATCCTCGTCTTCCTGATCCTCGCGTGGACCGTCCTGCCGGGCTCGCCCTTCGTGTGGACGCTCGTGGCGCTGTTCGTGCTCGCGTTCCCGATCTACGCGCCCGCCGCGCACGGCTTCATCTTCCAGCCGCCCGACACCGTCACGTCGAGCTGGTTGCGCCTCCTCTGGGGCGATGTCCAGATGCACGCCCGCCAGATCGGGCTGTCGGTCGTGTTCCTCGCGCACCAGTCGATCGTGATGCTGGACGCGATCGGGCGGACGCTCTGGCGCATGGCCGTCTCGCACCGCCACCTCCTCGAGTGGACGACGGCGCAGCAGGCCGAGACGACCGCCCGCGACGTGCCGGCCTCCATGTGGGGCTCGGTCGCGTGGGGCGTCTTCGTCCTCGCGACGGTCACGCTCACCGACCCGATCGCGTGGATCGTCGCCCTGCCGTTCGCCGCGGCGTGGATCGCGGCGCCGTGGATTGCGCGGAGCGTCTCGCGCCCGCTCGTCCGCGACGGCTACGCGCTGACCGACGCCGACCGCCAGCGCCTGCGCCGCATCGCCCGCCGCACGTGGCGCTTCTTCGACGACATCCTGACGCCGGCCGACCGCTGGCTGCCGCCGGACAACCTGCAGGTCCAGCCCGCGCAGGGCCTCGCCCGGCGCACGTCGCCGACCAACATCGGGCTCGCGCTCAACGCCGTCCAGGCCGCCCAGGACCTCGGCTACCTCACCCGCTCCGAGGAGGTCCGCCGCCTCGGGTTCATGATGGACTCGGTCGAGACGCTGGAGTGCTACCGCGGCCACCTCTACAACTGGTACAGCACCGAGACGGGGCAGGTGATGGCGCCGCGCTACGTCTCGACCGTCGACTCGGGCAACCTCGCCGGCGCGCTGATCGCGCTCAAGCAGGGCCTCCTCGAGACGCCGGCCGCGCCGTGGCCCAGCCCCGCCGTCTTCGCCGGCCTCGCCGACGCGCTCGCCGAGGCGGACCCCGCCGACGCGTCGGGCATCGCCGCGCTCCTCGCCGCGGCGCCGCCCACGGGCCTCGCCGCGTGGCACGCACGCCTCGCCGACGTCGCCGCCCGCGCCGCGGCCTTCGAGGGCGGCCTTTCCGGGGCGCACGAGGAGACGCGCGCCTGGGCCGCGATGCTGGACGCGCAGGCGCGACTGGCGCTGGACGAGATGGACGCGCTCGCGCCGTGGCTCGCGACGGGCGGCCTGCCCGCGGGCGTCGCCGAGGACCTCGACGACGCGCGCTCGCTCGGCGACCTCGCCCGCCGCCTCGGCCGCCACGACCT
Source organism: Rhodothermales bacterium (assembly GCA_038243565.1). GTDB lineage: Bacteria > Bacteroidota > Rhodothermia > Rhodothermales > Rubricoccaceae > DASVSE01. The sequence continues at coordinate 10,685 of JBBSQZ010000011.1, read as the reverse complement.
GCCCGCCCTCGACGGCGCCAGAACCGCTGTCCACACGCTTCTCCACAGTGTGGACAGCCTCGCCGGGCGCGCCGACGCGCTCGTGACCGGCATGGACTTCCGGCCGCTCTACGACGCCGACCGCGACCTCTTCCACATCGGCTACGACGCCGGCATGGCCCGGCAGGACCCGTATACCTACGACCTGCTCGCCTCGGAGGCGCGGCTGGCGTCGCTGCTGGCCATCGCCAAGGGCGAGGCGCCGCCGGAGCACTGGTTCCACCTCTCCCGGCCGACGCGCGTCACGCGCTCTCGGCGCGCGCTGCTCTCGTGGAGCGGGACCATGTTCGAGTACCTCATGCCCGTGATGTACACGCGCATGTACGAGGGTACGCTGCTCCGCGACGCGTGCTACACCGCCGTCTCGCTGCAGCGTCTCTACGGGCGGTCGAAGAACAGGCCGTGGGGCATCTCGGAGAGCGGCTACGCCCAGCTGGACCTCCACCTGACGTACCAGTACCGCGCCTTCGGCGTGCCGGCCCTCGGCCTGAAGCGCGGCCTCGGCGAGGACTACGTCGTGGCGCCGTACGCGACGCTGCTGGCCCTGATGGTCCGCCCGGACCGCGCCCTCTCGAACCTCACGAAGCTGGACGCCGCCGGCGCCTTCGGCCGCTACGGCTACTACGAGGCCATCGACTACACGCCCGGCCGCACCGGCGCCGCGGCGGCCACGCCGGGCGCCGAGGGCGAGGAGCCGCACGAGATCGTCCGCTCGCACATGGCGCACCACCAGGGCATGGGCCTCGTCGCGCTGGCGAACGCGCTCCTCGGCGACGTCTTCCAGGAGCGGTTCCACCGCGACCCGCTCGTCCGCTCGGTCGAGCTCCTGCTGCAGGAGCGCGTGCCGACCGTCGTCGAGCGCATCGACCCGCACCCGCTCGCCGAGACGGAGGTCGAGCCGGTCGAGATCGCGCCGGTCGAGGCGCGCGTCGAGCACTTCGGCGCCGAGGCGGCGCTGTCGGCCGTGCCGCACGGGGCGCTGCTCTCCAACGGCCGCTACGCCGCGCTGCTGACGGCCGCCGGGACGGGCTACGCGCGCCTCCCCGACGCCGCCATCACGCGCTGGCACGGCGACCGCACGCGCGACGCCGACGGCCTCTTCTTCTACGTCCGCGACCTCGAGACGTGCCGCTACTGGTCGGCCGCGGCGCAGCCCGTCACGAGCGCGGAGCCGCCGGACCGCTACGACGTCTGGGTCCACCTCAACAAGGTCGAGTCGGCGCGCGTCGACGACTGGATCGAGACGTTCGTCGAGGCCGTCGTCTCGCCCGAGGACGACGTCGAGCTGCGGCGCATCACGGTCACGAACTACTCGGACCGGCCGCGCACGATCGAGCTCACGAGCTACGCCGAGGTGGTGCTCCAGCCCGCCGCCGCGGACCTCGGCCACCCGGCCTTCTCCAAGCTGTTCGTCGAGACCGAGTACATCCCGCGCAACAACGCCATCCTCGCCACGCGGCGCCCGCGCGCCGAGGGCGACCCGCGGCGCTGGCTCGTCCACGCCGTCGCGGACAAGGGCCTCGCGCGCGTCGAGCGCGGCGCGGTCACGCCGCTGCAGTTCGAGACGGACCGGATGCGGTTCATCGGCCGCGGTCGCACCCTGGACTCGCCCGCCGCGATGGACGAGGGCGCGCGCCTCTCGCGCACGGCCGGCGCCGTGCTGGACCCGATCGTGTCGCTGCGCCGCGTCGTGACGGTCCAGCCGCGGCAGAGCGTGCAGGTCGTGTTCTCGCTCGCCGTGGCGGCCACGCGCGAAGACGCCGAGCGCCTCGCCGAGCGCTACGACCACCCGGACGCCTCGCAGCGGGCCTTCGAGCTCGCCTCGACGTACGGCCTCGTCGAGCTGGGCCACCTCGGCCTGACGGGCGAGGAGGCGCTCACGGCGCAGGAGATCGCCGGGCGCCTGCTCTACGGCGACCCCGGGCTGGCCGCGCCGGCGAGCGTGCGGCGCCGCAACGTCCGCCCGCAGTCCGGCCTCTGGGCCTACGGCATCTCCGGCGACCTCCCGATCCTGCTCTTCCGCACGTCCAGCCTGGAGGAGATCGACGCGTTCCGGCTGCTGCTCAAGATGCACGCCTTCTGGCGCCGCCGCGGCCTCGAGATCGACCTCGTCGTCCTCAACGACCACCCGCCGAGCTACGCCGACAGCCTCCAGGAGGCGCTCGCGCAGACGGTCGAGGCGAGCCCGCAGCGCAGCCTGCTCGCCCAGCGCGGCGGCATCTTCCTGCGCCGCACGGACGGCCTCTCGGAGGAGGACCTCACGCTCCTGCTGACGTCCGCCCGCGCCGTCTTCACGGGCGCGATCCCGGCCGTCCTCGCCTCGGCCGCCACGACCGAGATGGAGGCGCACGCGCACCAGGCGGACCTCGACGCCGAGGCGCTCGCCCTGACGTTCGACGCCGACGAGCCGGCGCCGGCAGGCCCTGTGGCCGTGCCCGCGACGGACCCCACCGCGCTCGAGCGCCTCGGGCTGTCCGAAACGGCCGTGCCGGAGCCCGTGGGCGACGACCTGCTGTTCTACAACGGCACGGGCGGCTTCTCGGACGACGGCCGCTCCTACGTCGTGCGGCAGCGCGGCGGCGTGCCCGGAGACCGCACGCCGCTGCCGTGGATCAACGTCGTCGCCAACCCCTTCGCCGGCTTCACGGCGTCGGAGAGCGGCGAGGGCTACACGTGGGCGCGCAACTCGCAGCAGAACAAGCTCACGCCGTGGTCCAACGACCCCGTCGAGGACCCCGCCGGCGAGGCGCTCTACCTCCGCGACGACGACGCCTGCGTCTTCTGGTCGCCGACGCCGCGCCCGGCGCCGGCGCCGGCGCTCTACGAGACGTGCCACGGCTGGGGCCACACGACGTGGTCGACCGAGTGGGCCGGCATCAAGAGCGAGACGACCGCCTTCGTCCCGCGCCGCGACCCGCTCAAGATCGTCCGCCTGCGCCTGACCAACACAGGCGACGCCGCGCGCGACCTCTCGCTCTACCGCTACGCCGGGCTCGTGCTCGGCGAGCGCCGCGAGCCCAACGCGCCGTACATCGTCGTCGACCGCGACGCCGACTCGGGCGCGCTCACGGCGCACAACCCGTACAACCCGACCTACAACGGGCGCCTCGCCTTCTCGGCCGTCGGCGGGGCGGACGTGGCGTCGGTCTCGGCGCGGCGCCTCGCCTTCCTCGGGCCGCACGGCGACGCGACGCGGCCCGCCGCCGTCGAAGCCGGCGGCCCGCTCGATGGCGTGCTCGACACCGACCTCGACCCGTGCGCGGCGCTCCACGTCCGGCTGCGCCTCGCGCCGGGCGAGACGCGCGAGGTCGTCTTCCTCTTCGGCCAGGCCAAGACGGCCCTCGACGTGCTGGCGCTCGTCGAGCGCTACCAGGACCCCGCCGCCGCCGACGCCGCCCTCGCAGACGTCATCGCGTTCTGGGAGGAGACGCTCGGCGCGGTCCAGGTCGAGACGCCGGCGCCGGACCTCGACGTGCTCGTCAACGGCTGGCTGCTCTACCAGAACATCTCGTGCCGGCTCTGGGGGCGCTCCGCGTTCTACCAGTCCGGCGGCGCCTACGGCTTCCGCGACCAGCTCCAGGACAGCCTCGCGCTCGTCTACTCGCGGCCGGACCTCACGCGCGCGCAGATCCTCAAGAACGCCGCGCACCAGTTCGAGGAGGGCGACGTGCTCCACTGGTGGCACCCGGTGACGGGCGCCGGCATCCGGACGCGCTTCTCGGACGACCTCCTCTGGCTGCCCTACGCCGTCGCGTTCACGCTCTCCTCGACCGGCGACGAGACGCTCCTGGACGAGGAGGCACCGTACCTCACCGCGCGCGCGCTCGAGCCGGGCGAGGACGAGGTCTTCCTCACGCCGCAGCCCGGCGGCGAGAAGGGCTCCATCTACGACCACTGCTGCCGCGCCATCGACATTTCCCTGACCAAAGGCCGCCACGGGCTGCCGCTGATGGGCTCGGGCGACTGGAACGACGGCATGAACCGCGTCGGCAACGAGGGCCAGGGCGAGAGCGTGTGGCTCGGCTTCTTCCTCGCGCACATCCTCAAGCGCTTCACCCCGATCTGCGAGGGCCGCGGCGACCGCCGCCGCACCGAGCGCTACCGCGCCTACCTCGAGGACCTCGAGCGCGCGCTCAACGCCGACGGCTGGGACGGGCAGTGGTACCGCCGCGCCTTCTACGACGACGGCACGCCGCTCGGCTCCGCCCAGAACGACGAGTGCCGCATCGACGCCATCGCGCAGGGCTGGTCCATCATCTCGGGCGTCGCGACGCCCGAGCGCGCCCAGCTCGCGCTCGACGCCGTGGACCAGTACCTCGTCGACGACCGGGCCAAGATCATCCGCCTGCTCACGCCGCCGTTCGACCTCACCGGCCACGACCCGGGCTACATCAAGGGCTACCTGCCGGGCGTCCGCGAGAACGGCGGGCAGTACACCCACGGCGTCCTGTGGGCCGTGCGGGCGTTCGCCGAGGCGGGCCGCCACGACCGCGCGGCGGAGCTCCTGCGGTCGCTGCTGCCGGTCAACCACGCGCGCACGCCGGCCGCGGCGGACCGATACAAGACGGAGCCCTACGCCGTCGCGGCGGACGTCTACTCGGTCGAGCCGCACGTCGGCCGCGGCGGGTGGACGTGGTACACGGGCTCGGCGGCGTGGATGTGGCGCGTCGCGGTCGAGTCCGTCCTCGGCCTGCGCCGCGAGGCCGAGGCGCTCTGCCTCACGCCGCGCGTGCCGGACGACTGGCCGGCCTACACGCTGCGCTACCGCACGGACGCGCGCGGGACGCTCTACACGCTCCGCATCGTCCGCGACGGCCCCGGCGGCGCGACCTCCGCCGAGGCGGACGGCCAGCCCATCACGGTCGACGACGGCACGGCGCGCATCCCGCTCGTCTCGGACGGCGCCGAGCACGCCGTCACCGTCCGCCTCGGGACGCGCTAACGCCGGCCGAGCCGGCCGTTCTCGCGGCGTGCGACGCCGCAGCGTAGAAACACGTGCACAGGCCACGGTCCCTCGCGGAGACGCGGCCTGTGCGCAGCCGTCGAGGCGCTTACGCCTCGGCGGCCGGCACCATCGGCGCCTCGGCCTCCTGTGCGCGCGGCTCGGGGAGCGCCTCGCCAGCCGGGACCGTCTCGAGCGTGATGCCCGAGCCGCCTGGCGCGGCGTCGATCATCACCGAGTCGCCCTCGCCGGCGAAGCCAGAGAGGATCTGCTCGGCGAGGCGGTTGGCGATCTGCCGCTGCATGACGCGCTTGAGCGGGCGCGCGCCGAACGCGGCGTCGAAGCCCTCGCGTGCCAGCGCGTCCGATGCAGCGTCGGTGAGGACGAGGCGCAGGCCGTGGCTCTTCTCGGCCATCCGGCGCAGGCCCTCGAACTGGATCGCGACGATCTGGCGGATCTGGTCGCGCCCGAGCGGGCGGAAGACGACCGTCTCGTCGATGCGGTTGAGGAACTCGGGGCGGAGGCGCTGTCGCAGCAGGGCCGTGAGCTCCGCGTTCAGCGCCTCCATGTCCGCCTCGGAGATCGGGCCGGCCGAGAGGCGCTGCGCGATGATGTCCGAGCCGATGTTGCTCGTCATGATGATGAGTGTGTTCGAGAAGTCCACGACGCGGCCCTTCGAGTCCGTCAGCCGGCCGTCGTCCAGCACCTGGAGCAGGATGTTCGAGACGTCCGGGTGCGCCTTCTCGAACTCGTCCAGCAGGACGACCGAGTACGGCCGGCGCCGGACGGCCTCGGTGAGCTGCCCGCCCTCGTCGTAGCCGACGTAGCCCGGAGGCGCGCCGACGAGGCGCGAGACGGTGTGGCGCTCCTGGTACTCGGACATGTCGATGCGCACGAGCGCGCTTTCGTCATCAAAGAGCTGCTCGGCGAGGGCCTTGGCGAGCTCCGTCTTGCCGACGCCCGTCGTGCCCAGGAAGATGAACGAGCCGAGCGGGCGGTGCCGCTCCTGAAGGCCCGCGCGGCTGCGCCGCACGGCGTTCGCCACCGCCTCGACGGCCTCGGGCTGGCCGACGACGCGCTTCTCGAGCTCGGCCTCCATCCCGAGCAGCTTCTCCTTCTCGGTCGCCAGCATCCGCGACACCGGGATGCCGGTCGAGCGCGAGACGATGTCGGCGATGTCCTCGGCGTCGACCTCCTCCTTGAGCATCGCGCCGTTCGTCTGCACCTCGCGCAGCGTGTCGGCCGCGGTGTCGACGGCCGCCTGGAGGCCGGGGATCTGGCCGTAGCGGATCTCGGCGACGCGCCCGAAGTCGCCCTCGCGCTCGAGCGCCTCGGCCTCGACGCGCAGCGTGTCCATCTGGGCGCGGCTCTCCTTGATCGTCTGCACGAGGCCACGCTCCTGCTCCCACCGCGCCGAGAGGCGCGACCGCTCCTCCTCGAGGTCGGCGAGGCGCTGCGTGATCTCCTCGGCCTGCGCGTCGTCACCCTCGCGCTGGACGGCCGCGCGGGCGATCTCCTGCTGGCGGATCGTCCGCTCGACGGTGTCGAGCGCCTCGGGGCGGCTGTCGATCTGGAGGCGCAGGCGCGAGGCGGCCTCGTCGATGAGGTCGATGGCCTTGTCCGGCAGGAAGCGGTTGGTGACGTAGCGGTCCGACAGCTCTGCCGCCGCGACGATGGCGCCATCCGTGATGCGGACGCCGTGGTGGAGCTCGTAGCGGTCCTGGATGCCGCGCAGGATGGCGACGGTGTCCTCGACCGACGGTTCCTTGACGAGGACCATCTGGAAGCGCCGCTCGAGGGCCTTGTCCTTCTCGAAAAACTTCTGGTACTCGTCCAGCGTCGTCGCCCCGATGGCGCGGAGCTCGCCGCGGGCGAGCGCCGGCTTGAGGATGTTGGCGGCGTCCATCGCGCCCTCGCCGCCGCCGGCGCCGACGAGCGTGTGGATCTCGTCGATGAACAGGATGACCTCGCCGTCGGAGTCCGTGACGTCCTTCACGACGGCCTTGAGGCGGTCCTCGAACTCGCCGCGGTACTTCGCGCCCGCGATGAGCGCGCCCATGTCGAGCGCGAGGATGCGCTTGGACGTGAGGCCCTCGGGGACGTCGCCCTGGACGATGCGGATGGCGAGGCCCTCGGCGATGGCCGTCTTGCCCGTGCCGGGCTCGCCGACGAGGACCGGGTTGTTCTTGGTGCGCCGCGAGAGGATCTGGAGGACGCGGCGGATCTCCTCGTCGCGCCCGATCACGGGGTCGATCTTGCCCTTCGCCGCGGCGGCGTTGAGGTCGCGCGCGTAGCGGTTCAGCGCGTCGTACTTGGACTCGGCGTAGGGGTCGGTGGCTCTTTGCCCGCCGCGCGTCTCCTTGAGCGCTGAGAGGAGCGCGTCGGCCGTGACGGTCTGGGCGCGGAACGCGTCGCCGGTCGGGCTCTTCGAGTCGGCGAGGGCGAGGAGCAGGTGCTCCGTCGAGACGAACTCGTCGCCCAGGCTCTCGGCGCGGGCGAGGGCGTCGTCGAAGACGGCGTTGAGCGCGGGTGTGACGAACTGGCCCGAGACGCTCGCGCCGCTCACGCGCGGCAGCGAGTCGAGGACGGCGTCGATGCGGCCGACGAGGGCCGGCACGTTGGCGCCGACGCGCTGCATCAGCGTGAGGGCGAGGCCGCCCTCGTCGGTGAGGAACGCGCTGGCGAGGTGCGCCGGGTCGAGGCCCTGGTGCGTGCGGCTCTGGGCGATCTCGGCCGCGCGCTGCACGGCCTCCTGCGCCTTGACGGTAAACTTCTGGAGGTTCATAGAATCCGGGGATCGTGGGGCCGCCGGTCTGACGAGCCGGCGGACGTGGCGTTTCCCCGAGGCGGTGCGAAGGGTGTGCCGGGCGGGCGCGGGGTGTCACATTGGCATCCGTTATTGGTCTGGCATCGGCGATCGGTTCAGCCCGTCTCGTCTCGGCCGATACCTGAACGGCCTCCCGACCCGCCGGCATGCCGCCTCCACCCGCCCACCGCCCCGCCAGCCGCGCCGCGATCCGCGCTCTGCGCTGGATGCTCACGACGGCCATCGTGGCCAACGCCGTGTTCTGGGTCGGCTTCCGCGCCATCGACCCGACCTACATCGACCCGCCGCTCGTCCGCGGCGCGCTCGTCGCGGTCGCCCTCACGCTGCTCGCGGCGACGGGCGTGCACCGCTGGACGACGCGCGCCGTCGTGGCCGTCGGCGTCGGGTACCCGTTCGTGCTGATGACGGTCGTGACGCTGCTCGGCGTCGCCAACGGGCTCGACGGGCCCTGGGCCTTCGCCGTGACGGCCGGCATCCTCGCCGCGGGCCTCACCGCGGCGCTCTACGCCTCGACCGAGCGCGTGCTGGCGGTCCTGCTCGCCTCCGTCGTCGCTGTCAACGCCGCCGCGGCGTGGGCGTGGCCGCGGCCCGACGTGCACCCGGTCCTGTTCGTGGCCGTCGTCGCGACGTTCGCTGCGGCGCTCTACACGGCGGGCTTCTCGCGCCTCGCCGTGCTGCGGCGCTCCCGGCGCAGCCGCGACGCCGCCGCCGAGAGCGAGCGCCTGCTCCACACGGTCATCAACGCCCTGCCGGACGCCATCTTCGCCGTCGACCGCGACGGCCGCTTCCTGCTCGGCAACACGGCCAGCCTCGCCAGCACGTCCGTCGAGACGCTCGCCGACCTCGTCGGCAGGACGTCCCACGACGTGTTTCCGCCTCATATCGCGGACCGGCTCCATCGCAGCCGCCTGGCCGTCCTCGAGACGGGCCAGCCGATCCTCGACGTGGAGCACCGGATGGAGACGGCCGACGGCAGCACGCGCGCCGGGCTGACCTCGCGCGTGCCGCTCGTGGACGCCGACGGCCGCGTCGCCGGCGTCGTCGGCGTGACGCGCGACGTGACGGCCCAGAAGGCAGCCGAGCACGCGCTGCGCCAGAGCCAGACGCTCGTCCGCGCCGTCCTCGACAGCATCCCGGACGTCGTCCTCACGGTCGACGCCGCGGACCGCATCCTGAGCGCCAACCCGGCCGTCGAGGCGCTCCTCGGCGTCACGCCCGAGGCGGCCATCGGGCAGCGCTTCTCGGACCTCGCCGTGCCTGAGCGCTTCCAGCAGGAGCACCGCGCCAAGCTCACGCGCTACGTCGCCGAGGGCCACGTCGGCTCGCTCGGCCGGCGCCTGCGCCTCTTCGTCTGCCCCGCCCACGGCAACCCGGTCCCGGTCGACCTCTCGATCCGCCCGGTCACCGCGGGCACGGCCGAGCCCGTGTTCCTGATCTACCTCGCGGACCTCTCGGAGAAGGAGGCCGCGACCGCGCAGCTCATCACCGCGAAGGAAGCCGCCGAGGCCGCGACGCGCGCCAAGTCCGAGTTCCTGGCCAACATGAGCCACGAGATCCGGACGCCGATGAACGGCGTGATCGGCATGACGAGCCTGCTCCTCGACACGCGCCTCGACCCCGAGCAGCGCGACTTCGTCGAGACCGTCCGCGTCTCGGGCGAGGCGCTGCTGACGATCATCAACGACATCCTGGACTTCTCCAAGATCGAGGCCGGCATGCTCACGATCGAGGACGAGCCGTACGACCTGCGCCGCGCCGTCGAGTCCGCCCTGGACCTCGTCGCGCAGCCCGCGGCCGCCACCGGCGTCGAGCTGGCCTACGTCATCGACGACGGCGTGCCCGGCGCCGTCCGCGGCGACGCGACGCGCCTGCGGCAGGTCCTCGTGAACCTGCTCTCGAACGCCGTCAAGTTCACCGCCCGCGGGAGCGTCTGCGTCCGCATCTCGGCCGAGCCGGACGCCGAGGCGCCTGCGGGCGACCGCCGCCTCACGCTCGCCTTCGCGGTCGAGGACACGGGCATCGGCATCGCGGCAGACAAGCTTGAGGCCGTCTTCGAGTCGTTCTCCCAGGAGGACGCCAGCACCACGCGGCGCTTCGGCGGCACCGGCCTCGGGCTGACCATCTCGCGGCGCCTCGTCGAGATGATGGGCGGCACGATCGGCGTCGAGAGCGCCGTCGGCGTCGGCTCGACGTTCCGCTTCACCGTCGCGGCGACGGCCGCGCCGTCCGAGCGCCGCGTGTTCCTCCGCCCGGAGCAGCCGCTGCTCGAGGGCCGCCGCGTGCTCGTGATCGACGACAACGCCGTCAACCGCGACATCCTCACGCGCCTCGCGGCGCGCTGGAAGATGGCGCCTGAGGCGGCCGACTCCGGCCCGGCCGGGCTCGCCGTGCTGGACCGCGCCGCCGCCGAGGGCCGGCCCGTCGAGGTCGTGCTGCTGGACATGCAGATGCCGGGCATGGACGGCATCGGCGTCGCCCGCGCCATCGCCGCGCGCCCCGGCCCGCGCCCGGTCGTCGTGATGCTGACGTCGATCAACCGCGACGCCGCCCTGCGCCGCGGCGCCGCGGCGGCCGGCGTCGCGGCCGTCCTCTACAAGCCCACGAAGCCGTCGCAGCTCTACGACGCGCTCGTCGACGCCTTCGCCGCGCCGGGCCGGTCGGCGGCGGCCGAGACGGCGTGGATCGCGAAGCCGCAGCCGGCCGCGCTGCGCTCGGCGGTCCGCATCCTCGTCGCCGAGGACAACGCGGTGAACCAGAAGGTGGCGCTGCGCTTGCTCGAGCGCCTCGGCCACCGCGCCGACGTCGTCGCCAACGGCGCCGAGGCCGTCGCGTCGGTCCGCAGGCAGCCCTACGACCTCGTGCTGATGGACGTGCAGA
>JBBSQZ010000010.1:0-24784 GCA_038243565.1 Rhodothermales bacterium | reverse complement strand
CTCGACTTCGGCGCCGTCGCGCACCTCACGCCGGACATGCGCCGCGGGCTGGCCGAGATGATCGCCGCCGTCCTCGCCCGCGACGCCCGCCGCGTCACGACGGCCCTCACCACGATGGGCTTCGAGCCGACCGGCGACGGCGCCGCGGCCGAGGCCGTCGCCGCCTTCGTCGAGAGCGTCCACGCCCGCGTGCTGGACGGCATCAACCCGCTCGCGCTGCGCTTCGACGACCTCACGCTCGGCTTCGCGATGCAGGCGCAGGCCGACGCGTTCGGGCAGATGAAGGACGCCGGCGTCTCGGTCCGCGACCTCGCCGGCGCCTACCGCGTGCCCAAGGACTGGATCCTGATGGAGCGGACGGCGCTGCTGCTGCTCGGCCTCGGCGCCGCCCTCGCGCCGGGCCTGAACCCGCTGCGCGTCCTCGCGCCGTACGTCGAGCCGCTCGCGCGGAGCACGGCGCCGGACGTGTTCGCGGCCTTCACGGACCGCTTCACGGCGGGTGTCCAGCGCCTGTTCGCGCTCCCCGAGACGGCCGCGCGGGCCGTCGAGCGCGTGGACCGCGGCGAGGTGCGCGTGCCCGAGATCGAGGCGCGCATCACGTTCGAGTCGGACCGCGTCGTGGCCGCGGCGCGGGGCGTCGTGTGGGCCGTGCTGTCGGTCGGCGCCGCGTCGATCGCCTTCGCGGCGCACGTCCACGGCGACGCCGTGCTGGCGGTGAGCCTCGGCATCGGCGCCGCGCTCGGCGCGATTGCAGCGCTCCGGCGGTGATACGGTGCGGGACGACCTCGCGGGCAGCAGTGTGCGGCGCGGCGGAACGCTGTCTAGGCGCCTCGCTCGAACAGCGGACGGCTCGGCGAGCCGTCCCTACCCGGGGCGCGGCGCCGGTAGGGCGCGCTCGCCGAGCGCGCCGAGTTCAGCGCGCCCTTCTCCGTGCTCAGCCCTCAGCTCTCGTGTCGCCGTAGAGCGTGTGCGTGCGCAGCTGGTAGGCGAGCTCGAGAGCGCGTTTGATGCGCGTCTCGGGGCGCTTCGCACCGGTGACGTGGGACGCGATGGAGCGCTGCCGGCCGGACGTGAAGCTGAAAAAGCGGGCCGCCGCCTCGGCGTCGTCCGCGAAGACGGCCTCGAGCTCGTGGCCGAGGTCGATCCGGTCCGGCTCGGAGTCCGGCGCGGCATCGACGAGGACGGTGTCGCCGGGCGCCGCGCCGATGGTCCGCAGCAGGTCTTGCCCGACGAGCAGCGCCGGCCGGCCCTCGACCGTGACGATTCCGCGGCGTACCGTGTGGCCATTCAGGACGGCCACGACGCGGCGCGTGCCGGAGGCGGCGAGGCGCGCGGCGACGTCGGCCGGGACGGGCAGAAAGTGGTAGCCCATCCCGCCGGTCTCCCGCAGCACGGGCGCGGCAAACTCCTCCGTCATCGGACGCGCAGGCGCTGCCCGATCTCGATCGCGGCCGTCGCCGAGAGGCCGTTGAGCCGCCGCAGCGCCTCGACGGTCGTGTCGTAGCGGCGGGCGAGCGAGAACAGCGTCTCGCCCCGCCCGACGACGTGGGTCACAGCCGCCGGCGCCTCGCGCGGCGTGTCGGCCCGCGGCGCCGCGCCCCACGCCCCGCGCGGCGCGGCCGTCGGTGCGTCTGACGCCGGCGCGGAAACCGGCGCCTCGGTTCGCGGCGCGGTGACCGGCGCCTCGGCTCGCGCAGGCTCAGCCCGCGGCGCCTCGGCCGGCGCCGCGTCGCCCTGCCCGCTCACCGACCGCACGCCTGAGACGCCTCGGGCGACTCGCGCCGCCGCCGACAGGCCGTCGCCGGTGAGGCGGACGGTGCCGTTCTCGGCTGTCACGTCCACGTCGAGCGCGCGCGTCTCGGCGTCCTGCACGAGCGCGAGGCGGACGGCCGTCGCGAGGCGCAGGTCTGCGAGGCGCGCCTCGACGGACTGCGCGCGGGCGGCGGGCGCGGCGAGAAGGACGAGCAGAAGCAGAGCGCGCATCGGCAGAGCAGGCGGATGAGGCCGGAAAGATCGGCCATCCGCTTTTCTCCTGCATGGCGCGTGCGAAGAACCCCCCGCCACAGCGCCCATCGCGTCGGATGAGTGCCTCGGCCGTAGGAAGACTGCGGCGCCGCTCGGGAGCGCTCTGGCTGTCCCCCTCGACGAGGGGGACAGTTTGAACGCGCTACTCGAGCCCGCCAAAATGCTTCGATTCGTGCGCGTTCGAACGGGGGGTCTTCAGGCCGCGCCCTCCTCGACCTTGTCGATGATCGCGACGCCGTCGGCCGGGTCCTCCGCCGGGGCGGCGTGATACTCCGTCTCGGTTCGCGTCCCCGAGATCTCGCCGTGCTCCGCGAGGAAGCGCTCCGCGTCGATGGCGGCCATGCAGCCCGTGCCGGCCGCCGTGATGGCCTGCCGGTAGACGTGGTCCTGCGCGTCGCCGCAGGCGAAAACGCCGTCGATGTTGGTGCGCGTCGTGCCCGGCGCGGTGACGAGGTAGCCCGCGTCGTCCATGTCCAGCCAGCCGGTGAAGAGCTTGGTGTTGGGCTCGTGGCCGATGGCGACGAAGAAGCCCGAGACGGGCAGCTCGCGCGCGTCGCCGGTGCGCGAGTCCTTCAACGCGAGGCCGGTGACGGCTTTGTCGCCGAGGACGTCCATCACGACCGTGTGCTCGTGGATCTGGATTTTCGGGTTGGCCCGCACGCGGTCCATCATGATCGTCGAGGCGCGGAACGTCTCGCTGCGGTGCAGCAGGTGGACCGTCGAGGCGAAGCGCGTCAGGAAGAGGGCCTCCTCCATCGCCGTGTCGCCGCCGCCGACGATCGCGACCTCCTCGTTGCGGAAGAAGGCGCCGTCGCAGGTCGCGCAGGCCGAGACACCGTAGCCGAGCAGGCGCTTCTCGTTGGCGAGGCCGAGGTAGCGCGCGCTCGCGCCCGTCGAGATGAGGACCGTCTCAGCGGTGACCGGCGTCGTCTCGTCGATGACGAGGCGGAACGGGCGCTCGGAGAGGTCGACGTGCGTGACCATGCCCCAGCGGAGGTCGGCGCCGAAGCGCACGGCCTGCGCCTGCATCTTCTCCATGAGCTCCGGGCCCATGATGCCGTCCGGGAAGCCGGGGAAGTTCTCGACGTCGGTCGTCGTGGTGAGCTGCCCGCCGGGCGCGGGGCCCTGCACGACGAGCGGCACGAGGCCGGCGCGCGCGGCGTAGACCGCCGCCGTGAGGCCCGCCGGGCCGGTGCCGACGATGGCGACGGCGCGGCGCTCGGCCGTAGCCCAGGCGTCGGGCGGGAGGGAGTCGGGGAGCGGAGCGGGCGTCGGGTCAGACATCGGGCGGAAGGTGGAAACCTGTGAATCGAAGGCGGGGGCGCCGCCGGCGTGGCAGCGCCCCCGCGAGGCAGTCCGGCGGCGCGCGTCAGGCGGCCTGCCCGGCGAGCGCGTCCAGCTTGGCCGCGAGCTCGCGCTCCGGCACGACGCCGACCATCTGGTCCACGGGCTTTCCGTCCTTGAAGAACAACAGGCTCGGGATGGAGCGGATGCCGTACTTCATCGCCGTCTGCGGGTTGTTGTCGACGTCGAGCTTGACGACTTTGGCGCGGCCGTCGTAGTCCGCGGCGAGCTTTTCGATGGTCGGGGCGATGGTGCGGCAGGGGCCACACCACGTGGCCCAGAAGTCCACGAGGACGGGCTGGTCGCTGTTGAGGACCTCGTCCTCGAAGTTGGCGTCGGTGCCGGTGACGTAGGAGGCCATGACGAAAGGGGAAATGGGAGGTGGTCTGCCGGATGGTACGGGCAGCCGCGGCGCGGGTTCTCCGCCCGCGGCGTGTTGCCTGCGCGGTGTTGCCCGCGCGCCATGCAGGATGAGCGCAGGGTATTGAGTCCGGGAGAGGTGCGGCCGATACACCGAGCCCCCCGCCTCGCGTCCGTGCCTCGCTCTCGACTCGCCGCCCTGCTCGTGCTCCTTGTGGCAGCCGCCACGGGCCCGGTCGCGTCCGCCCAGCGCGCCGGCCAGCGCGCCGCCCGGCCCACGGTGTCGGATGCGCGGACGGCTGCGGCGCCGCGGCCCGAGCGCCTCGAGGCACCGCGCGGGGCGACCGACTGGTCCGGCCCGCTGAGCGCCATCAGCACGCTCCACACGGACGCCGACCACGACGTCGTGCCGGACCGCGTAGGCGAACACGTTCTCGTGGCCGGGCGCGTCACGGCCGGCACGGGCCTCATCCGCGCCGACGTCGGCGAGGTCTACATCGAGGACGGCACGGGCGGGCTGCGGCTGCTGCTGCCGCCGGGCGCGCCGCCCGTCCTCACCGGCGACAGCGTGCTCGTCGCCGGGACGGTCGGCTTCCGGTTCGGGATGGTCGAGATCGTCGCGCCGAGCCTGCGCGTGCCGCAGGCGCCGACGCGGCGCCTCGAGCCGAACCGCCTCGCCGACGTGACGCTGCCCGGCGGCCGCTCCGGGCCGGACCTCGAGGCGCACGAGGGCGAGCTCGTCGAGATCACGGGCCACGTGCTCCAGTCCGACAGCGTCGCGGCGGGGCGCTCGCTGTTCCTGCTCGCCGGCTCGCAGGTGGTGCAGGTCTTCGCGTACCGGATGCGCGCGGCGCCGGTCCGCTTCACGGGCATCCAGGTCGGCGACTACGTGCGCGTGCGCGGCATCGCGGCGCAGTACGACCGCGCCGCGCCGTTCAACTCGGACTACATGATCTACCCGCTCGCCGACGGCGACGTCGCGCGGGCGGGCCTCACGCCGGGGACGGTCCGGCTCATCACGGCCATCGTCGCGGCGTTCCTGCTCGTGGCGCTGCTGTGGGCGCTGCTGCTGCGCCGCGAGGTGCGGAAGCGGACGACCGCGCTGCGCGTCTCGGAGGCGCGCTACGTCCACCTCTTCAACGCCGCTGCGGACCTCGTCTTCGTGCTCGACATCCCGCGCGGCGGCGCGCTCACGGCGGCCAACCGCGCCACGCAGCGCGCCTTCGGCGTCGACGACGAGGGGCAGCGTGCGGGCGGCCCGCTCCTGCTCGCCGCCGTCGCCGACGACGCGGCCGCCGTCGAGGCGCACCTCGCCGAGGCCGTCCGGACGGGCGGCGCCACGGCCGTCGTAGACCTCCGCTGCGCCGACGGCCGCGTCGTGCCGTACGAGATCGCCACGCGGCGCCTCGACACGTCCGACGGGACCGCCCACGTCGCCGTCGCGCGCGACGTCCACGACCGGCGGCTCTACGAGAACGGCCTCGTCGAGGCGATGGAGACCGCCGAGGCGGCGCGCGCCGAGGCCGAGCGCGCCCGCGCCGCGGCCGAGGACGCGGACCGCTTCAAGGGCACCATCTTCACCAACCTCAGCCACGAGCTCCGGACGCCGCTGACGGCCATCCTCGGCTACGCGGACATCCTCTGCGAGGAGGCGACGGGCGACCTGCTCGACCACGCCGAGATCATCCGCGACAGCGGCACCCGCCTCCTGCGGACGCTCACGGACGTGCTGGACCTCGCCCGGCTGGACCGCCTCGCGACGCCCGGCGCCGACGACGCGCTGAGTGCGCCCGAGGCGCTCGACGCCGTCGCCGCCGTCCGCGACGCCGTCGCGCAGCACGCCGACAGCGCGGTCGCCAAGGACCTCGCGCTGCGCTTCGGGGCGGACGCGCCGACGCTCGAGGTGGTCCACGAGCCCGAGGCGCTCGGGCGCCTCGCGGCGCTCCTGGTCGAGAACGCCGTCAAGTTCACCGAGCGCGGCGAGGTGCGGGTGTCGCTGCACAGCGCGCCCGACTTCTTCGCGCTCCGCGTGCAGGACACCGGCGTCGGCATGTCCGAGGCGTTCCTCGCCGAAGCCTTCGAGCCGTTCCGGCAGGAGTCCCACGGCCACGACCGCACCTTCGAGGGCACGGGCCTCGGGCTGACGCTCGCGCGGCGCCTCGCCGAGCGCATGGGCGGCGAGATCCGCGTGTGGAGCCGCCGCGGCGAGGGCTCGCTCTTCGAGGCCGCGCTGCCCTGCGTCGCCCCGTCCTACACGCCGGCCGCCCCGCGCCCCGACCCCGTCTTCTCGTGATGCTGATCCTCGCCCTCGCGCTCGCCCTCACCGGCCCGCGCGCCGACACCAACCGCGACGCCATCCCGGACGGCGTCGGGCAGGTCGTGACCGTCGCCGGGCGCGCCTCGGTCGCGTCGGGGCGCCTCGCAGGGCCGGGGGCGTTCTTCATCCAGGACGCGGGGGGCGGCGTCCGCATCGACCATCCCGACGGGCCGGCCGTCGCCCGCGGCGACAGCGTCGTCGCGACGGGGCGCCTCGCCTTCCGCGACGGCGTCGCCGTGCTGGACCGCCCGCGCGTGCGCGTCGTCGCCGCGCCGCGGCGCGTGCCCGCGCCGCTGCCGTACGACGCGGCCGACCCAGAACGGGTCGAGGGCCGCCTCGTGACGGTCGAGGGCGTCGTGACCGGCTTCAGCCCGGTCTCGGCCGGCAACGCGCTGCTGCTGACGCTGCCCGACGGCGGCGGCCTCGTCGCGTTCGTGTACTCGGGCCGCGACGAGGACATCCCGCTCAACGTCTACGCGCCCGGCGACCGCGTCCGCGTGACGGGTATCGCGGGGCAGTACGACCACGAGGCGCCCTTCCGCGACTCGTACCAGATCTACCCGCGCACGCCGGACGACGTCGTCCGGATGGGCCTGCCGCCGGGCGCCTACCGGACCGGCGCGGGCGTCGCGCTGGGCCTGCTCGCGCTGGCGATGCTGTGGGCGTGGACGCTGCGGCGGCAGGTCGGGCGGCGCGTCGCGGAGCTGGCGCGCTCCGAGGAGCGCTACCGCCGCCTCGTCGAGCGCGCGTCCGACGCCGTCGTCGTCCACGACCTCGCCGGCGAGGAGGGCGAGCTCAACGCGGCCGCGCGCCGCGCGTTCGGCCTCGACGCCGCCGCGGCCGTGCCGCCGCTGCACCTCGTCGTCCACCCGGAGGACCGCGAGGCGCTGCGCGCGCACCTCGCCTTCGTCGCCGGCGACGGCCACGCGCGGACGGACCTCCGCGTGGCGCGCCCCGACGGCACGGCGGGCGTCTACGAGGTCGAGTCGCAGACGCTGGCCATCGACGGGCGCACGCGCGTGCTCTCGCTCGCCCGCGACGTCGGCGCGCGGCGCGCGCACGAGCACGGCCTCGTCACCGCGCGCTGCGCCGCCGAGGAGGCGCTGCGCGTCAAGAGCGCCTTCCTCGCGAGCATGAGCCACGAGATCCGGACGCCGCTGACGGCCGTGATCGGCTACGCCGAGCTGCTCCGCGACGAGGTCACGGAGGAGCAGCAGGACCTCGTCACCGCCATCGAGTCCGGCGGGCACCGCCTGCTCGCGACGCTCAACTCCGTCCTGGACCTCGCGCGCCTTGAGGCCGGCCGCGAGACGCTCCGCCCGGCCGACGTGGACCTCGTGGCGCACGTCCGCGACGGCCTGCGCCTGTTCGACGGGATGGCGGCCAAGAAGGGCCTCGCGCTCGTCTTCGCGCCCGCCACCGCCGCGCTGCCCGCCGTCCTCGACGCGGGCGCGCTGGACCGGATCCTGATCAACCTCGTCGGCAACGCGCTCAAGTTCACGGACGCGGGCTGCGTCACCGTCTCGCTCGCGGCCTGCGGCGCGGAGGTCGCGCTGGCCGTCGCGGACACGGGCGTCGGGATGTCGGCCGAGTTCCTGCCGGCCGTCTTCGACGAGTTCCGGCAGGCGTCCGAGGGCGAGGCGCGGAGCCACGAAGGCTCGGGGCTGGGCCTCTCGATCACGCGGCAGCTCGTGGCGCTGATGGGCGGCGCGATCGACGTCGAGTCGGCGTCGGGCGCCGGGACGACGTTCACCGTCCGCCTGCCGCTCGCCGTGGTGGTGCCGGCGGAGCACGCGGTGCCGGCGGAGCACGCGGTGCCGGCGTAGCACGGCGGCTGGCGTCACGCGCGGCCAGCCGCTGCGCTCCATCGCGAGGGCCAGAACCAGCGCGGTCGGAGCCAGCATGGGAGGAGGGAGCGCCTGTGGTGCCCGCCACACCATCGACGCTCAGGCCGGATCACGACGGCCTGACTTTTTTTGGCAAGCAGCTCAGGAGCGGGGCGCATCTCATAGGTTCCGAGTGAAACAGACCCCGAATGTCCCGATGGATCCTGACGCCCCGCGCGCCGCGGCGCCCGCCACCGACACCGACGCGGCCTTCGCACGCCTCTACGCGTCGCTCGAGCGCTCGGCCCGGCGCGTGCTCCGCGGCTCCGGCACGCTCGACGCGCCCGCGCTCGTCAGCGAGGCGTACCTCCGGCTGGACGGGCACGGCCCGTGGGAGTCCACGCGGCACTTCTACGCCGTCGCGTGCCGCGCGATGGGGCAGGTCGTGATGAACCACCACCGCGACGCGCACCGGCAGCGCCGCGGCGGCGGCGTGGCGCACATCACCATCTGCGACGACGGCCACGGCCGCGTGCCGCTCGCGATCACGCAGTTCATCGACCTCCAGGACGCGCTCGACCTGCTCGAGGCGCGCACGCCGCGCCTCGCCGCCGTCGTGACGTACCGCGCCATCGGCGGGCTCTCGGTCGAGGAGACGGCCGAGGCGCTGGACGTCAGCCCGGCGACGGTCAAGCGCGACTGGAAGACGGCGCGCGCCTTCCTCGCGCGCTACCTCGCCGAGCACGACACGCCAGACGCGCTGCCGGATGACCCCGCCACGGCGGCAGCAGGGTAGATCATGGCAACCACCCGCGCGCCCATGATCGACCTCGACCGCTGGACCGACGTCGCCCCCGTCCTCGACGCGGCGCTCGACCTCGACGGCGCCGCGCGCGACGCCTTCGTCGCTGCTATCGCCGACACGGAGGTCCGTGCGGAAGTCCAGCGGTTTCTGGCGCACGGCGACTCGTCAGCGACCGAGACGCTCTCGAGCCTCTTCGGCCCGGCCCGGCCCGCGCCGCTGGCGCCGGGCACGCGCCTCGGCGCCTACCGCATCGAGGCGACGATCGGGGCCGGCGGCGGCGGCACCGTCTACCGTGCCCTCGACGTGGCGGCGGACAAGGCCGTCGCCATCAAGGTTCTCGCCGCGTCGGACCGCGACGCGGCCCGCGTCGACCGCGAGATCCGGGCGCTGAGCCGGCTGGACAACCCGGGCGTCGTGCGCTACCTCGCCGCGGGCACCGCCGGGCCGGCCGATGACGACGGGCCGGCCGCGCCGACGCGCTTCCTCGCGATGGAGCTCGTCCACGGGGCGAACGTGGTGGAGGCCGCCGACCGCGACGGCCTCTTGCACGACGACCGCGTACGCCTGCTCGCCGAGACGGCGCACGCCGTGCAGGCCGCGCTGGACCGCGCCGTGCTCCACCGCGACCTCAAGCCGTCCAACGTGCTCACGGCGCGGGGCGAGGACGGCCGCCTCCATCCCAAGGTCCTCGACTTCGGCATCGGCGTGCTGCTGGACGAGGACGCCGACGAGGCCGCCCTCCGCTTCACGCCCGGCTTCGCCGCCCCGGAGCAGCGCCGCGGCGACCCGGCGACGGCTGCGACGGACGTCTACGGCCTCGGCGCGCTCGGCGCCGTGCTGCTCACGGGCGCGCCGCCGCAGGACGGCCTCGCGGCGCTCGGCGCGCTTCCCCGAGACCTCGGCGCCATCCTGCGCCGCGCCCTCGCCGACGACCCGGCCGACCGCTACGAAAACGCGGGCGCACTGCGGCGGGACCTCGTGCGGGTGCTGGAGCGGCGGCCCGTCGAGGCGCTCCCGCGCACGGCGTGGTACGCCGGCCGGCTCTTCGCGCGGCGCCACGCGCTCGCGCTGTCCGTCGCCGCGCTGGTCCTCCTGGCCGCCGCCGCTGCCGTCGTGCAGATCGTGCAGGCGCGCCGCGCGACGCAGCATGAGGCGAGCCGCGCCGGCGAGATCGCCGCGCTGCTCGCCGGCGCCTTCGACGCCGCCGACCCGTTCAGCGACGAGGGTGCCGAGGCAAACATCCGCGACCTGCTCGCGCGCATCGAGCGCGACGTCGCCGACCGGCCCGTGTCGGCCGGGGTCGCGTGGGAGGTCGAGATGCTGCTCGGGACGTCCTACTGGGGCGCGGGTGCCTACTCGGACGCCGCCGAGCACCAGCAGGATGCGCTCCAACTCGCTCGTGCGGCCTACGGCCCGAACGACCGGCGCGCCGGCGAGGTGCTGCGGCGCCTCGGCGAGACGCGCCGCAGCTAGGGCCGCTACGCCGAGTCGGACTCGCTGCTGCGCCACGCGGCCACGCTCGCCCGTGGCGCGGGCGACGCCGCCGGCGAGCACCGGGCCGTCTTCTCGCTCGGCCAGACCCTCGGCCAGTGGGGCCGCCCCGCCGAAGGCAAGCGCGCCCTGCGCCTCGCCGCCCGCCTCTGCGACGCCGCCCGCGGCGGGATCGCCTGCCTCGCGCCGCGCGACGCACTCGTCGAGGTCCTCGTGGCGGAGGGCGACTCGCTCGGCCTCGCCGACGCGCTCGCCACGCGCGTCACCGCCGCCTACCAGGCCGCCTACGGGCCGGACCACCCGAGGACGATCTCGGCCCGCTCGCACCAGGCCATGATCCTGAACCGCCAGGGCCAGTACGACCAGGCGCAGGCGGCGCAGCGGAGCCTCATCGCGTCCATCGACCGGACGCTCGAGCCGGACCATCCGATGCACGCCGAGGCGACGGGCGCGCTCGCCGTGATGCTCGCCGAGGTCGGGAAGGACGATGAGGCCGAAGCGCTGCTCCGCGGCGAGGTCGCCTACCAGCGCTCGCGCGGCCCCGACGGCCGCGTCGCCCTCGCCCGCGCCCTCGAGAACTACGCCGTGACGCGCGGGAAGACACCCGACGGCGGCATGGACTGGGCCGGCTCCATCCCGATGCTGCGCGAGGCGCTCGCCATCGCCGAGGAGCGGATGGCGCCGGGGAGCACGCTCCTCGCCTCGGTCACGAACAATCTCGCCGTCTACCTCATGCGCGATGGGCAGGTCGACGCGGCCGAGCCGTACTTCCAGCGCTCGCTCGCGCTGCAGCGGGCGAGCGTCGGCACGGCGCACCCGGACTATGCGTGGGCGCTGATGACGTACGCGCAGCAGCTCTCCTACCGCGGTCGGCGCGCCGAGGCGGAGCGGACGGTGGTCCGCGCGACCCGCATCATGCGCGCCGCGCTCGGCCCGGAGCATCCGAACGTGGGCATGGCGATGATCACGCACGGGACGCTGCTCGTGCGCTGGGGCCGGACCGATGAAGGGATGCGGATCGGCCGCGAGGGCGTCCGTATCCGCTCACGCTCCGGCGCCGTGGGCGGCAGGGCCGCCCGCTGAGCGCCGCGGCGCTCGCGCGTCAGAAGACGAGGGAGGCGTCGAAGGCCCAGCCGTCGCCGGCGCGCGGGCGTAGCACCACCGCCCGGGCGTGCCCCCCGCCGCGTCCGTGCGGACGCCAGCGAGCAGCGGCCTATGCCGCGATGGGAGCGTCCATCGCGTCCGGGATCGCGCCGAAGAACGGCGCCGCGAGCGCCTCGACCGGCACGCTGACCACGAGCGCCTCGCCGACCGCGAGGCGCAGCGCCTCGCCGCCGACCGTCCCGATGCGCGTCGCCTGCGCGCCGTTCTGCGCGACGAGCGCCTCGAGCGCCTCGAGGCGCTCCGGCGCCACGCTCAGCACGACGCGGCTCTGCGCCTCGCCGAAGAGGACCGCGTCGAGGCGCGCGTGCGGCTCCGGGAGGCGGACGTCCGCCCCGAGGCCGCCGTGGATGCACGACTCGGCGAGGCACACGGCCAGCCCGCCGTCCGAGACGTCGTGGGCGGAGCGGACGCCGCCGGCGCGGATCGCGGCGAGGACGGCGCGCTGCATGGCGACCTCCTCCTTGAGGTCCAGGTGCGGCGCGTCGCCGGCCGTCTGGCCGTGCGCTGAGGCGAGAAACTCCGACGCCTCGATGCCGCCCGCGTGCCACCAGCCGGCCGGCGAGACGAGGACGAGCGCGTCGCCCTCCGTCTGGAACGCCGCCGTCGTCGCGTGCGCGGCGACGTCCTCGACGAGGCCGACCATGCCGATCGTGGGCGTCGGGAAGACGGCGCGCGTGCCGCCGTGGCCGTCCGGCGACTCGTTGTAGAACGACACGTTGCCGCCGGTGATGGGCAGGCCGAGCGCGCGGCAGGCGTCGCCCATCCCGCCGACGGCCTCCTCGAACGTCCAGTAGACCTCCGGCTTGTACGGGTTGCCGAAGTTGAGGCAGTTCGTCACGCCGAGCGGGTCGCCGCCGGCGCAGACGACGTTGCGCGCCGCCTCGGCCACGGCGATCTGCGCGCCGCGGCGCGGGTTGAGGTACACGTAGCGCCCGTTGCAGTCCGTCGCGACGGCCAGCCCGCGCGTCGGCCCGCCGGGCGTCGCGGTCTCCTTCACGCGGACGACGGCGGCGTCCGTCGGCCCCGGCCCGGCGACGGTGTTGGTGCGGACGTGCGTGTCGTACTGCCGGAAGATCCACTCCTTGGACGCGATGTTGGGCTGCCCGAGGAGCGCCACGAGCGCCGGCCCGGCGGTCTCGGGCGTCAGGTCATCGAGTGCGCCGAGGTCGGCGCCGCGCGTGGCGTCGAGGTAGGCCGGCCGAGCCGTCTCGCGGGTGTAGACCGGCGCGCCGCCGCCGAGGACGAGCGACGCGGCCGGCACGTCGGCCACGAGGTCGCCGTGCCAGCGGACGCGCACGCGCTCCGTCTCCGTCACGACGCCGATCTGGACCGCGTGGAGGTCCCACCGGTCGAAGACCGCTTCGATCTCCGCCTCGCGGCCCTTTTTCACGACGACGAGCATCCGCTCCTGGCTCTCGCTCAGCAGGATTTCGTACGGCGTCATGCCCGTCTCGCGCTGCGGGACCCGCTCGAGCTCGAGGTCCATCCCGACGGCGCCCTTCTCGGACATCTCGCAGCTTGAACAGGTAATGCCCGCCGCGCCCATGTCCTGCATCCCGACGACCGCGCCCGTCGCGATGGCCTCGAGGCTCGCCTCCAGAAGCAGCTTCTCCGTGAACGGGTCGCCGACCTGCACGTTCGGCCGCTGCGCCTCGCTCTCCTCGGACAGCTCGACCGAGGCGAACGTCGCGCCGTGGATGCCGTCGCGGCCCGTGCTCGCGCCGACGATGTAGACCGGGTTGCCCGGCCCCGAGGCCGTCGCCGTCGCCGTCTCGCCAATGCGGACGATGCCGACGGACATCGCGTTGACGAGCGGGTTGCCGGCGTACGACGGGTCGAAGACGACCTCGCCGCCGACCGTCGGCACGCCGAACGAGTTGCCGTAGCCGCCGATGCCGCGCACGACGCCGTCGACGAGGAAGCGGACGTGCGGGTCCGCGAGGCTCCCGAAGCGCAGCGAGTTGAGCGAGCAGATCGGCCGCGCGCCCATCGTGAAGATGTCCCGCTGGATGCCGCCGACGCCCGTCGCGGCGCCCTGCACGGGCTCGACGGCGGACGGGTGGTTGTGGCTCTCGATCTTGAACGCGACGGCCAGCCCGCCGCCGATGTCGACCAGCCCGGCGTTCTCCTCGCCCGCCCCGGCGAGGACGGCCGCGCCCTCGCGCGGCAGCGTCTTCAGCAGGCGGATCGAGTTCTTGTACGAGCAGTGCTCGGACCACATCACCGAGTAGATGCCGAGCTCGGGCCACGTCGGCGCGCGGCCGAGGAGGGCGTAGACGCGGGCGACCTCGTCGTCGGTGAGGCCGTGCTGCCGGGCGAGGGCCGGCGTGATCTCGGGGTCCGTCGGGAGCGCGGTCGGGGTCATCACGGTCGGGCGGGCGATGCCCGAAGCTACCGGCGCGCCGGTCGTTCCGACCCGGCTGCCGGCGGCCTCAGGCCCTCGGCGAGGCCATCAGGAGGTCCCGGGCGCGGTGGCACGACCCTTGTGCGGCCCCCTCTACCGGACCGTCCTCGCTCCCCATGGGTCAACAACAGCTTCTCCTGCTCGTGCTCGGCATCGTGCTCGTCGGCCTCGCGGTCGTCGTCGGCATTCAAGCGTTCCGCGAGAACCAGATCAAGAGCCGGATGGACGTCGAGACGGAGATGGCCGTTCAGATCGCGTCCGAGATCTCCGTGTGGTGGATGAAGCCGACGGCGTTCGGCGGCGGCGGGCAGAGCCTCGACCCCGCCACGACCGTCACGATGGAGAAGCTGGGCTACCCGCAGGACGAGACGTCGTCGTTCCGGACGGGCTACTGGGACCGCGCCAACGACGTCTTCCGAGGCATCTACTTCGGCTCGATCAGCGATAACCCGACGCCCGTGCCGATGGTCCACGTCCACCCCATCGCGTACACCGCCGATGGGGCCGTGCTGGTGGAGATCGCCGTCTGGGGGCCGAAGCCGGAGTGCTTCGCGCGCCGAACCGCCATCACTTCGAACGGGGGGCGCCGCTACGAGGGCGACCTCGCCAACCCGAACGCGGCGCTCTGCCACTGGTGATGCCGGCCGGGCCAGGGCGCCTTCTGAACGGCGAGTGATCGGACTGACATCGGAAGCCGAGCGTGCCGGGTAGCTTGCGCATGCCGCCGGATTCCAGCCCCGCCCTCATGCGACCTCTCGTTCTCGTCATCCTCGGCCTGATCGCAGGGGCGCCCTCCGCCCAGACGCTCCCCCAGTTCAGCGACTACCCCGCCGGACGCGTCTACCGCGGCCGCGTCGCGCCGCTCGTCGAGTCGAGCAGCCCCAACGCCCGGATGTACCGAACGATGACCCGGCGAGCGATGGCCGCGGGCGTCAACTTCGCCGGCCACTACGTCGTCGCGACGTGGGGCTGTGGGACCGAGTGCATGGGCGGCCAGATCGTCGACGCGCGGACGGGGCGGGTGGTCGCGGGCCTGCCGTTCTTCTCGCCGTTCGTGAGCGTCCGCCCCGACAGCCGGCTCGTCGCCGTGATGTCGCCCGAGGACCTCGCCGAGCTGTTCCCGCCGGACGAGGACCTGACGATCCCGACCCGCTACCAGTCGTCGTACTGGGTCTTCGAAGGCGACTCGCTCCGCTTCGCCGGCGCGCTCCTGGCGCAGGACATCGAGCAGATCCGCCGCGGCGGCCCGACGCCGGCGCTCCGGCAGGCGTCGCCCGGCGATGTGCTCGTCCCGCTCGCTATCGGCAACACGTGGACGTACGCGGGCGCAGACGGCTCGACGACCACACTCCGCGTGACGGGGCCCGAGCCCGGGGAATACAGCGCCGGGGTGCTCGTCGAGCGGACGACGCGGGGCGCGGGTACTGAGCGCCGCGCGGTCGAGGTGTGGAGCGGTGGCGGCGCGGTCGGCGATGGGCGCCTGGAAATCAAGACCGCCGAGGACACCTACCGCGGGTTCGACTACACGTTCGGCGTCCCGCAGGTCGAGGCGGAAGACCGCGTCGAGCGCGCGACGGTCCGCGTGGGCTCAGAGTCCTACGAGGCGATCTGCTACGTAGACGCCGTCGGCGAGTACGATGCTGAGGGCGCGCGGCCGAGCCGGGCATGCTTCGTGCCGCGCCTCGGCATGGTCTCGGACGACCGCGACGGCGCGATGACGCTCACGAGCTACACGCTCCGCTGATGCCGCAGCGTGGGCCGCGTATTCTCCCCGGCCACGCTCCCGCTCCGGAATGCCCGAGTTCGCCGGCCCCGCCGCCCTCGTCACCGACCCCGTCCAGACCGCCGCGCTGCTCGCGGCCGTCCTCGCGGCCGTGTTCGGCCTCGCCCGCGTGCCCGCGCTGAAGCGCGTCTTCGACGTCGTCCCGCCCGTCCTGTGGGCGTACTTCGTGCCGATGCTGCTCACGACGGCCGGCGTCACGCAGCCCTACGCGCCGGCGACCGCCACGACGCCCGAGTACACGAATGCGGCGTACAGCCTTTTCGGCTACCTGCTCCTGCCGATGGCGCTGTTCCTGCTCATGCTCACGATCGACCTGCGCGCGATCCTCAGCATGGGCCGCCTCGCCCTCGTGATGCTCCTCGTCGGGACGCTCGGCATCGTCATCGGCGCGCCCATCGCGTTCCTCGCCGTCGGGCAGTTCATCCCGGACCCGAACGCGTGGAAGGGCCTCGCCGCGCTCTCGGGCAGCTGGATCGGCGGGACCGCCAACATGGTCGCCATCCAGGAGTCCGTCGGCCTGCGCGACCTCGGCCCGATCATCGTCGTGGACACCGTCGTGGGCTACGGCTGGATGGCCGTCCTCCTCTTCCTCTCGAAGTACCAGACGCGCTTCGACGCCTGGGTCGGGGCGGACACGACGGCGATGGACCGCGTCGACGCGACGCTGCGCCAGATGGACACCACGCGCCGGCCGATCACGACCGAGACGGGCGCGATCATCCTCGGGCTCGGCATCGCCGCGGCCGTCCTCTCGCGCGTGCTCGGCGGGATGCTGCCGACGCTCGGCACGCCGACCGTCATCTCGGGCGGCACGTGGGCCGTGCTCATCGCCGTCACCGCCGGCCTCGCGCTGTCGTTCACGCCGATGCGGCGCCTCGAGGTGGACGGCGCGAGCCGCCTCGGCTACGTCGCGCTGTACCTGCTGCTCACGTCCATCGGCGCGCAGGGCGACCTCCACGCCATCCTCGACGCGCCGCTCTACCTCGCGACGGGCGTCGTGTGGCTCGCGATCCACATCGCGCTGCTGTTCGGGGCCGCGAAGCTCCTCCGCGCGCCGCTGTTCTTCGTCGCGACGGGCTCGATGGCCAACGTCGGCGGGGCGGCGTCGGCGCCGATCGTGGCGAGCGTCTACCACCCGGCGATGGCGCCGGTGGGCCTGCTGATGGCCGTCGCGGGCTACGTGCTCGGCATCTACGGCGGCATCGCCGTGGCGACGATGCTCGCCGCGCTGGCGGGATGAGGTTTGGAGTTTGGAAAGTTCCTCTCTCCAAACTGTGGGGCCGCATCGCCCGAAAGGTGCTCGGCCCCGTTCCCTCGCCAAACTGCATCCCTACACCTGCCGCATCAGCGCGCGGACCGGGCCGACGACGTAGCAGCGGTCGTCGCCGGGGTCGAACTGCTCGTCGCGGTACGTCTTGTCCGACGCGCGGAAGTGCAGACGGCCGTTGGCCACCTCGAGGCGCCGCACCACCTGCCGGTCGTCGAACAGGACCGCCACGGCGGCGCCCTTCGGGACGTCCTCCCACCGCGCCTCCTCGACGATCACGAGGTCGTTCTTGCGGACGCCGTCGCCGTTCATCCCGTCGTCGCCGACGACGAGCGCGAGGCAGTGCTCGAGGTCCACGCCGCGCGGCAGGATGCGCGGCTCGACGAGCACCTGCGTCCGCCCGCGCGCGAGCGGACGCGTCGCCACGGCCGACGTGACCGTCCGCGGCATGAAGACGCTCGGCGGGCCCTCGTCGAAGCGGAACGTCGGGTCGTCGTCGTCGAGGATCGTGATGCCGCGCGCCTCGTGGCGCACCCGTGAGATGTAGCCCTTCGCCTCGAGGGCCACGAGGAGCTTGTGGACGCCGTTGGACGAGCGCAGCCCGAGGTGCTGCCCGACCTCGGCGATCGTCGGCGGGCGGCCGGCGTCGCGGACGTGCGCGCGGAGGAACTCGAAGACCTGGTTCTGGCGCTCGGTGAGGCGCTCGCGGACGGCCATGGGCGGTGGGGCAGCGTGGTGGAAGGAGGCCGGTGGGCGGAGATCTGTCACGGGGTGAACACGATTTCACCCTGACGGTTTCCAGGGTGAAAATATTTTCCACAAGAGGGTTCTGACAGGCGTCGGCGCGCCGTCACCCCGGGGGTTATCCACAGAAAGCGCCTTTTTTGCCCCATTTCTTGCGGTTTTGGGGCGGCGGGGTACTTTCGGTGAGGCGTGGGGAAAAGTGGGGAAGCCCACCACGCCGCTCACCAACCGCCGCGAGGCACCCGGCGTGGCCGGATTCAAAGGACAAGCTGAGTATTCCGTCGACGGCAAGGGGCGTGTCCCCGTGCCGGCGAAGATGCGCAGGTCCGTGAATCCCGACACCCGCGACGCCTTCGTCGCGACGCGCGGCCTCGAGCCCTGCGTCTTCCTCTACCCCGCCGACGGCTGGGAGAAGATCGAGGCCCAGATGACGACGCTCAACATGTTCGACGCCGAGGCGCGCCACTTCGTCCGCACGATCAACATGTGGGCGGACGAGATCACGCTCGACGGCCAGGGCCGCGCCGCGCTCCCGAAGTCGCTGCTCGAGTTCGCCGGCATCCAGCCCGGCTCCAAGGCGCTCATCATCGGCTCCTTCGACCACATCGAGATCTGGGACCCCGCCCAGTTCGAGACCTACCTCAACGGCCAGACGACGTCCTACGACGTGCTCGCCCAGGCCGTGATGGCCAGCCGCTAGACCCACCCCGATGCCCGCCGTCATGTCCCGACCTGCTCGCCCGTCCCGCGCCTCGCGGAAGACGCGCGCCGCCGCCGACGAGGCAGCGGTCGGGGCCGGCATGTCCGGGGCGGACTACGCGACGGTCTACCACGCGCCGGTCCTCGCGCCCGAGACGATCGCCGGCCTCGTCACGGATCCGAACGGCCTCTACATAGACGGCACGCTCGGCGGCGGCGGCCACGCCGCGGCGCTGCTCGACGCGCTCGGCGCCGGCGCCCTCGTCGTCGGCATCGACCAGGATGACGAGGCGCTCTCGACGGCCCGCGCGCGCCTCGCCAGCGACGGGGCAGCCGGCCGGTTCGTCGCCCTTAAGGGCAACTTCGCCGACACGGCGAGCCTGCTCGACGCTGCCGGCCTCGGCCCCAACCATGGCCGCGCCGCGGCAGGCGTGCTCCTCGACCTCGGCGTCTCGAGCCGCCAGCTCGACGCCCCGGCGCGCGGCTTCGCTTTCATGCACGACGGCCCGCTCGACATGCGGATGGACGGCCAGTCCGGCGAGACCGCCGCCGACCTCATCGCCCGCCTGACCGAGACCGAGCTCGCCGACACGATCTACGCCTACGGCGAGGAAGGCCGCTCGCGGCGCATCGCGCAGACGATCAAGGGCGCCGAGCGGATGGAGACGACGGCCGACCTCGCCGCGGCCGTCCGCCGCGGCGTGCCGACGCGCGACGAGGGCAAGGCGCTCGCGCGCGTCTTCCAGGCGCTCCGCATCGCCGTCAACGACGAGATGGGCGTGCTCGAGCGTGTGCTGCCCGCGGCGCAGTCGGTCCTCCAGCCGGGCGGACGCCTCGCCGTGATCTCGTACCACAGCCTCGAGGACCGCCGCGCGAAGCACTTCCTCCGCACCGGCCGCTTCTCGGCCGAGGTCGAGAAGGACACGTTCGGGCGGCCGCTGACGCCGTTCGCCGCCGTCACGCGCCGCGCCGTCGTCGCGGCCGAGGCGGAGATCGCGCGCAACCCGCGCGCCCGCTCCGCCCGCCTCCGCATCGCCCAGGTCATTGATCGGGGCACGCCTTCCGAAATCCGATGAGCACTGCGACTCAGACCGCGCCCACGAAGAAGCGCCGCGCCGCGCCGCGGACGGCGCCCGCCCCGAGCCTCACGGCGCGCAAGGCGCGGCGCGGCATCGTCCTGCCCGGCTGGTCGGACCTCGACGGCGCCTCGGGCGGCGTCACCGGCCACGCGGGGCGCGCGGCGGCCGGCCAGCGCAAGGCCGAGACGCTCGCCGACCGCAAGGCCGGCCGCTCGGCTGCGCGCATCCGCGCCTTCGACGTGGTGCCGAGCCTCCGCTTCGGCCTGCTCGTCCTCATCGCCTGCGCCATCGCCACCGTCTTCGTCGCCCACGTCTACGCGACGCGCGACGTGCTGGCCGAGCTCCAGACGGCACGCTCCGAGAACGTCCGCCTGCGCCTCGCCGGGCAGCGCCTCCGCGGCGACTTCGACCGCCTCACCGGCCCCGACGCCGTGATGCCGCGCGCCGTGGCGCTCGGCCTCGAGGAAGGCGTCGCGTACGGCGTCCCGATCAACCTCGAAACGCCCGACTAAATGCAGTTTGAAGTTTGGAGTTTGAAGAGGGCAAGCAGCACAGCCCTTAGCTCGATCTCTCCCGTCTCCAAACTTCAACTCCAAACTTTTCCTCCCAACCCCCGGAGCCGGAGCGGGCGCACGCGTCCCCCCACTCGGTCAGAAGCCGACGCTGAGCCTAGCTCGCCGGCGTGCGCCCGCCCCGCTCCACCCCACCCGCCCCCGCGACCACTCCCATCGACGCCCGCCACGCCGTCCTCTCCCGCCTCTACACCGTCTTCGGGCTGCTGCTCGTAGTGCCGGTGCTCGTGGTCGTGCAGATGCTGCGCGTGACCGTGGGCGACGGGGCCGAGCTGCGCGCGCGCGGCGTCCGGCAGGCCGAGTCCGTCGAGACGCTGCCAGCGCAGCGCGGGGCGATCCTGGACCGCGCCGGCCGCGCGCTGGCCGTCAACACGGCGCGCTTCGAGATCGCGGTGGACCCGACCGTCGCCGGCTTCGGCGAGCACGCGGACACGCTGTACACCATCCTCGGCGCGGCGACGGGCAAGGGCGCGAGCCACTACCGGCAGCGCGTCGCCGACCGCTCGAGCCGGCAGTACGCCGTCCTCGTCCGCGACCTCGACGAGGCGGCGAAGGAGCGCCTCGACGCCGCCCACGTGCCCGGGCTCATCGTCCGCGGGTCGTACCGCCGGCACTACAACTACGCCTCGACGGCGGCCCACGTCCTCGGCCACGTCACGCGCGACGGCGACGGCGTGGCAGGCATCGAGCTGTTCCTCGACGACGACCTCAAGGGCATCGCCGGGAGGCAGGCCGTGCAGCGCGACCGCCGCGGCGTCGTCCGCGCCGTCGTCGGCGGGACGCGCGTCGAGCCGGTCGACGGCGAGAACGTCGTCCTGACGATCGACCTCGTGCGGCAGGCGATCCTCGAGGAGGAGCTCGCACGCGGCGTCCAGGAGGCCGGCGCGCGCTGGGGCACGGCCATCGCCCTGGACCCGCACACCGGCGCCATCCTCGCCCTCGCCAACGCCCCGACCTACGACCCGAACCGCGCCGGCGCCTTCGCCGAGGCGTCGCGGCGCAACCACGCCGTCGTGGACCGCATCGAGCCGGGAAGCACCTTCAAACTCGTCACGGCCGTCGCGGCGCTCGAGAGCGGGACGTCCACGATGCAGTCCGTCCTCCACACCGGCAACGGGTCGCACACGTTCTCGCGGCGCACGATGCGCGACAGCCACGGCTACGGCACGATCACGCTGGACGACGCCATCGTGAAGTCGTCCAACATCGGCATGGCGCTGACGGCCGAGCGCATGGGCCGCGGCCCGCTCTACCGGACGGCCCGCGCGCTCGGCTTCGGGCAGCCGACGACCGTCGACCTGCCGGGCGAGGTGCCGGGCGTGCTGCGCCGGCCCGAGACGTGGGACGCGACGACGCTGCCGTGGATGAGCACCGGCTACGCGCTCGAGGCGACGCCCTTGCAGATCGTGACCGCCTACGCCGCGCTCGCCAACGGCGGCCTGCTCGTGCGCCCGCACGTCGTCGCCGAGCGCCGCGACCCGCGGACCGGCCTCGCCGTGTGGACCGCCCCGCAGGACTCGGTCCGCCGCGCCTTCTCGCCGGCGACCGCCCGCGCGCTCATGCCCGCCTTCGAGCGCGTCGTCTCGGACGACGGCACGGCGCGCGCCGCGCAGGTCGAAGGGCTGCGCATCGCGGGCAAGACGGGCACGGCGCAGACGGCGCACAACGGCCGCTACCTCAACCAGTACCGCGCCTCGTTCGTCGGCATGTTCCCCGTCGAGGCGCCCGAGGTCGTGCTCTACGTGCTCCTCGACTCGCCGAGCAACGGCTACTACGGCGGGACCGTCTCGGCGCCGATCTTCGGGCGCGTCGCGCGCCGCTGGATCGGGACGTTCCCGCGCGTCGCGCAGCGCGTCGCCCCGGCCGAGCGCATCCCGCACCGCGTTCAGGCCCGCGTGCCGGCCGTCTCGGGGATGCCGACGATCCTCGCCGCCGACCGCCTCCGCGCGACCGGCTTCTCCGTCGACATGGACGACGACGCGTCGCTGTGGCAGCCCGCCCGCCTCTCCGAGGCGTCATCGGCGCGCCTGCCGCTCGCCGAGGCGCTGCGCCTCGAGGCGTCCGAGTCCGCGGTGGCGCGGAAGATGCCCGACCTCCGCGGCCAGTCCGTCCGTACGGCCGTCTCGTGGCTCCGCGCGCTGGGCGTCGAGCCTACAGTGACGGGCGCCGGGTCGGTACGGGCGCAGTCCGTCGCCGCGGGGCAGCCGCTGCCGCGGCGCGTGGCGCTTACGGGGCAGCCGCGATGAGCACGCTCCACGCCACCCTTCCGACCGTCGAGGCGCGCCCGCAGCCGCTCGCCGAGGTCCTCGCCTCGGCCGAGGCCGCGGGTCTGCTGACGGTCCCGCACGCGCTCGCCGAGCGGCCCGTGACCGACGTCGTCGCTGACAGCCGGCGCGTCACGCGCGGCGCCCTCTTCGCCGCGCTCACCTCGGACGGCGACGGCGCGGACGGGCACGACTTCGTCGCCGCCGCCCTCGACGCCGGCGCCGCGGCCGCGCTCGTCTCGCCCGAGTGGGCCGAGGCGAACGTCCGCGACCGCCTCGTGCCGACGGCGGACCCGCGCGCGGCCGTCGCCGAGGCGGCGGCGAGCCTCTGGGGCCGCCCCGGCGACGCGATGTCGCTCGTCGGCATCACGGGCACGAACGGCAAGACGACGACCGCCTTCCTCGTCCACGGCCTGCTGACGACGCTCGGCAAGACGGCCGGGCTCGTCGGGACGGTGGAAAACCGGATCGGCCAGGACCGGTATGCGACCGCTTACACGACGCCCGAGGCGCCGGCCCTCCAGCGCCTGCTTCGCGCGATGGCCGACGCTGGCGTGACGCACGCCGCGCTCGAGGTGTCGAGCCACGGGCTCGCCCTCAGCCGCGTCCGCACGCTGGACTTCGGCGTCGCCGTGTTCACGAACCTGACGCACGACCACCTCGACTTCCACCACACGCCCGAGGCCTACGCCGCGGCCAAGAAGCTCCTCTTCGACGGGATGAGCACGGACGCCACGGCCGTCGTCAACGCAGACGACCCGGCGTGCGCGCTGATGACGCGCGACACGCGGGCCCGCGTCGTCACCTGCGGCACGAGCGCCGGGGCGGACGTGCGCGTCGAGGTCCTCGACAACGCCGTCTCGGGCCTCCGCCTGCGCCTCGACGGCCACGCCGCGACGTTCCGGATGGCCGGCCGCTTCAACGCGCTCAACCTTGCCGCCGCCTACGCCGTCGGCCGCGCGCTGGGATTAGAGACCAATGAGACGATCGACGCGCTGGCCCACGCGCCCGGCGTGCCCGGCCGCTTCGAGACCGTCTCGGTCGGCGGCGTCCTCGGCGTGGTCGACTACGCGCACACGCCGGACGCGCTCGACAACGTCCTCGCGACGGCCCGCGAGATCGTCCCGCCCGGCAACAGCCTCACCGTCGTCTTCGGGTGCGGCGGCGACCGCGACCGCACCAAGCGCCCCGAGATGGCGGCCGTCGCCGAGGCGCGCGCCGACCGCGTGATCCTCACGAGCGACAACCCGCGGACGGAGCGCCCCGACGCCATCCTCGCCGACGTCGCGGCCGGCCTCCAGCATCCCGAGGCGGCCGTCGTCATCGAAGACCGCGCCGCCGCCATCCGACAGGCGGCCGAGACGGCGCGCCCGGGCGACGTCGTCGTCGTCGCGGGCAAGGGCCACGAGACGTACCAGATCGTCGGCACGGAGCGCCGCGACTTCGACGACCGCGCCGTCCTCCGCGACGCCCTCTCCACCGCTGCCTCCTCGGAGCGCGAGACCGCCTAGGCCCGTGCTCTACCACCTCTTCACCTGGCTCAACGACGCGTACGACCCGCCCGGGTTCGACGTCTTCCAGTTCATCACCGTCCGCGCGACGCTCGCGGCCGGGACGTCGCTGCTCATCGCCATCTTCGGCGGCAAGAAGATCATCCGCGGCCTGCGCCGGCGCCTCATCGGCGAGACGATCCGGACGGGCGATGACGCCGGAGCCGTGAGCCACGCCCACAAGGCCGGCACGCCGACGATGGGCGGCCTCATCCTGCTGCTCTCGCTCTTCGGCGGCGTCCTCCTCTGGGGCGACCTCACCAACGTCTACGTCTGGATCGCCATCATCGCGACGCTCTGGATGGGCATTTTCGGCTTCGCCGACGACTACATCAAGGTCGTCAAGAAGAACAAGAAGGGGCTCGCGGAGCGGACGAAGCTGCTCGGCCAGGTCACGCTCGGCATCATCGTCTCGGTCGGCCTGCTGCTGCTGCACAAGCTCGACGGCGTCCACACGCTGACGAGCCTGCCGTTCGTGCCCGACGGCGTCATCGACTACGGCGTGCTGCTGCCGTTCGGGCCGCTCGCGGCCAAGGCCGTCTACGTCGTCGCGATCACGTTCATCCTGACCGGCGTCTCGAACGCGGTCAACCTGACCGACGGCCTCGACGGGCTCACGGCCGGCACGACGGCCTTCGTGATGCTCGGCCTGATCGCGATGACGTACGTCACGGGCAACGTCAACCTCGCCGACTTCGTCAACGACATCTACCTGCCGGGGACGGGCGAGCTGACGGTCTTCGCCGCAGCTGTGGCAGCCGCCTGCTTCGGCTTCCTGTGGTACAACGGCCACCCGGCGCAGGTCTTCATGGGCGACCCCGGCTCGCTGGCTCTTGGCGCGGCCGTCGGGACGCTCGCGATCCTGATCAAGAAGGAGCTCTACCTGCCCGTCCTCTGCGCCGTGTTCTTCGCCGAGACGCTCTCGGTGATCATCCAGACGGGCTACTTCAAGTACTCGCGCGCCAAGACCGGGACGGGCGTGCGGGTCTTCCGGATGGCGCCGCTGCACCACCACTACGAGGCGCAGGGCATCCACGAGTCCAAGATCGTGATCCGCTTCTGGATCGTCTCCGCGCTCCTCGTGATCCTG
>JBBSQZ010000009.1:0-25107 GCA_038243565.1 Rhodothermales bacterium | reverse complement strand
TGCCACTGGCCACGGGCCCCATCCCACTGGCCTCAAAGCGGCAGGTTGTTGTGCTTCTTGCGGGGCAGCGTCTGGACCTTGTTGCGCAGCATCCGAAGCGCCCCGATGAGGCGCGCGCGCGTCTCGGACGGCCGGATGACGTCGTCGACGTAGCCGCGCTCGGCGGCGACGTAGGGGTTCGCGAAGCGCTCGCGGTACTCGTCCGTGAACGCCGCCTCGGTGGCGGCCGGGTCGTCCGAGGCGGCGATCTCGCGCTTGCGGAGGATCTCGACGGCGCCCTTCGCCCCCATCACGGCGA
Organism: Rhodothermales bacterium; assembly: GCA_038243565.1. GTDB lineage: Bacteria > Bacteroidota > Rhodothermia > Rhodothermales > Rubricoccaceae > DASVSE01. The sequence continues at coordinate 24,809 of JBBSQZ010000009.1, read as the reverse complement.
TCTCGGCCGTCGGCCAGGCGAGGTTGAGGTCGGCGCGGATGTGCTTCGAGTTCATCACGTCGTAGGCGCCGCCGTAGGCCTTGCGCGTGATGACGGTGAGCTTCGGGACGGTCGCCTCGCAGAAGGCGTAGAGCAGCTTGGCGCCGTGGCGGATGATGCCGCGCCACTCCTGCTCCGTGCCCGGCAGGAAGCCCGGCACATCCTCGAACACGACGAGCGCGATGCCGAAGGCGTCGCAGAAGCGGACGAACCGCGCGGCCTTGACCGAGGCGTCGATGTCGAGGACGCCCGCGAGCACGGCCGGCTGGTTCGCCACGATGCCGACCGACTGCCCGCCGAGGCGCGCGAAGCCGACGACGATGTTGGCCGCGAAGTCCGGGTGGATCTCGAAGAAGCGGCCGTCGTCCACGACGCGTTTGATGACGTCGTGGATGTCGTACGGCGTCGCCGGATTGTCCGGCACGAGCGAGTCGAGGGCGGCGTCGGCGCGCGCCTCGAGGTCCGACGTAGCCACGTGGGGCGGGGCGTCCTCGCAGTTCTGCGGGAGGTAGCCGAGCAACTCGCGGATGCCGAGCAGCAGCGCCGCCTCGTTCGGGAACGCGCGGTGGCAGACGCCCGACTTGGACGCGTGCGTGTCCGCCCCGCCGAGCTCCTCCTGCGTCACCTCCTCGTTCGTGACCGTTTTGACGACGTTCGGGCCCGTCACGAACATGTAGCTCGTGCCGCGCGCCATGAACGTGAAGTCCGTGATGGCGGGCGAGTAGACGGCGCCGCCGGCGCACGGCCCGAGGATGGCCGAGATCTGCGGCACGACGCCCGAGGCCATCGTGTTCTGGAGGAACAGGTCCGCGTAGCCGCCGAGCGCCGCGACGCCCTCCTGGATGCGCGCGCCGCCGGAGTCGTTGAGGCCGATCACGGGCGCTCCGTTTTCCAGCGCCAGCTGCATGATCCGGACGATCTTGCCCGCGTGGGCCAGCCCGAGCGACCCGCCGAAGACGGTGAAGTCCTGGGAGTAGACGTAGACGAGGCGCCCGGCGACGGTGCCCCAGCCCGTCACGACGCCGTCGCCGTACGGCCGCTCTTTGTCCAGCCCGAAGGCACTTTCCTGGTGGCGGACGAAGGTGCCGGTCTCCTGGAACGAGCCGGCGTCGAGGAGCACGTCGAGGCGCTCGCGGGCGGTGAGCTTGCCGCGCGCGTGCTGCGCGTCGATGCGGGCTTCGCCGCCGCCGAGCTGCGCCTCGGCACGGCGGCGGTCGAGGTCGGCGAGGCGGTCGGTCGGCTGGTCGGTCGGGGTCATCGGGCGGGGCGGAAGCGGGACTCGGCGGCGGCGGCGAAGGCCGTCGCCGGCTCGGAGTAGACGTTGACGTGGTGGCGCGTGAGCACGTCGGTCTGGAAGATCTCGGTGGCGGCGTCGAGCGTGGCGGCGTCGGCGAGGCGGGCGAGCGTGGCGGCGTACTCGGCCTGGGAGCCGCCGAACAACTCGGCGATGAACACGGCGCGCCGGAGGGGGTCGGGCGCGGCACCGAGTGCACGCGCCTCGACGTGGGCGAGGTCCGGCGCGTCGCGCGGGCGCTCGGCCGGCGCGGGCGGGCCGGGCAGCGGCGCGCGCGGCGGCGCGACGGGCGGGCGCGGGAGGTCGGCGTCGGTCAGCTCCGCGGCGTGCGGGATGAAGCGTTTCCAGAGCGGCGTCTCGGTCGGCGCTGCCGGAGCGGCGGCCGAGGCGTCGATCTCGTCCTGGAGGTCCGGGTCCGCCGGCGGCGTCATCAGGCGCATCCAGAGCGGCTCGTCGTCGCCCGAGGCGTCCTCCGGCGGGTCGGGGTCGGGCTCGTGGGAGGCGGGCGCGTTCGTGAACCACGGCGGACGGAGCGCGGGCTCCGGGGCGTCCGGCTCCTCCTGAGCGGACGGCGGGACGGGAGGGATCGGCGGCGGCGGGCCGGGTGGGGCGGCGGATGCCGAGCGGAGCCAGTCCGAGAGGTCGGGGTCGCGGGCGCGCCAGTCGTCGTACGCCTCGAGGTCTGGGGCGTGCTCGTCGGCGTGCTCGTCGGCGGGCGGCTCGGCGGGCGGCTCAGCCGGAAGTGGAGCGTCGGGAGGCGTCTCGGGCGACGCGGGCTCCCAGGATGCCGGCTCGGCCAGCGGCAGGTCGGCGGGGAGCGCCTCGAACGGCCCATCAACGGGGGGCGCCTCGAACGGCTCGACGGTGGGTGCCGGCTCCTGCTCCGGCGGAGGTGCCATGACGGGCGGCGGCTCCGGCGGAGACGGCGCCACGGTCGGGGCGGGCGGCGGGAGGGCGCGGGCGAGCGTCGCGTAGAGTGCGCCGGGCGTGACGGGCCCCGAGAAGAGGCGCCCGAGGTCGTCGCGGCCGCGCGCCTCGAACAGCACTTGGAGCAGCTCGGCCGGAAGGCCTGAGGGCGCGTCGAGGAGCGTGAACAGCGGCTCGAGCAGGCCCGCCCACTCGTCGGCCGAGAACGCGGCGACCATCCGGCGGTCGATGCGGCGCAGCAGGCTCTCGAGCGCGGCGCGGTCGATCCGCGCGATGCCTTTCCGGTCGACGTACTGCCGGGCGATCTCGGGCAGGTACGGGTACGGCGCGAACGCGCCGAGGCGGCGCATCACGAGGGCCGCCGGGCGCTCGGCGTCGCCGTCGTCCTCGAAGGCGACGGCGGCGAGCGTCTCGGCCGGCCGGACGAGGTGCGACACGACGAGGCGGCACGCGTCGCCCAGGAAGGCGGGCCACTCGGGCGCCGGGACGCGCGCGGCCAGCCGAGCGGCGTCGCGCCACTGCCGGGCACCGGCGCGCGCCGCATCAGCATCCACCCACGGCGAAGCCGGCGCGGGCGCCTCGCGGTCGACGCGGGCGTCGAGGCGCGCGAGAAGCGGCGTCGCGACGGCCGGCGGGAGCGTTGAGATGGCGTCGCGGGGGACGGCGCGGCCGGCGGGCAGACGCTCCATCAGGCGCCGGGCGAGCGCGTCGGCCGCCGCGGCGAGGGCGCGGTCGCCGGGGGACGGCAGGGCGTCGGCTGTCGGCATCGAGGGCGCGGCGGGGGGAAGCGGGAAGCTACGCGCCCGGTTCTCTGGGTCGGCGCTCGGCTCATCATGTCAGGCAGAGCGACCGTTTCGCCACCGAGCACCACGGCGAGGGAGTTTGAAGTTTGGAGTTTGAAGGGTGGGTAGGCCACGCTCGCCCGCTACCGGAGGTGCCAATCTCCCACTTCTCCAAACTTCAAACTCCAACCTCTACCAGCGACGACCTCCCGCAGCGAGCAATCACTCCCCCTACCGTGGCAGGTTGCGGAGGCACGCCTCGCGGACGAGCGCCTCGGCCGCCTCGCGGTGCTTCCGGGCGATGGGCAGCGCGATCGCCCCGGCCGTCTCGCCGGGGAAGCCGGCGACGTGGCTGTAGGTGAAGGGCCGCACGACGAGGCGCGCCTTCCGCAGCGTCGCCGCCTCGACGGCGATGTGCTCGACGTCGTCCGCCGGGATCCGGTACGTCCGCTTCCCGAACGGGACGAGCTGCAGCAGCGCTTGCGTCGTCTCGACCACGATGTCGTCGCCGTCGAGGAAGACGGTGCCGCGGACGCTCACGAAGCCGTCCTTCTGGTCGAAGGAGAACGGGATACGGCTCATGGCTGGGCGGGCTCCTCTGCGGCGCCGTCGCCGCTCACCTCGTCCAGCTGCACGCCGACGAGGCGCGACACGCCGGGCGTCGGCATGGTGACGCCGTACATCCGGTCCGCCGCCTCCATCGTGAGCTTGTTGTGGGTGACGAGGATGAACTGCGTGCGGTCCGAGAACGAGCGGATGAGGCGCATGAAGCGGTCCACGTTGGCGTCGTCGAGCGGCGCGTCGACCTCGTCGAGGATGCAGAACGGGGACGGCTTGACGAGGTAGATCGCGAAGAGCAGGGCCGTCGCGGTGAGCGTCTTCTCGCCGCCGGAGAGCTGCGCGAGGCCGACGGGCCGCTTGCCGCGCGGGCGCGCCGTGATGGCGACGGGCGCCTCGAGCGGGTCGTCGCCGTCGAGCGTGACGTCGGCCTCGGCGTCGCCGCCGAAGAGGTCGGCAAAGATCTGCCGGAAGGCGTCGCGGATCTGGACGAACGTCGCGTCGAAGCGCTCGCGGGCGGTCGTGTTGATCTCGTCGATCGTGTCGAGCAGCGTTTTCTCGGCGCTCTGCACGTCTGCGCGCTGCGCCTGGAGGAAGGCGAGGCGCTCGCGCTCGGCGTCGTAGCTCTCGAGCGCGAGCGCGTTGACGGCGCCGAGGCCGCGGATCTTCTCGCGCAGGCGAGGTACCTCGACGCGCGCCGTCTCGGGCTGGAAGAGCTCCTCCGCTTCGAGGCGCTCGAGCTCCTGCTCGGCGTCGTCGAGCGTCGCGCCGAGGTCGTCGGCGAGGCGCTCCTGTGTCGTGTCGAGGCGCGTCGCGATCTCGGCGAGGCGCAGGTCCGCCGCGGCGCGCGTCGCGAGCGCCGTCTCGCGGGCAGACCGCACGGCGCGGAGCGCGTTTTCCGAGTCCGAGATGCGGGCGCGGACCTCGAGCACATCGGTCTCGGCCTCGGAGGCGGACTCGGTGAGGGCGTCGGTCTCGGCGCGCTCGCCGGCGAGGCGCTCGGCGAGGTCGGCGAGGCGCGTCTGCGCCGTGGCGAGGGCGTCGGCGAGGCGCGATTGGTCGGCGCCTCGGGCCGCGTCGCGGCGGTCGAGCGTGGCGACTTCGGTTGCGAGGCGGTCGCGGTCGGCCGTGCGCGAGGCGGCATCGCTCGTGGCGCGCGTCTGAGCGAGGCGCGCCTCGTTCCACGCGGCGTCCGCCGCCCGGCGGTCGGCCTCGGCCGTTTCGAGTGCCCGGCGCGCGGCATTGCGCTCGCGCTCCGCCTGCTCGGCTGCCGCCGTCGCCTCAGCGAGGGCTGCGTCGAGGGCGTCGTCGGCGGGGAGCGCGGCGATTTGCGCCGTCACCTCCGCGAGGCGCGCCTCAGCCCGCGACCGCTCGCCGACGAGGGCGGCGGCTTCGGCGTCGAGGCGCGTGAGAGCGGTCTTGGAGGCGTCGAGACGGGAACGCGCAGCGTCGCGCACGGACTCGGCCTGCGCGCGCTGGGCCTCGGCCGTCGCCACGTCCGCCTGCGCCGCGGCCACGCTGGATTCCGCATCCGCGAGGCTCGCCTCGGCGGTTTCGAGCGCGTGGGCGACGTCCGTCTGCCGCTCGCGCAGCCCAAAGCGCCCGTCGCCGCCTTCCGCTGCGGCGCCGCCGTGGACGGCGCCCGAGGCGTCGGTCCACGACCCGTCGCGGGCGACGAACCGGGCGCCGGGATGGTCGGCCACGAGGCGCCGCGCCTCGCTTAATGTCTCGACGACGAAAGCACTGGCGAGGAGGGCGCGGACGAGCGGCTCGGCACGGGCGTCCGAGATGCGGGCGAGCGCGATGGCCGGCGTCGCGCCGGGCGGCGTCGGCACGGTCTCGGGCGCCCCGGTGAGTCGGTCGAGGACGAAGAACGTCGCCCGCCCGGCGTCGGCGTCGCGGAGCGCGACGAGCGCCGCGTCGGCCTCGGCGTCGGACTGCACGACGACGGCGCCGGCATAGGCGCCGAGGGCCGCGGCGAGCGCGGGCCGGTCGGCATCGGCGCAGGCGACCGTCTCCGCGACCGTCACAACGGGCATCGTCTGGCGCAGGGCGCCGAGCGCCTCGCCGTCGCCATCGCCGGCTTCGAGGAGCGCATCGAGGAGCGTCGCCTCGGCGCGGGCGGCGTCGCGGGCGGAGCGCGCCGTCTGAGCGTCCGCGCGGCGCGCGTCGAGGGCGGAGCGGGCGGCATCGCGAGCCGCCGTTCGGCCGAGAAGTGCCGCGGACGCTTTTTCCAGGTCGGATTCGTCGCGGGCGAGCGCCTCGCGGGCCGAGGCAGCTTCGGGCGCGGCGCGGGCGTCGAGGTCGGCCTGCGTCTGGCGGAGGCGCTCGATTTCCGTTTCGGCGAAGGCGCGGCGATCGCGCGTGCGGTCGCGCGAGGCGCGGGCGTCGCCGGCCGCCTTCGTCGCCATGCCCGCCGCGTTTCGGGTGGCATCGAGCGCTCGCCGCGCCGCCGTCTCGGTCTGGACGGCACCGCTGCGTGCGGCATCAGCCTCTTGAAGCGTCGCCGTCGTCTCGGCGAGCGTCGCCTCCGCAACAGCGAGGCGCTCGGCCGTCTGCTCGGACTCGGTGGCCAGCGTCGCCCGCCGCGCCCCGGCCTCCGACGCCTCGGCGTCGAGCCGCTCGCCCGCCCGCATAGCGGACTGAACCCGCTCGGCCTCGACTCGGCGCTCGGCGTCGAGCTGGCGCACGCGGTCGGTGTGGGCGGCGAGGGCGGCGGCGCGCTCCGTCCGCGTCTGCTCGGCCACGACGAGCGCCGTCCGGTCGGCCTCGAGCGCCGCCTCGCCCGTCGCAAGGCGAGCGCCGGCGGACTCGGCCGCGTCGGCAGCGTCGCGCGACTCGGCCTCCCGCTCGGTCCGCTCTGCGCGGAGGCGTGCGGCGTCGAAGGCGGCGAGCGCCAGCTCGAGGCGCCGGAGGCGCTCGGCGAGGCGCGCGTGCGTGCGCGCTTTTCCGGCCTGCCGCTCGAGCGTCTGCACCTGCTTCTCGACCTCGTCCACGATGTCGTCGAGGCGCGTGAGGTCCGTCTGCGTCGCCGCGAGGCGCTTGAGCGTCTGCTCGCGGCGGCGCTTGTACTTCGTCACGCCCGCCGCCTCCTCGAAGAGGCGGCGGCGGTCGGCGGCGTTCTCGGACAGGATGTCCTCGACCATCGAGAGCTCGATCACCGAGTAGGCGCCGGCGCCCATGCCGGTGTCCATGAACAGGTCGAGGACGTCGCGGAGGCGGCAGACGGTGCCGTTGAGGAGGTAGTCCGAGTCGCCGTTGCGGTACAGGCGCCGCGTGACGGTCACCTCGCCGTACTCGGTCGGAAGGATGCCGCGCGTGTTCTCGACGGTGAGCGAGACCTCGGCCATGCCGAGCGGGCGACGGCCCTGGGCGCCGTTGAAGATGACGCCGCTCATCGCGTCGCTCCGCAAAAGCCGCGCGCGCTGCTCGCCGAGCACCCATCGGACGGCGTCGATGATGTTCGACTTGCCGCACCCGTTCGGGCCCACGATGGCCGTCACGCCCGGCGAGAAGGCGACGGACGTCTTCTGGGCGAAGCTTTTGAAGCCGTGGAGGTCGAGCCGGCTGAGGTACATCGGGGCGCGCTGGGACGCCGGCAAGATACCCGGCGCGCCGCGCCCGCCCGCGGCGACGCTCAGTCACGACCTCGGCCTCACGGTGGCCGAGGTCGGAGACTTCCTCGACTTCCTCTGACGCATCGGCACGCTCCACGAGGTTTATTTCCTCTGGCGCCCACTCCTGCGCGACCCGAAGGACGAGATGGTGGTGGAGGTGGCCGTGAAAGCGGGATGCCGCCACATCGTCACCTACAACCTCCGCGACTTCGCCGGCGTTGAAGCGTTCGGGATCGCTGCAATACGCCCCCAAGACTTCCTTCTAGCCCTCGCCGAGCCATGAGTACGATGACCCTGAGCCTGCCGGAGTCACTCCACGCGAAGGTGCGTGAGGTGTCGAAGCAAGAGGGCGTCACGACGGACCAGTTTATCGCGGCTGCCGTGGCCGAGAAGCTGGCAGCGTTCCTGTCCGTCGAGTACCTCGAGGAGCGGGCACGCCGGGGCAGCCTCGAGAAGTTTCGTGCCGTGCTGGCGAAGGTACCGGACGTGGAGCCGGAGGAGTACGACCGGCTGTGAGTAGCTCGAGGTGCGTCGTTACTCGCGGAGCAGGCGCCGCGCGGCGGCCGGGTCACCGTCGTTGGGCACCGGCGTGATGCCGAGCGCGGCGCAGAGTACGTCGTACACGTCCACCGTCCGGAAGTCCGGGATCGTGACGCCGCCGGAGCGGAACGCGGGGCCCGCCGCGAAGAGGATCGCCTGCATCTCGGGCGCCGCGTTGTCGAAGCCGTGCGTGCCGCCGCGCGGGCCGCGCGTGTTGCCGCGCGTCGAGAGCGTCCAGCCGACGTCGGCGATGAGGACGAGCGGCGCGATGCGGACGCCCTCGTTGAAGTGGAAGCGCTCCGGGACGGTCTCGCGGCGGTAGACCTGCACGTGGGGCAGCGCCCGGAGCGCCGTCTCGAGCGAGTCGATCTTCTCCGGCTTGGGCCAGACCAGCGTCGTGGCGCCGTAGAGCGTGCGCTCGGTCTGCGCGGCGAAGCGCGGCGCGGCGTCGTCGAGGTAGACGACGCGGTCCGGCGAGAGGGCCGCCATGCCGTGGTCCGACACGACGACGACGTTGGCCGTCCGGCTCAGCCGGTCGAGGCCGTCGAGGAGGCGGACGAGCGCCGAGTCAGCGTGCTGCACGGCGGGGATGATCTCCGGCGCGTCCGGCCCGTCCGCGTGGCCGACGTGGTCGACGCCCTCGAAGTAGAGCGTCACGAGGCGCGGGCGTGTGGCGAGGGGTCGCGCGAGCCACGCCAGGGCCGTGTCGACGCGGGCGGCATAGGGCATGTCGCCGTCGTAGACCTTCCAGTCGTCCGGGCGGACGCCGCCGATGGCGGCCTCGGAGCCGGGCCAGAACATCGTCGCGGCGCGCGCGCCCTGGCGCTGGGCCGTCGCCCAGAGCGGCTCGCCGCCCCACCAGCGCGGGTCCGAGACGGCGTCGCGGTTGCCGAGCGAGAAGCTGCCCAGCACGGGGTCGAACATCGAGTTGCCGACGATGCCGTGGTGCTCGGGGTAGAGGCCCGTCACGAGCGAGTAGTGGTTCGGGAACGTCAGCGAGGGGAAGACCGGCGTCATGTGCTCGGCGTGGACGCCCTCGGCGGCCATGCGGTCCAGCCCCGGCGTCGCCGTGCGGGCGCGGTAGTCCGGGCGGAAGCCGTCGAACGAGACGAGCACGAGCGGGACGGGCTCCGGCGCCGCGGGCGCGGCCACCGGCGGAGCGACGGTCCGGCAGCCGGCGAGGACGAGGACGGCGACGAGCAGAAAACGGGGCGTGCGGAGCATCGAGGCGGTGCGTGGATGGGCCGGAGCAACGTACGGGCCGCGCGGCCGTTGCTCCTCCGCTCTCCATGCACCGTAGCTTCGACCATGTCCACGCCGCCCGACACCGAGACGGTCCGCGCGCGCCTGCGGGCGCTGCTGCCGGACCTGCGCGCGCGCTACGCCGTGCGCTCGCTCGCCATCTTCGGCTCCTACGCCCGCGGCGAGCAGACGCCCGAGTCGGACCTCGACGTGCTCGTCGAGTTCGACCGGGCGCCGGACCTGTACGCGTTCGTCGAGCTTGGCCTCGACCTGGAGGAGGCACTCGGCCTCACGGTCGACATCGGAACGCAGGAGAACCTCAAGCCGCGCGCACTGCCGACGGTGCTCCACGACCTCGTGCCCGTATGACGCGCAGCGCCGCTCTCTACGTCGCAGACATCCTGGCCGAGATGGACCGGGCCGAGGCATTCGTCGCCGGGCTGCCGCTCGAGGCGTTCATCGTGGATGACAAGACGGTCTACGCGGTCATCCGGGCGCTCGAGATCATGGGCGAGGCCGCGAAGCACGTGCCCACCGACGTTCGGGCGAGATTTCCAGAGGTCTCGTGGCGCGCGATGGCGGGAATGCGCGACCGCCTCGCGCACTCGTACTGGAAAACCGATCTCTCGTACGCGTGGCAGGCCGTCCACGACCGCTTCCCTGCCGAGCGGCCTGCGTTGCAGCGGCTCCTCGCCGAACTCGACGCCGAGGCGGGCGGCTAGAAGCCGACGGCCGTGTCCTCGCCGCGCGGGTCGGCGCCGCCGAGGAGCACGCAGCCCTCGCCGAGCGCCGCGGTGCGCGCCAGCCCCGACGGGTCCGTGAGCGTCTCGGCCGCATCGCACGCGACGAGGACGGCGTCGGCGCGGCTCCAGCGGTCCGGCTGCTCGACGACCGTCCAGCCGCGCGCCCGCAGGTTGTCCGCGGCGTCTCGGGCGAGGGCGCCGCGCTCGGCGAAGAGGACGTCCGGTGCCCACTGGTGGTGCACGCGCGGCGCGGCGACGGCTTCGGAGATCGGCATCCCGTGGTCGACGACGTTCAGGATCGCCTCGAAGACGGTCGTGATGATGCGCCCGCCGCCCGGCGAGCCGACGACGAGGCGCAGGCGGCCGTCCGGCGCCTCGACGATGGTCGGCGTCATGGACGACAGCATCCGCTTGCCCGGCGCGACCGCGTTGGCGTCTGAGCCGACGAGGCCGTACTGGTTCGGGACGCCCGGCGCGGCCGCGAAGTCGTCCATCTCGTTGTTGAGCAGGAAGCCCGCGCCGCCGGCGACGAGCAGCGACCCGTACGCCCCGTTGAGCGTCGTCGTCACAGAGACGGCCAGGCCGTCGGCGTCGACGACCGAGTAGTGCGTCGTCTGGTCGGACTCGTGCCGCGCCGGCATCCCGGCGCCGACGCCGGGCGTCGTGCGCGCCGGGTCGAACGTGGCCATCCGGCCGGCGACGTACGCCGACTCCAGGAGGCCGGCCCTCGGCACGTCCACGAAGCCGGGGTCGCCGAGCCACTCGGCGCGGTCGGCGTAAGCGCGGCGCATCGCCTCGCCCATGAGGTGGACCGTCGCGGACGAGTTGAAGCCCATCCCGCCCACGTCGAACGGCTCGACCGAGGCGAGCATCTGGAGCAGCGCGATGCCGCCGGACGACGGCGGCCCCATCGCGATCACGCGGTTGCCTCGGTACGTGCCCACGACCGGCGCCCGCTCGACAGGCTGGTACGCCGCGAGGTCGTCCATCGTGATGAGCCCGCCCGAACGCTGCATTTCCTGGACGACGAGGCGCGCCGTCTCGCCCGCGTAGAAGCCGTCGCGGCCGTTCTGCTGGATGCGGCGGAGCGTGGCGGCGAGGTCCGGCTGCCGGAGCGTGTCGCCCTCGGCATAGAGCGTCGGCGGGACGAAGGCGGCGGCCGTGCTCGGGAACTGCGAGAACGGGCCGCGGAAGGCGTTGAGGCGCGCGGCCTCGTCGCGGGAGAGCGGGAATCCGCGCGCGGCGAGGTCGACGGCCGGCGCGAGGACGTCGGCCAGCGCCAGCCGCCCCCATTTCCGCTGCGCCTCGACGAGCCCTGCGACGGCGCCCGGCACGCCGACGGCAAGCGCCCCGACCTGGCTCCGCGCCGGGACGAACGTGCCCGTCGAGTCGAGGAACATGTCGCGTGTGGCCAGCGCGGGCGCCGTCTCGCGGTAGTCCAGCGTCGTGGCTCGCCCGTCGGGGAAGCGGAGGACGAGGAAGCCGCCGCCGCCGAGGTTGCCGGCGACGGGGACCGTCACGGCGAGCGCGAAGCCCGTCGCCGCAGCCGCGTCGGCGGCGTTGCCGCCGGCGCGCATTACCGCGACGCCGGCCTCGGACGCGTGGCGCTCGGCCGAGACAACTAGGCCGTGCGCGGCGCGCACCGGCGCCGGCGCGGGCGACCACTGCGCCCGGGCGGGCGCCGAGGCGATCAGGACGAGGGCAGCAAGAGCGAGGCGCATCGGGAGAACGGTCTGGAGGAAGTGGAAGGTCAGACGAGGCGCAACACGACCGCCCTCCCGGCGGCAGGGCTGGTCAGTTCTTCGGATGGCACCAAACCAGCGTCAGCGTCATTTCCGCGAAGGCGGGCGCCGAAGGCCGGCGCAGCCCATCCATCGGCCTGACGAGCGGTTCGCCGGTCCAGAGATGGATCCCCGCCTTCGCGGGGATGACGGTGTAGAGAGGACCGAGCGGCGAGCAGGAGTAGCACGTAACGGCCCTGTCCCGGCGGGCGGGGTCGTCAAGCTCTAAACGAATCGGCTTATTTCGATGCGAAAACCAACGAAATCCCGAACGTGCAGAGCGTCTGCCGCGAGCAGAGCCGAGGGGGATCTCGACGCTGGCGTTAGAATCGGCTCGGACGGCAGTAAACGACGATCCGGCCGGCGTTGAGATCCTTGCGCTCAGGATGGCAAGGTAGACGGTTGGAGGATGCGATTGACTCGCCGGGAATGTCTGACCACCGCGCCCGGGCGCACGCCGACGGGAGCCTGCCGGTCCCGCCGCGCGTCTGCGCGCCGACACGTCTGCACCTCGCCATGCCCCACGCCCACGGTCCGTGGACCGTCCTCTCGACCCGCCACCCACACCGCGACGCCTTCATCGACGTCGTCGTGGACGAGGTCGTCCAGCCCGACGGCGCGCGCGGGCAGTACGCGACGGTCCGGATGACGACCGGCGTCACCGTCCTGCCGGTCGACGCCGAGGGCCGCGTGCACCTCGTGCGGCAGTTCCGCTACGCGCTCGGGGCCGAGAGCCTCGAGGCGCCCGCGGGCGGCGTCGAAGACGGCGAGGCGCCGCTCGCCGCGGCGCGGCGCGAGCTCCACGAGGAGACGGGCATCGAGGCGGAGACGTGGCAGCCGCTCGGGACGGTCCACATCGACACGTCGATCGTCCACTGCCCGGACCACCTCTTCGTCGCGCGCGGCCTGACGTTCACCGAGCCTGACCGCGACGACACCGAGGACATGAACATGGTCCGGATGCCACTCGCCGAGGCCGTCGAGGCGGTCGTCCGCGGCGACATCGTGCAGGCGTCGACGTGCGTGCTGATCCTGCGCGCGGCGCGGCTACAGGACGTGGGCGAGGATGAGGCCGGCTAGCTCAGCCGGCGCATCGAGCGGGATGAAGTGACCGGCGTGGGCGACCGTCTCGAGGCGCGCGCCGGGGATGCGGGCCACCGTCTCGCGCGCCTGCACGTCTGGCCCGAGCGCGCCGTCCTCGGCCCCGGCGACGACGAGCGCCGGCACGGCGATCTCGCCGGCCATCTCCGAGACGTCCTCGCGGCTGCCCGAATCGAGCCACGCCATCCACGCGGCGCGCGAGGCGCGCACGGCGTCGGCGACGAACTGCTCGCGGGCGAGCAGCGGCGGGCGGCAGGCGGTGACCTTGCCAAGCGTGGTCTCGGCGGCGGCGGCATCGCCCCACGCGGCGCGGAGGCGGTCGCGCTCGGCGTCGTCCATCGGCTCGGGCGTCGGCGGCGACGGGGCGACGAGGACGAGCGCCTCGAGGCCGGCCGGGCGCCGCGCGGCGAGCGCCAGCGCCGCCTTGCCGCCCATCGAGTGGCCGACGAGCGCCCACCGCTCCAGCCCCAGCGCCGCGACGAGCGCCGCGAGGTCGTCGGCCATGTCGGCGACAGCGTAGCCGGTCTCGGTCGCCTCCGAGGCGCCCCACCCGCGGAGGCCTGGAATGGCGCACGGCGCAGCGCCGCCGACGGCCGTCGCGACGCCGTGCCACGTCCGCGACGAGCCGCCGAAGGCGTGGGCGAAGACGAGCGCCGGCGCGCCCGCGGCGCCGGCGTGGTGCTCGACGTGGAGGCGGACGCCGTTGGCGGGGACGGTGGAGAGGAGCATCGATCGTGCGGTGGGAGCCGGACGAACGACGCGTCGGGGGACGAGGTTTTGCCGTACATCACGCCATGACTCGTCGTAAATCAGATTTTTAAACCGCCGGGTCGGATGCGTTTCCTCTGTCTCGCACTGCTCGCTCTGAGTGCGCTGCGCCCCGCCGCGGCGCAGACGAGCCCCGCCACGCGCACGGCCGAGGCCGTCGCCGAGGCGCGCTGTGCCTCCGCGGCGCCGGGCCTGTCCGTCGTGCGCCTCGTCGCCGGCGGCGAGACGCGGACGGCGACCGTCGTCGTCCGCTGAGCGCGGCGAAGGAAGGGCATGCGGGTTGGGCCATGAGGGGAATGCTTCCCCCATGCCTCATCCCCCGCGCCCCGCCGGCTCAGCCGCTGAAGCCGAAGAGGCCCATGAACTTCATCGCGAACGGCATCGAGCCCTTCATCTTGACCTTGCCCGACATCATGGCCATCATCGGGTTGAGCTCGCCGTTCTCGACCGCGAGCCAGTTGTCGGCGTCGGCCGTGAGCGTCAGCGTCGGGTCCGCGGCCGGCGCGCCGTCCTCGACCGTGAGCTCGCCGTGGTGGACGTAGAGCGTGACGTCGCGGGCGTTGGCGCCGGTGAGGTTCATGTGGACGCGGTCGTCCATGTCCTGCGCCTTGTCGGCGTTGAAGCGGTCGGGGTACGAGGTGAGGACATCGTCGATGGAGGCGTAGCGGGCCATGGGGCGCTGCGGATGGTGGACGAGGCCCTACGGCGCGGCGCGGGCGCGGGGTCCCGCGGGGCGCGGCGATGTGGGATCTACGGTGCGTTCTTGGCGCCAGCCGCCGCGCGGCCGGATGTGGCGCGTGATCGGGCGTGGTGACATCCGGTGAGGGCACAGCACGCTGTGCGCCTACGGTGCCGGTCTGGCGGGTTATCGTTCCGTCCTCCGCCTTCCGCCTTCCGCCCACCGTGCCTTTCTCCGACGTCATCGGCCAGGACCGCGCCACGGGCGTGCTCGCCCACGCGCTCGCCTCGGGACGCGTCGCGCACGCGTACCTGCTCCACGGGCCGCCCGGCAGCGGCACCCGCGCCGCGGCGCTGGCCTTCGCGCAGGCGCTCGTCTGCGAGCGCCGCGCCGAGGGCGAGGGCGACGCCTGCGGTGCGTGCTCGGCCTGCGACCGCGCCGCGCGCCTCGTCCACCCCGACGTGCACGTCTACCTGCCGTTCCCCAGGACGAGCACGCAGGCGGCCCGCGACGAGCGCCCGCCCGACTACACCGAGCGCCTCGCCCTCTTCGCCGCCGACCCCTACGCCGCGTCCGACTACCGTGCGCGGGCCAAGATCGGCGACGCCGCACCGTCGACGAAGGCCGTCGAGCACCGGCGCCTCCCGATGGGGCCGGACGAGGGCCTCGAGCGCGACATGCGCTTCATGCCCGTCGAGGGCCGGCGGACCGTCGGCGTGCTCGTCGATGCGGAGCGGATGCGCGTCGAGGCGGCCAACTCGGTGCTGAAGCTGCTCGAGGAGCCCGGCCCGTCGACGGTCCTCATCCTGACCGCCGAGCGCGTCGACGCGCTGCTGCCGACGATCCTGTCGCGCTGCCAGCAGGTCCGCTTCGACCCGCTCGCGCCTGAAGCGATCGAGGCGGAGCTCGGGCGCCGCGGCGTGGACCCGGCGCGGGCCGCGTTCGTCGCGCGGATGGCCGACGGGTCGCTCACGCGGGCGCTCGAGCTCGTCACGTCCGAAGCCCTCGCCGAGCACCGCGCGCTGGCGCTGACGTTCCTGCGGGCGGCGTACTCGGGGCGCCCGGAGCGCCTCGCGCCGGTCGTGGACCGCGCCGCGGCGCTCGGCCGCGAGGCCGTCCGGCAGTGGCTGAGCCTCGTGCTCGCGTGGGTCCGCGACCTCGTCCTCGCCCGCGCCGCCGGCGCCGGGCCGGCCGCCGCGGGCATCGTCAACGTGGACCAGGCGGCCGAGATCGCGGCCTTCGTCGCCAACCTGCCCGACGCGGACCTCGGCGCGATGGCGGCGCTCGTCGAGGAGGCGGCCGAGGCGCTCGCGGCCAACGCCTCGGCGCCGCTCGTCCTCGCCGTCCTCGGCCACGCCCTCGCCGACGCCATGCGCGGCCGCGCCGGCGTGGGGCTGGTGACGCCGCTGGACCGGTAGGGGGAGCTTGAAGTTTGACGTTTGGAGAGGTCGTGGTGCGGCGGTGGAGCGAACCATCTTCTCCAAACCGCATTCTCTCCAAACTCCAAGCTGCATTACGTTCTATGACGCCTCCCACAACCTGCCTCCGCTGCGGCTCCGACTCGATCATCCCGGGCGTCCGGCCGGTCGACCGCGACACCAACGGCACGAGCAAGGCACAGCAGCTCGCGCTGGCGAGGACGCCCGACGCGCTCATGTTCAAAGGGACCGAGTTCGTCGCGACGACGGCGCGCGTCTGCGCGGACTGCGGCTTCGTCGAGGTCTACGCCGTGGACCCCGAGGCGCTGTGGAAGGCACACCTCGAGCGCGTCGCCAACGGCTGGACGGCCGGAGCGCCTCGGTAGCTTGGCCGGCTCCACGCGCGACCCTGTGCCCGACCCGCAGACCGAGACGCCCGACCCGCCGCTCGCAGGCCTCCTCGCTGCCTTCGCGGCGCTCTACGTCATCTGGGGCTCGACGTACCTCGCGATCCGTTTCGCCGTCGAGACGATGCCGCCGTTCACGATGGCCGGCGTGCGCTTCCTCGTCGCCGGGACGCTGCTCGTCGGGTGGAGCCGGTCGCGAGGCGCCGCGCCGCTGACGCGCCCGCAGTGGCGGACGGCGGCCATCGCGGGCGTGCTGCTGCTCGCCGGCGGCAACGGGCTCGTGTCGTGGGCCGAGCAGACGGTCCCCTCGGGCATCACCGCGCTGCTGCTCGCGTCGACACCGATGTGGATGGCGCTGCTGGACTGGGCGCGTCCCGGCGGCGTCCGGCCGGCGGTCGGCGTCTGGGCGGGGCTGGCCGTCGGGCTGGGCGGCATCGCCGTGCTCGTCGGGCCGGACCGCGTAAGCGGCGCGCCGGTAGACCCGCTGGGCGCGCTGGCCGTCGGCGCGGCGGCGTTTTTCTGGGCGCTGGGCTCGATCTACCAGCGCGGCGCGCCCAAGAGCGCCTCGACGCTGCTCAACGTCGGCGGGCAGATGCTCGTCGGCGGGGCCGTCCTCATCGGGATCGGGCTTGTGCTGGGCGAGCACCTCAGCATGGCCGCCGTCTCGGCGAAGTCCGCGTGGGCCCTGCTGTACCTCATCCTGGTCGGCGCCGTCGTGGGCTACTCGGCGTACGTGTGGCTGCTCAAGGTGACGACGCCGGCGAAGGCCTCGACGTACGCGTACGTCAACCCGGTCGTGGCGGTGATCCTGGGGTGGGCGTTTGCCGGCGAGGCGATCTCGCCGCGCGTCGTCGGGGCGGGCGCGCTCGTCGTGGCCGCCGTCGTCCTCATCACGACGGCCGGCCGGCGCGGCGTGGCGCGGACGGCGTAGGCGGCCGGTCCGCGCGACCCGGCCGATGCCGGCGACGAGCGCCATCAGCGCCACGGGAATGGCATTTCTGAGAATCAGGCCGGTGTCCGGGAGGCGGACGCCCGGAAGGATCGGCTGCCCGTAGCGACACGCGCCGACGAGCGCCCGCGTCGAGGCGTCCGTGACGGCTTCGTCGGCGGTCGTCCCGACGTCGCGGAGGCGATGAGCGCGAGCCGGTTCACAGTGTTTTGGCAGGGCGCGCCTTGGCGGGACGGCGGCGGGCGTGGTAGGTTCTCACCGTTCGCCGCCGCGCCTCGCGGGCGACGCTGCCAGTGTAGCTCAGGGGTAGAGCAGCTCATTCGTAATGAGCAGGTCGTCAGTTCAAATCTGACCACTGGCTCCCAAATAAACAGCCTTCTCGATATCGGGAGGGCCGTTTTCGCGTTCAACCACGCGTCCCACGTCGCGGCACAGATACGGCAAAGAAACGCGGCCGAGCGCCTCGGTGCGGGACCGGCCCGCTCTCCAGGTGCCAGCGAGCACGGTCGGCCCGGCGCCGCCGAGCGCCAACGCGTTGGCCACCCCAATGCCGTGCATGCCCCGTCGGCCCGCGTGCAGGCGTGACGGCGCTTGCTACACCCGGATCTCGCTGCCTTCACAGGCGAGGTGCGACTCCGGATGGACCTCCCGGGCGCAGTCGCAGAGGCGCGCGAGCGCAGCGTCGTCGTGGGCGGGGTCGTGGTGGAAGAGGTAGAGCTTCCCGACGCCCGCGTCGCGGGCGAGCTCGGCGGCCTTCTCCCACGTCGTGTGGCCCCATCCGGCGCGCAGGCGGTACTCGTCCGGCGTGTACTGCGCGTCCGAGATCAGCACGTCCGCGCCGCGGGCCGCCTCGAGCAGGCCCGCGTCGAACGACGGGACGCCGTGCTCGTGGTCCGTCGCGTAGACGAGCGTCGCGCCGCCGCACTCGATGCGGTAGCCGTGCGCGCCCTGCGGGTGGTTGACGGGGAACGCGCGGACGGTCATCGGGCCGATCTGGAACGGCTCGCCCTCGCGCACCGCGACCGTCCGCGTGGACGCCGCGAGGTCGTCGAAGGGGACCGGGAAGTAGGGGAAGCACATCTGGCCCTGCAGCAGCCGGTCCAGGCGGTCGTCGGCCGTCGCGGCGTAGAACACGATCTCGTTGCCCGCGGTGAAGAGCGGCGCGAAGAACGGCAGGCCCTGCAGGTGGTCCCAGTGGAAGTGCGACAGCAGCACGTGGATCGTGCGCGCCTCGCCGGCGGCCTCGGCCGCGAGCGCGTATCCCAGCGCGCGGATGCCCGTCCCACCGTCCAGCACCAGCGTCGTCCCGTCTGAGGCACGGACCTCGACGCACGACGTGTTGCCGCCGACGCCGAGGAAGCCTGCCTGGGGCGTCGGGATCGAGCCGCGGACGCCCCAGAAGCGGACCGTCAGTCGGGAGGAGTCGGAGGGATAGGACATGGGGCCTCGGGAATGGCCTGAGCTTAGAGGTGATATCGCCGCAGGCCCGTCGCCGTTTCCACCGCGACGACTTTCAGGATCGCGGCCGCCGGCACGCCGAGCGCCATCCCCATCATCCCGCCGACACGCCCGCCGACGAGGATCGCGAGCAGCACGAGCGCGGGGTCCATCGAGACCGTCCGCCCCGTGATCCACGGCTGGAAGACGACGTTCTCGATGGTCTGCAGCACCACGAACACGGCCACGACGCCGGCGGCCTGGTTGAACTCGCCCGTCGTCACGACGGAGACCATCAGCGCGAGGCCCGCCGAGACGACGAAGCCGACGTACGGCACGAGGTTCGCCACGCCCGTCACCAGGCCCAGCACGAGGTAGTAGTCCACGCCGATGATCGCCAGCGCGACGGCCGTGCTCGCGCCGACGAGGACGGCGATGAAGGCCTGCCCGCGGAGGTAGCCGCCGAGGTGCGCGTCGGCCTTGTAGAGCACGTTCATCCCGAACTCGAAGTAGCGGTTCGGGACGACCGACAGGATCCGCTTGCGCAGCACGGGCCCGTCGCGGAGCAGCGTGAACAGCACGAACGGCACGACGATGGCGTTGGAGGCCGCGTTGAGGACGGACGGCAGGTAGTCGATGAGGCGGCCGGTGCTGTCGCCGATCCACGCCTGCGCCTGCGCCACGAAGCCGACGTCGGCGGGCTCGACGCCGAGGCGGGCGGCGATGGCCGCCTCGGCGCGCTGGAGCAGGCGCAGCAACTCGCCGCTCTGCCAGCGCGCCTGCAACTCCGCCGCCTGCTCGGCGACGAGCGGCGCGGCGAGGAAGGCCGTGAGCGCGAGCACGAGCGTCAGCCCGGCGAGCACAAGCGCCGCCCCGAGCGTCCGCCCGACGCCGCGGCGCTCGAGGCGGTCCACGAGCGGCACGAGCAGGTACGCGAGCACGGCGCCGAGGACCGTCAGGCCGACGAGGTCCGGCGCGGCGCGGACGACGACGACGGCGAGGGCGGCGGCGCCGAGGCCGACCCAGAGGCTCAGGCGGCCGGGTGGCCGGGCAGCGGTCTCGATCATTCGGCCGTGTCGGAGCCGTCGGGCTGGAGTGCTGCGAGTTGCTCGCGCAGGCCCTCGCAGTCGCGGGCGTGGCTCTCCGATTCGGCGCTGACCTGCACGAGGCGTATCCCGATCAGGCGCGCGAGCGCCAGCAGGACCTTCACGCCCAGGCGCGGATTGCGCTCGAGCAGCCCGAGGAGGTCCGGCTGGAAGAGGCTCAGCAGCGTGCAGTCCGTCTTGGCGCGCGCCGTCGCCGTGCGGATGACCTCGTTCAGGAGCGCGATCTCGCCGAAGAAGTCGCCGTCGCTGAGCTCGACGAGCTCGCGGCCCGAGGGCTCGCTCTGGATCGAGACGGCGCCGCGCGCGATGATGTACATGCCCAGCCCGGGCTCGCCCTGGACGAAGACGGACTCGCCGGCGACGTAGTCGCGGCGGTGCAGCAGCCGCTGGACGGCGTCGATCTCGCGCGGCGTGAGGTCCTCGAAGAGCGGAATCGCGCCGAGGAGCGTGTCCTCGGGGTCCGAGGCGTCGCGGTTGAGCAGGCTCGACCAGAGGCTCTTCATGCAGGTGCGGGGCGTGCCGTGGCGTCGGGGTACGCCCCACGGCGCCGTGCTGATCCGGCGCGCGCCGGTCCGCCCGTCCCGCCCTTCGGCACGGGCCGATAGCACGACGCCGGCCGGAGCCTTCGTCCGCCCACACGGCCTCGCTCACACGCCGAACACGAACTCGATGGGTTGGATCGAAAACGACAGCAGGAACAGCACGATGCACGTGTACCCCAGCACGCGGCGGAGCGGCGTCAGCGGCTCGGTCGGCGGGACGAACGGGTGGTCGACGCGGATCAGGAACAGGATGAGCAGGATCCAGACCGTCCACCCGCTGTAGCCGACGGCGACGGCGAGGCCGGGCAACAGGCGCGCAATACCGGCGACGGCAGCCACGACGACGGCCGCCGTCGGGACGACGAGGCGCCACTCGCCCTCGAAGAGCTTCGCGGCGACGACCGAGACGCCGAGCGCGAGCGTCGCCCAGAAGATCCAGCCGCCGCCGAGGACGGCGTAGCCGAGCGCGGCCGAGGCCGTCATCAGCAGGACGGTCACGCGCGAGACGATGGCGTGGACGCGCGGCCCGAACAGCGCGTAGACGACGTGCCCGCCGTCGAGCTGCCCGACGGGGAGCAGGTTGAGGGCGGTAAAGAAGAGGCCGAGCCAGCCGGCGAGCAGCAGCGGGAAGTGCATGAGCTCGTAGCCCGGCACGCGGTACGGCCCGAGGCTGCCGAGGAGGTGGGTCAGCGGCGTCTCGCCGAAGACGACCGCGGCGCCCTGCGGGCCGAGCGTCGCGGGGTCGAGGGCCGGCAGCGCGCCCGTCTGCGCGAGCGCCGCCTGCATCGCCTCGTGGCCCGGGATGCTGGCGAAGTACTCGGGGCCGGGCAGCGTCAGCGCACCGATCGCGAACACGGCGATGGCGACGACGACGCCCGCGAGCGGGCCGGCGGCGCCGACGTCGAAGAGGTCGCGCATCCGCCGGAACGGCTCTCTGATGCGGATCACGGCGCCGAACGTGCCCAGCGAGCCGGGCAGCGGGACCGGCAGGAAGTACGGCAGCGACGCCGAGATGCCGATGCGCCGCGCGGTGAGGTAGTGCCCGAACTCGTGGACCGTCAGGAAGAGCAGGAACGGGACGGCGTAGCGGAGGCCGTCGGCGAGGCGCTCGGGCCAGCCGAGCGCGTCGTACGCGACGTCGCGGCCGGTGTAGGTCAGCCCGAAGGCGGGCGAGAACGCCGAGACGTAGACCATCGAGGCGAACGTCGCGAGGAAGAGGGCGACGTGGAGCCAGACGCGGTCCTGCGGCGGGTCTGGCGGCAGGAACGGGCCGAGGATGTCGGGCGGGCGCTCGGGCTGGGCGCGGCGGAACGGGAGCTTCACGAGGCGGGGGCGGGGGCCGGTCGGTACGCGGCCCGCCCGGCGCGGTTCAGCGCGGCGCCTCGGCCGCACTACCTTGACCGCATGATGGACCCTGCTCTAATCCTCCTGCTCGACCGGCTCCGGCCACGGCTCGCTGCGCTCTACGGCGACCGCCTCGAGCGCCTCGTGCTTTACGGCAGCCACGCCCGAGGCGACGCACGCCCAGACTCGGACGTGGACATCGCCGTGCTCCTCCGCGGCGCTGTAGACCCGGCCGACGAGATCGACCGGACGGCCGGCATCGTTGCCGACGCCGTGCTGGAGCACGGCCGATTCGTGTCACTCTACCCGCTCTCGACGGCCGACTTCGAGGCCGCGGAGCGTGCTATCGTCCGTACGGTTCGCGAGGAGGGCATCCCGGCGTGACCGCGGCCGAGAAGCTGCTCGGGAGGGCCGACCGATACCTCGTCTCTGCGGCGGCACTTCTCGAGCTCGGCGACCACGAGTCGGCCGTGAGCCGGGCCTACTACGCGATGTTCTACACGGCGCGCGCCGTGCTCGGCGTCCGCGGCGTAACGGCAAAGACGCACTCGGGTGTCGTCTCCGAGTTCGGGCGTCAGCCGAGTGCGGCGACGGCGGCCTCGATACGGTCCATCGCATTCATCAGCACGTCCATACCCGTGGCGTACGAGATCCGCACGCCGCGGGCGTCGCCGAAGGCCTCACCGGGGACGAGCGCGACGCCAGCATCGTCCAGCAGGTAGCGGCAGAGGGCGAGGCTGTCCGTGATCTCCGTCCCGTCCGGCGCCGTGCGGCCGTAGAGGCCGGAGACGTCGGGGAAGAGGTAGAACGCGCCCTCAGGTTTGGGGCAGGACACGCCGTCGATGGCGACGAGGCGCGCGAGGACGGCGTCGCGGCGCGCGCGGAACTGCGCGACCATGGCGTCGATCGGCGCGCGGTCCATGCGGAGGGCCTCGACGGCCGCAGCCTGCGTGATGGACGACGGGCCGGACGTGAGCTGGCTCTGGAGCGTGTCCACGGCCTTCGTGAGCCACGCCGGGCCGGCGAGGTAGCCCAGCCGCCAGCCCGTCATCGCGTAGCCCTTCGAGAAGCCGTTGACGGTGACGGTCCGCTCGGCCATGCCCGGCAGCGTCCCGAACGAGACGTGCTCGGCGTCGAAGATGACGTCCTCGTAGATCTCGTCCGACACGACGAGCACGCGCGGGTGGCGCTCGAGGACCTCGGCGAGGGCCGCCATCTCGTCCCGCGAGAGGACCGTCCCGGTCGGGTTCGACGGGCTGTTGAGGATGAGCACGCGCGTGCGCTCCGTCAGCGCCGCGTCGAGCGCCTCGGGGCGCAGGACGTAGCCGTCGCCGGGCTCCGTCGGGATCGCGACGGGATCCGCCCCGGCGAGACGCGCCTGCTCGGGGTAGCTCACCCAGTACGGGGCGGCAAACGCGACCTCGTCGCCGGGGCTCGCCGCGGCGAGGACGGCCTGCGCGATGGCCTGCTTGGCGCCGTTCGAGCAGATCACCTGGGCCGGCTGCACGTCGAGGCCGTTGACGCGCGTGAGCTTCTCGGCGATGGCCGCGCGCAGCTCGGGCGTGCCCGCGTTGGCGGTGTAGCCGAACTTCTCGTCGCGCAGCGCCTGGTGCGCCGCCTCGACGATGGGCTGTGGCGTCGGGAAGTCCGGCTCGCCGGCCGAGAGGCCGATGACGTCGCGGCCTTCGCGGCGGAGCTCGGCAGCGCGGGCCGTGATGGCGAGCGTCGCCGAGGGCTGCATGGCCGCGACGAACGGGTTGAGCTGGTCGAACGAGGACATTCGGTCGGACGAGGGCGGCGGAGCAAGCTACGCGCCTCCCATGCCAGGCTTTTCCGCAAGCGCGCGCAGGACGGGCGTGGGCACGAACGACGCCACGTCGCCGCCCCAGCGGTGGATCTCGCGGACGATGCTGGCCGCGACGAAGACGTGCGCCTCGCCGGGCATCAGGAAGACCGTCTGGAGGCGAGGTGCGAGGCGGCGGTTGGCGAGGGCCATCCGGAACTCGTAGTCGAAGTCTGACACCTGCCGCAGGCCGCGAACGAGCGCGACGGCGCCGCACGCACGGGCGTGGTCCACGAGGAGCCCCTCGAACGCGGCGACGGTCACGCGGTCCGCCCCGCGGATCCCGGCGAGGCTCTCGCGGACGAGGGCCACGCGCTCGTCGGTCGTAAACAGCGCCGTCTTGGCGGCATTGACGGCGACCGTGACCTCGATGCGGTCGAACACGTGGAGCGCGCGCTCGAGCACGTCGAGGTGGCCGAGCGTGACGGGGTCGAAGGTGCCGGGGTAGAGGGCGAGGCTCACGGGGACTGGGAACTGGGGAGTGGGGACTGGGACGAGCGCTTGATTCCCAGAAGCTCCGGCAAGTCGGCACAGGTGGCGATCACCGAGACGCCAGCAGGCGCGCGCGCCGCGTCGCCGCCGACCCAGACGGCCTGCCAGCCGGCGGCGACGGCGCCCGCGATGTCGGACGCCAGCGAGTCGCCGACGAGGAGCATGTCGCCGGGCGCGAGGCGCAGGCCCGTCGCCTGCTCGGCTGCCCGTCGGGCGCCGTCGAAGGCGGCGCGGTGCGGCTTGGCGACGCCGGCCTCTTCCGAAATCTGGATGACGCACGCTGCGCGCTCGATCTCGGGGAAGCGGGCGAGCTTGCCGCGCTGCTGCTCGATGAACCCGTTGGTGAGGATGCCGACCGGTACCTGAGCCGCGACGGCGAGAAACGCGTCGCGCGCGCCCGCGGCCCATGCCCAGTGCGCGGCGTAGCGGCCGAGGTAGGCGTCCGAGAACGCGTCCGCGCCGAGGCGCTTCGCCCCGACGGCGGCGAGGAACCGCTCCGAGCGCAGGCGCTTGAGATCGCTCGAGGTGATGCGGCCCGCGCCGTAGTCCGCCCACAGGTCCGGCCCGTTGCTCGCGCGGTACGCCGCGCGCACGTCGTCCAGCGCGTGGTGGCCGACGTGCTCCGCGAGCGCCGCGTGGACGTCCGCCAGCGCCGCCGCCTCGGCGTGGCCGTGGTCGAGGAGCGTGTCGTCGAGGTCGAAAAAGACGAAGGCAGGGGGCATGAGGGATGGGGCATGAGGCATGAGGCATGGGCAGAATAGAACCCGCGTCAGCTACCCGCGCATTCCCCCATGCCCCTTGCCTTATGCCCCAAACTGCATTTCCATCATCGCGTACTCCTTGTCGCGCACGCCGCCGAGCTTGTCGAGCGCGTTCGTCAGCGCCTTGTTGACGTCGAGGACCCAGGACATCTCGCAGGCGTCGTAGCCGTCGCGGGTGCCGTTGACGATGGTCTGGTGGATGAGCAGCGCCTCGATGCCGCGGTGGCGGTACTGCGGGAGGACGCCCATGAGCGCCATGCGGATCTCGTAGATGCCGCCGGCCTTGATCGTTCCGAGCAGCTTCGCGAGGCCCGTCGGGAGGAGGCGGCCGTTGGGGAGCTTCTTGAGCGCGCGGTTGAGGTTCGGGAGCGAGACCGCGAAGGCGACCGGCTTGCCGTTGTCCTCGACGAACAGGAACACGTCCTTCTCGATGATCGGC
>JBBSQZ010000008.1:0-25531 GCA_038243565.1 Rhodothermales bacterium | reverse complement strand
CCACGCCGTCTCCTCGCCGACGATGAGCGTGGCGACGGTCGCGCCCTTCTCGAAGCGCGCCGTGAGCGCAGGGAACGTCGCCGCGGCGCCGAAGAGCGGGCGCCCGCGGAGGTGCGCCGGCGTCTCGGACTCCGGCGCGCCGGGCACGGGCCGCGCCGGGAGCTGGTAGACGGCGCTGCGGCCGAGCGTCTCGGCGAAGTTGAGCGCCGCCAGCGCGTTGACCTCGTCGTTGGGCGTGACCGCGAGCAGGCGCCCGACGTCGCCCAGCCCGATCTCGTCGCCGATGCCCTCGGCGAGGACGTTGACGCGCTTGGCCGGCAGGCCCGCCATGCGCGCGGCACGGACGTTCTGCGGGTTCGTGTCCAGCAGCAGCACGGGGATCTCCTGCGCCACGAGGGCCTCCGCGATCTGCCGCACCCAGCGCGTCGCGCCGACGAAGGCGACGCCCTGCGGGTCCGGCCGCGCCAGCCCGAGGAAGCGCGCCAGCGGCGTGATCGAGAGGCCGTAGATCGCGACCGTCCCGACGATGACGAGGAAGACGAGCGGCACCAGCACGGCGGCCTCCTCGGGGTACAGCGGCGCGAGGCGGAAGCTGAAGAGGCTCGCCACGGCCGCGGCGACGATGCCGCGCGGCGCCATCCACGAGAGGAAGACCTGCTCGCGCCATGAGATGCCGGTCCCGAGGCTGGACAGCCCGACGGCGAGCGGCCGGATGACGAAGAGCGCGCCGAGGAACAGCAGCGGGCCGGGCGAGGCGGCGTACGCCAGCGCCGACGGATCCAGGCGCGCCGAGAGGACGATGAACAGGACGGACAGCAGCAGCACGCGCAGGTCCTCCTTGAACTCGATGATGCGCCGCAGCGGCACGCGCTTCTGGTTGGCGAGGAAGATGCCCATGAGCGTCGTCACGAGCAGCCCGGCCTCGTGCTGGAGCCAGTCGCCGAGGGCGAACGTCACCACGACCGTCGCCAAGACGAGCGGGTTCTCGAGCCACTCGGGCACGATCCGCCGCTCGAGCAGCAGCACGACGCCGAACGCGCCGAGCCCGGCCACGCCCGTCCCCACGACGACCTCGCGCAGCAGCCCCTCGAGCAGGTACGGCAGCACGGCCGTCGAACCGCCGTGTGCCACGCCCGCGGCGGGGTCGTTGACGAGCAGGACCGCTTCCAGAACGAGGACGGCGAAGATGGCGCCGACGGGGTCGATGGTGATGCCCTCCCACTTGGAGATCGTCCCGACGCGGCCCTCCGGGCGCACGAGGCGCAAGAGCGGCAGCACGACCGTCGGGCCGGTGACGGTCAGCAGCGCGCCGGTCACGAAGGCCGCATTCCACCCGAACCCGACGAGGTAGTGCGCCGCAAGCGTCGCCAGCCCGAACGTCACGCCGACGCCGATGGTGATGAGGTTGCGGACGATCGCGCCGACCTCCTTCAGCTCGCTCAGGCGCAGGCTCAGCCCGCCCTCGAACAGGATGATGCCGACGGCGAGCGACACGAACGGAAACAGCCACGTCCCGCGCAGCATCTCGGCCGGCACGAGCCCGGTCACCGGCCCGACGGCGAACCCGACGAGCAGCAGCAGCAGGATCGACGGCAGCCGGAAGCGCCACGCGAGCCACTGCGCGCCGACGCCGAGCGACAGCACGCCGGCGATGGCGAGGAGAATGGTCTGAGACGACATCAGGTGCGGGGCATGGCTCGGAAGGGTACGGCGCCGCGCACCCACGCGTCGGTCAGATCCGCCGCAGGCCGCTCGGCGGCTCGGGGCGCTCCACGACGGCGTCGGTCATCCAGCAGCCGCCGCACGTGCCGCCGGCCTGCCGCGAGAGCGCGAAGCCGTACGTCACGCGGCGGCCGTCGTGCTGGACGAGCGTCACGGCCTGGACCGCGCGGTCGCCGGTGACCTGCGGCTCGCCGTACTCGGCGCGCTGGAAGCCGAGCAGGTCCGGGTAGCCGGTCCGGATCATGGCCGCGAAGCGCGGCAGCGGGCCCGTCGCCTGGCGGTTGCCGGGCGAGGCGAACCGGAAGGCCACGGCGATGCCGGCGTCGCGGCGCGGCACGTCGTTGCGCTTCATCGCCTCGACCTGAATGCGGACGACGGCCGCCGGCGTGAGGCCCGGCGACGGCAGGACCTCGTCCGTCTGGGCAAAGGCCGCGGGCGCGAGCAGCACAGCGGCGAGCAGGAGGGCGGCGAGGCGCACGGCGGTCCGGGTCGTGTGAAGCCGTTGTATAGGCCCACGCGCGCCGAGGATCCGGGAGAAAGGGCTAGACTGAGCGCCTCAGGATGTTCCGCACCTGCGCTGCTCGTCTCGAATGACACACCAATCAAAATATGTCATTCTGAACTCGTTTCAGAATCTGCCTTCTCAGCAGCACGGCATGAAATGCAGATCCTGAAACGAGTTCAGGATGACAAGTAGAGAGGAAAGTGGCAGATTCCGCCCTCCGCCCTCCGCCCTCCGCCTACTCCGAGGCGTCGACGACGTGGGCGGCGGTGACGCCGGCGCGGAGCATCTCGTAGGCGCCCGTCGCCTCGGGCGCGATGACGGCCGTGACGCGGGCGTGCGGCACGAGGCGCGTGTCGGCCTGCGGGATCGTCTCGCGGCCGCCGTCGCGGATCGTCACGACGACGCAGCCGCGCGGCAGGCCCAGCTCGCGCAGCATCTTGCCGGCAAACGGCGCGCCAGGCATCACCTCCACCTCGACCACGATCGGCGCCGTCGCCGGCACGATGCCGCTGCGCTCGAGGTCGCGCTCGAGGAGGTCCTCGTAGATCGGGCCCGTGCCCATCGCCTCGGCGACGATGTAGGCCGTGAAGCAGGCCACGAGCAGCGGAAGCATCAGCGCGTAGCTGCCCGTCATCTCGATGATCAGCACGAGGCCCGTCAGCGGCGCGCGGACGACGGCTGCGAAGAAGGCGGCCATCCCGACGACGGCGAACGCACCCGGCGCGACGGTCCCCGCCGGCACCGCCAGCGCCACGGCCTCGCCGACGCCCAGCCCGATGAGCGCGCCCAGCACGAGCAGCGGCGAGAAGATGCCGCCCGGCGCGCCCGTGCCGTAGCTCGAGACCGTCAGCACGAAGCGCAGGCCGAACAGGAGCGGGATCACCGCGAGGCCCACGTTGCCGTCCAGGATGACGTCGACGATGTCGTGCCCGCCGCCCACGAAGTCCGGCCAGACGTAGGCCACGGCCCCGGAGACGGCGCCGACGGCGGCGGCGATAGCGACCGCCCGCCGCGTCGTCGGCACGAAGCGCTCGGCCAGGCTGACCGTGCCGAGCAGCGCCCGGTTGAAGGCCGTCCCGAAGACGCCGCACAGCCCGCCGACGACGCCGAAGACGGCCAGCAGGCGCACCGGCGGCACCGGGTACGCCGCGACCTCGAAGACGGGGAACGGCCCCGAGACGGTCTGCGAGATCGCCGTCGCGATGGCGGCCGAGATGAACGTCGCGCCGAAGACGAGCGGCCGGAAGTCGCCCTGGACCTCCTCGAGGACGAAGATGAGGCCGGCGAGCGGCGCGTTGAAGGCGGCGGCGAGGCCGGCGCCGGCGCCGGCCGCGATGAGCGTGAGCCGGTCCCGCGGGTCGCTCGCGATGCGGTCCGACAGCGCCGCCGCCGCGGCGCCGCCGAGCTGCACGCTCGGGCCCTCGCGGCCCATCGCCAGCCCGCTGCCCAGCGCCAGCAGCCCGCCGAAGAACTTCACCGGGATGAGCCGCCCCGGGTGAATGTCGCGCACCCGGTGAAGCACGCCCTCGAGGTGCGGGATGCCGCTGCCGCTCGCCTCGGGCGCCACGCGCCGCACGAGCCACACCGACCCCGCCGCGCCGAACGCGCCGAGCGCGACCGGCCCCATCCACCCGACGTCCGGGACCGTGTGCGACCACCCGATGAACGCGTTCCGCACCGCGTGCGCCGCCGCGAGCGCGACTCGGAACAGCACGGCAAGCCCGCCGGACCCCAGCCCGATGAGGACGGCGCGCGGGAACAGCTTCTTGCGCTCCTGCCGGATGTGGAGGTACGAGCTGACCTCACTCGAGGCCGCGGCGTTGGGCGTCGGTCCACCGAAGCGCGTCGTCGCGCGGCGGACACGGGCGAGCAGGCGCTTCTGCGAATACGACGCCACGGGTCAGGCGGGGACAGTGAACCGGTGCCGCCCCGTCCGGGTGGCGAGGCGGGCACAGTCAGAGACTACGCGTCCGCCGCGCCGTGGTCCCGCCCTCCACCGAATCCGCGCGCGGGCTTCCCGTCACGGCGGCCGGCCGCCTGCCTCAGAACAGGCCGACGCGGATCTGGACGACGTGGTTGCGGCGGCTCTGCTGCCCGAGCAGGCGGCTGTCCTCGACGCCGTACGTCGCGTAGTCGATGCGCGCGTAGCGGGTGCGGACGCCGGCGCCGGCCGTCGGCATGCCCTGGCTGAGGCCGGCGCGCAGCTCGAACGCCCCGCCGAGCGTGACGGTCGCGCCGCCGCGGAGGCCGGCCTGGAAGGACTGCCCGAACTCGGCCGTCGAGGCCGACGTGTAGTCCGTCGCGACGGTGACGTTCGAGACGCCGGGCACGCGGACGGGCACGCGGTACGCCGCGCCGACCCGCACCGCCGCGGCCGAGCCGCGGGCGTCGAAGCGCTGCTCGAGGCGCGCGATCTCGGCCAGGTCGTCCGGGGCGCCGTCCGGGCCTTCGATCTGGATCGAGCGGTCGAAGGCCATGTCGAGCGCGCCGCCGACGTTGGTGAGGGCGAGGCCCACGTCGAGGCCCGGCGTGCCGACGTCGTGCGCCTGCGCGCCCAGGCCGAGGCGAAGGCCGTCGCCGCGGAAGAGGTAGACCTTCTCGTCGTCGGGGTCGAGCGCGTCGATGGCGTCGGCCTTGGCCGTGAGGCGCCGCTGGAGGTACGTCGCGCTCGCGCCGACGTCGAGGCGGAACGGGAGGCCAGGGACGGCCGTCGCGGCCGTCAGCGGCACGAGCACGTCGGCCTGCGAGTAGAGGTCGATGAAGGGGATGCCGGCGCCGCCGTCGTCCGAGATCTTGGCGCGCGCCGTCCCCGAGCCGAACAGCCCGAGGCCGACGGCGACGCGGCCGACCCGCATCCGGGCGCTCGGCGCGAGCACGGCGACGTCCGCCGTCTTCTGGGACGTCCCGATGCGGAACGCCTCGTCGTAGATCGCCTGGAGGCGGTCCGGGTCGCTGCGGCGGATGCCGTCGAGGCCCTCCTCGATGGCCGGCCCGAGCGTCTGGTCATAGAAGTCGTACGTCTCGCGGACGTTGCCGCCGACACCGGCCGTCGCGCCGAAGAGGGTGAAGCCGAGGCGCTGTGTGCCGGCGATGTGGGCCGGGTTCGAGAAGAACGGCGAGTCGGGCGTCGCCGTCGCGGCAACGGCCCCGCCCATGCCCGCCGAGACGACGTCGACGATGCCGGCGTGGCTGTCCTGGTTGAGGGTGCCGAAGGTCTGGGCCGAGACGGGGGCGCAGGTGGCGAGAACCGCGCCGAGCGCGAGGGTGCGAAGCATGGGTCGGAAGGGCATGGGGCAAAGGGGATGGGCCATGGGGAATGCGAGGCGTATGGCGTGCTTTCTCATGCCCCATGCCCCATTCCTCATGCCCCTCCGGAGCGGAATCAGATCGAGGCGCAGAAGCCGGTGATGCCCTCGCGGATGTCTGCGAACGCGTCCGTCGCGGCGTCGACGAGGTCCGTCGCGCCGCCGAACGCGCGGGCGCGCGTGTCGAGCGACAGCACGGCCGTGCCGAGGCGCGCGACGGCCGGGCGCGTCTGCTCGACGAGCGCGTCCGGGTCGTCGGCGCAGATGCCGACGCTGCCGTCCGGCATGCGGTACCACGTCGCCTGCTGGCTGAGGCCCGTCGAGACGGTGAGGTACGCCGAGAGGAAGCGCGCGAGGGCGTTGTTGGCGAGCATCTGGCTGATCTGGGCGTTGGTCAGGCCCGATGCGCGGAGCTGCGTCGCGGCGCCGGCGCGGTCGTAGACGAGCGTCCCGTCGGCCGCGATCGCCGTGCAGGCGTCGAACGACGTGAGGCTCGCCGGGAGGAGCGGCGCCGTCAGCGCGATGGCCTCCTCGATCTGGGCGCGGCTGGCCATGATGGCCGGGAAGCCGACGACGCTCGTCGGGTTGAACGGCGTGCCCGTCCCGGCAAAGGAGCACGTGCCGCGGTGGGCGGCGCCGGCCGGCGCGGCGGGCGCCCCGCTCGTGCCGTCGATGACGAACTGCGCGATGCGGCCGAGGTCCAGGATGTCGAGGCCCTGGCGGGCCATCAGCGTCGCGGCGAGCTCGGCGCGGACCGGCGCGCTCTGGGCGTCCTGATCGAGCGCGCCGCGGAGGAGCGCCTCAGCGCGGTCGAAGTCGCGCTTCTGGCGGGCGATCTGGGCGTCGGCGATGACGGTCGTCGCGTCGGACGTCATGCCGCCGGTCTCGTCGCAGCCGGTGAGCGGAAGGATCAGGGCCACGGCGAGCGTGGCGAGGGCGAGTCGGATCGTCATGAAAGGGCCGGGGCGCCCGGGGAGGAAAAGGTCTGGTGGGAATCGTCGGGCGGGACGTGGAGTGAACCGCGGCGGGTTCAGAGTGCCAAAGCGGGTTCGATCCGGTTCCATTCGGCCCCTGGCGCGTCTCGTCGGGGCAGTCGGGCAAGCCCGTGCGTTTCAACCGAACGTCTCAAAATGGGACGGATCTGAGGCGCGCGCAACCCCGTGGACACAGGGGCGGTGCGGGCGAGGCGATCTTGCCAGTCCGCCCCCGCCGCCGTGCCCGACGCCTTCGACCCGTACTCCGTCTCGCTCACGCCCGGCGTGACGCTCGTCGAGGCGTCCGCCGGGACGGGCAAGACGACGGCGCTGACGGCCCTCGTCGCGCGCCTCGTCGTAGACCCCGCCGCCGGCGCGATCGACGACGACGCGGGCTGGCCGGACCTCCGCCGCGCGCTCGTCGTCACGTTCACGAACGCGGCCACGGCCGAGCTCGTCACGCGTGTCAGAAGGACGCTCCGGCAGGCTTCGGCCTATTTCCAGGAAACGGCCGACCGCGCCGAGGCGCCGCGCGCCGTGCAGGAGCTCCTCGAGCGGTGGGGGCAGACGCCCGAGGCGCGGGCCCTCAGCCGGCAGCGCCTCACGGCCGCCCTCGCCTCGGGCGAGGCGTCGGTCTTCACGATCGACGGCTTCCTGAAGCGCGTCCTCGAGCGGTCCGCCTTCGAGAGCGGCGAGCCGTTCGCGTTCTCGGTCGCCGACAGCGACGCGGACCTCCGGAAGCGGGCGCTTACGGAAACGTGGCAGGCGCGCGTGCGGCAGTTCCCCGCCCTCGCCGCCGTCGCCATCGCCGGCGGCACGCCGTGGTCGCTCGCCCGCCTCGACGCCGCCCTCGTGGACGTGACGCGCCACGCCGGGACGCGCATCGTGCCCCGCCCCGAGCCGCTCGAGGCGGCCGTCGCCCGCTACGAAGCGGCCGTCGAAACGCTGGCCGGCGTGTGGGACGAGCGCGGCGCCGTCGCCCTGTTAGACGACGCGCCGCTGACGAAGGCCGCGCCGGCCGACCCCGCCGGCCTGTTCGGCCGCGTCTCGGCGTTCGTCGCCCGAGGCGGCGCGGCGCACGTCGACGCCGTCCTCGCCGCGTCGAGCGAGGGCATCGCGGCGGGCGTCCACAAGAGCCGCGGCAAGGCCGCCATCGCCGAGATCCGCGCCGACGCGGCGTTTGCCGCGTGCGACGCCATCGGTGACAGCATCGAGGCGATGCGCCTCGCGCTCCTCGCGGACGTCATTCCGGCCGTAGACGCCGCGCGGAAGCGCCTCGCGGCGCGGGCAGGGACGCTCACGTTCGACGACCTCCTCGGGCACGTCCACGACGCGCTGCACCACCCGCGCATCGGGCCGATCCTCGGCCGCGCCATCCGCGGGCAGTACCGCATCGCGCTCGTCGACGAGTTCCAGGACACGAACGCGCGGCAGGACGCGGTCTTCCGGCGGGCCTTCGACGGCGCGCCGCTCGTGCTCGTCGGCGACCCGAAGCAGGCCGTCTACGCCTTCCGCGGGGCCGACGTGTTCGCGTACCTCGGCGCGCGGCGCCACGCGGCGCAGACGTTCACGCTCGGCCGCAACTTCCGCTCGTCGCCCGCACTCGTCGGCGCCGTCAACGCCCTGTTCTCCCGAGGCGCCGGCGGCGGCGCGCGGCCGTTCGTCCACGGCGGCATCCCGTTCGCGCCGGCCGAGGCGGCCGTCGAGGCGCCGCGCATCCGCGGCGTCGCCGGCCCGAGCGGCTCGTCGGCGCCGCTCGTCTGGTGGAGCGCGACCGGCCTGCCGCAGGGACGCGACAGCATCACGAAGGGCGTCGCAGTGCCGGCCTGCGTCGCCGCCGTCGTCGCCGAGGCACGGCGCCTCGTGGACGATCCGAACGTCGAAGTCTGCGAGACGGTCGATGGCGCGGACCGGTGGCGCCGGCTTCGCGCGGCGGATCTAGCCGTGCTCGTCGCGACGAACCGGCAGGCGGCGATGGTGCAGGATGCGCTCCGCCGCGTCGGCCTGCCCTCCGTCGTCGGCAAAGGCGGCGACGTGCGCGACTCGCCCGAGATGGCCGACCTCGAGCACGTCCTCCGCGCCGCCGACGCGCCGGGCAACCGCGCGGCGGTCCGGACGGCGCTCGCGACAGAGCTCTGGGGCTGGGATGCACCCAGGATCGCCGCGCTGGACGAGCCCGGCTGGGCGGCCGTCACCGACGGCCTACGCGCCGCCCGCGCCGTCTGGCAGCGCCGCGGCGTCTTCGAGGCGGCGACGACGTTCATCGAGACGCACGGCGTCCTTGCGCGTCTGCTCGGCCGGCCCGACGGTGAGCGCCGTGCGACGAACCTCCGCCACGCGCTCGAGCTGGCCCACGACGCCGAGGGCGCCGGCGCCCGCTCCGCCGACCGCCTCCTGCGCTGGCTCCGCACGCGCCACACGCAGTCGGCGAGCGGCGAGACGGTCGAGATGCGCCTCGAGTCCGACGACCACGCCGTGCAGATCGCGACGATGCACGGCTGCAAGGGCCTTCAGTACCGCGTCGTGTTCGCGCCGTTTCTGTGGGAGGGCCGCGAGAAGCAGACGTGGTTCGGCTCGAACACCGAGCTGTCGCCGCCCCGAGCGCACGTCGCGACGGCCGACGGCGGGGCGGAGATCGTCTACGACGTCGGCTCGCCGGAGCTCGACCACCACCGCGCGCTGGCCGACGCCGAGCGCCTCGCCGAGCACCTGCGCCTGACGTACGTCGCGCTGACGCGCGCCGAGGACCGCGCATACGTCGTCTGGGGCCCGCTCTCGGGCGCGCACGCCTCGGGCCTGGGTCACCTTCTGCACGGCCACCGGGCCGTCCACGCCGGCTGCGACGGGCAGTTCGCCCGCGCCTCGCGCGAGGCGGCGAAGGCCGCACTGCCAGGGACGGTCGCGAGCCTGCGGACGTGGATCGACGCGGAGAACCTGTCGGACCGGATGGCCGTCGAGCTGCTTCCGGACGCGGCACCACCGTCGGCTTCGAGCTCCGACGCTCCAGAAACGGCGTCGCCCGTCGGTGACGCACGTCACCTCTCGCGTGCCGCCGCCGAGCGCATCGCGACGCCGACGCGCCGCGCGAGCTTTTCGGGCTGGACCTCGGGTACACCTCGAGACGACCGCGACGACGACGCGGTGCCCGCGCGTCCGGACGACGACGCGACGCCGCAGGGCATGGCCGCCTTCGCCTCGGGCACCGCCGCCGGCACGGCGCTCCACATGGTGATGCAGACGGCGGCGTACCACGATCCGGATGCGTACCTCGACCCCACCAGCCCGGCCTCGCGGACGGTCGCGCGGACGCTCCGCCTCCACGGACTCGCCGACGGCCGCGCCCGCATCGGCCGCCGCTCCGTCCACCGCGCGCCGATCACAGACGTGCCCGGGACGGTCTGCAACATGCTCTACCGGCTGCTGCGGACGCCCATCCCGACGATCAGCGCCCGCCTCCAGGACGTGCCGGCGGACCCGCAGCGCCGCGACACCGAGTGGCGCTTCGTCGTCCCGCTGAACACCGTCGCGCCCGCCATCATCGCCGAGGTCTTCGACGCGCACGGCGACGACCGCCTGCGCGCGCTCGTCTCGCGCATCCGCCGGCTCACGGCCCGCGAGGCCGACGGCCTGCTCGTCGGCACGGCCGACCTCGTGGCTGAAATCCCGATCGGAGACGGCACGTCGCGCTATGCTGTGTTCGACTGGAAGTCCAACTGGCTCGGCCCGACGCCCGCACACTACGGCCCCGAGGCGCTGGACGCGGCGATGGCAGCAAGCCATTACCGTCTCCAATCGCACCTCTACGTGCTCGGCCTGCACCGCCACCTCCGCGCTCGCCTCGGCGCGGCCTACGACTACGACCGCGACGTGGCCGGTGTGGCGTACGTCTTCCTGCGCGGCGTCCCCGAGGGCGACCCTGCCGCGGCACCGGCGACGGGGTTCGATGTCGAGAAGCCGCCCCTCGCGCTCATCGAGGCGCTCGACGCCGCGCTCCTCGCCCCCGCCGACCTCCGATGACCGCCGACGCCCTCCTGTTCGACGCCCTCGCGGAGTCCGACGAGACGACGCCGCTCGACGTGGCCCTCGCGCGGACGCTTGCCCGCGCCGACCCCGAACACGGCCGCGCCGTCGCGCTCGCCGCCGCCCTCGTCTCGGTCGTCCGCCGCCGCGGCGACAGCGCCGTGCGCCTCGCCGAATGGGCCGGGCAGGACTTTCCCGGCACAACGCTCCGCCTGCCCGACGCCGACGCGTGGGCCGAGGCGCTCCGCACGAGTTCGACCGTGTCGACAGGCGATGACGCCGAAGAGGGCATGCGTCCGCTCGTTCTAGACGCCGACGGGCGCGTGCAGACGGCGCGCGACGCCGGCTCCGAGGCGCGCCTCGCCGAGCGCCTCGCCGCCCTCGCCGCGACGCCCGACCCGGTTGCCGATCCGGCCAGCCTCGCCGAGGCGTTCGCCGCGCTCTTCCCGGACGCGGACGCGTCGGACCGGCAGGCCGTCGCGGCGGCGGGCGCGCTGCGGCACAGGCTCGCCGTCGTCGCCGGTGGGCCGGGGACGGGCAAGACGACGACGGTCGTCCGCATCCTCGCGCTCCTCGCGGCCGCCCGGCCGGGCCTGCGCGTCGCCCTCGCCGCGCCGACGGGCAAGGCTGCCAACCGCCTCGCCGAGTCCGTGATGGCCGGCGCCGCGAAGCTGCCCCGGGCGCTCGCCGCAGGCCTCCCGACGACCGCGACGACGCTCCACCGCTTGCTGGAGTTCTCCCCGTCGCGCCGCGCGATGGGCCGCGACGCCTCGCGCCCGATCCCCGCTGACGTGGTCGTGGTCGACGAGGCGTCGATGATCGACCTCGGCCTGTTCGCCGGCCTCGCCGCCGCCTTGCGGCCGGACGCGCGCCTGATCCTGCTCGGCGACCGCGACCAGCTGCCGAGCGTCGACGCCGGCGCCGTCTTCGGCGACGTGTGTGCCGTGGCGGAGGAAGCGGGCGAGGCGCCCGGCGGCTTCTCGGAGTTCTGTGCTGCGTTCGGCCTGCCCAGCGTGCCCGAGCCTGCGTCGGCGCTGGGCGCGTCCATCGTGCGCCTCGAGAAAACGTACCGGTACGGAAGCGGCTCAGGCCTCGGCGCCCTCGCCCGCGCCCTCCGCGACGGCGACGCCGCAGCCGTCCGGTCAGCGCTCGCCGACGCCCTGGACGTGGAGCTGGACGCCGGCGGCGATGTCTGGGCGCACATCCGCGACCACGCCGTCGCGCTCGTCGAGGCGCCCGATCCGGCCGAGGCGCTGCGCCGAGCCGCCGCCTTCCGCCTGCTCGCGCCGACGCGCGGCGGGCGCCGCGGCGTCCATGCGCTGAACCGGCTCGTCGAGGCGCGCTTCGTCGGCGAGGGCCACGCGGCGCCGGGGGCGTGGATGCACGGCCGCCCGATCCTCGTCACGCGCAACGACCACGACCGCGGCCTCTACAACGGCGACGTCGGCGTGGTGTGGGCGCGCGGCGAGGCGCCGGTCGTCGTGTTTGAGGGCGCCGGCGGGCTGCGCGAGATCCCCGTCGGCGGGCTGCCGGAGCACGAGACGGCGTGGGCGACGACGGTCCACAAGAGCCAGGGGTCGGAGTTCGACCGCGTCGTGGTCGTTCTGCCCGAGGCGGGGACCGTTCAGGCAGAGCGCCTCACGCGCGAGCTGGCCTACACGGCCGTCACGCGCGCGCGCGGGGCGACGGACGCCGTGCCGGTTCCGCTCGTCGTCATCGGCACGGCCGACCTGCTCGCGGACGCCGCCTGCCG
This sequence comes from Rhodothermales bacterium, assembly GCA_038243565.1. GTDB lineage: Bacteria > Bacteroidota > Rhodothermia > Rhodothermales > Rubricoccaceae > DASVSE01. The sequence goes on along the minus strand of JBBSQZ010000008.1, from coordinate 13,252 downwards.
CCGCGATGCCCGCACGAGTGCGTTCCCCGATGCGCTTCGCGCGGCGCTCGAGGGGCATGGAGGATGAGCTATGGGGCATGAGAAACGCGAGTGCTCAGTTCTCCGCGCCTTTCCCCATGCCTCCTGCCCCATCCCTCATGGCCCCTCCTCAATCCTGCGTGCGGACGAAGTCGATGAGGCGGCGCGCCTCGGGAGCGCGGTAGCTCTGCTCGCGGACGAGCGCGTTGAGCAGGCGGCGCGCCTCGGTGTCGCGGTGCTGGTACAGGCGGACGCGCGCGAGGGCGAAGCGGGCCTCCTGCGAGACGGACGTCGACGGGTTGGTCGCGCTGATGATGCCGGCGAGACTGGTCGCGGCGGCGCTCAGGCGGGCGTCGTCGTAGTGCGGGAACAGGCCGAGCGTCGTCTGGCGGGCGTCGGCGACGGCGTCGAGGGCGGCGTCGAGGTGCTCGGCGAGCGTGTCCGTCTCGGCGCCCCGGGTGGTGAGCGGCGTGTAGGTCGCGAGGTCGCCGAGGTCGGCGACGGCGAGGCGGGCGCGCTCCTCGGGCGTGTGCTGGAGCCTCGGGCCGGCGGCGTAGAGCCCGCCGTAGGCGACGACGACGAGCGCGCCGAGAAGGGCGAGAGCCCGCGTCATCATGGCGCGGCGGGCGCGCGGCGGCGCGGCGGCGGGGCGCTCGGCCGGCGCGCGGCGCGCGGGCGTACGGCGTGTGCTCGGCGCCTCGGCAGGCGCCGCCTCGGACGCTGCGTTGGCCGGAAGCGTGTGGCCCGAGAGGCGCTCGAAGCGGGCGTCGAGCGGTTCGTCCGGCGTGTGCGCGTCGAGCAGGGCGAGGCGCGCCCGCATCGCGTCGGCGCGTGCGCGAAGGCCTGCGTCCTGGGCGAGCGCCGCCTCGATGCGGCCAGCATCGGCAGAGGGGAAACCGAGGGCCTGGTCGGTGAGGTAGGCCGCGAGGTCATCGTCCGTGACGCTGTTGCCGGGGCGCGCGGCGGCGTCGAGGACGCGCGCGAACGCCTGCGCCTCGGCCAGCGCCGCGGCGTCGGCGGGCGAGCCCGAGGCGGCGACCTCGCGGGCGAGCGCATCCCGCTCGTCGGGCGGGAGCGAGGCGTAGGCGTCGAGGCGGTCGGAGAGGGAGTTCACGGCAGAGAAGGGGAAGTCGACAGCCTAGACTCGTCGAGCAGGCCGGCATAACCGCGCGGCCCACATTTAATTGAGAGGCCTATTCTGCGGTGCCGTCGGCGCCCGGAGGCAGCACGTCGTCGTAGTAGTGCGCACGCAGCGCGCCGAGGTCGCGCAGGCGCGCCGTCGCCTTGGAGGCGTAGGCGCGGACGGTCGGCAGCGGGTGGCCCGTCGCCTCGGCGATGTCCTCGAACGGCGCCTCGTCGAGAAACCGCATGCGCGCAACCGTTCGGATGCCGGCCGGCAGTGCCTCGATGGCCGTTTCTACGTCCCGGCGGATCGCGGCCCGGTCGAGGTCGGCGTGCGCGTCCTCGGGCTCCGGCTCGAGCGTCGTGTCGTCCGCCTCGACCGTGACGTGGCGCCGCGCGCGGTGCGAGAGGAGGGCGTTCTTGCAGACGACCGAGACGTAGGCCGGGAAGCGGGCCGGGTCCGAGACCTGCTCTTTCGCCTTCAGGATGCCGTCCATCGCGCGCGACTGCACCGCGTCCATGTCGCTCGGCGTGCCGACGCGCTCGGTGAGGAACTTGCGGGTGACGTAGCGGACCATCCAGACGTAGGCCCAGAGGTCGGCGTGGCGGCAGGCCTCGGCGTCGCCGGCGCGGCCCCGTGCGAAGGCCTCGGCCGCCGCGGCGGTGTCGTCCAGCGAGAACGGGAGGTCGGCAGCGAGGCGGGCGAGGCTGCGCACGGTGGGGTGGGCGGGCGGGCGGCCAAGATAGAGGCGCCCGTCTGCACGGGAAGAATGGGTTAACCCGGCCCGCGGCGGCGTTTGCGAAGCGCTGGAGGTTGGCGCAGAGGGGGCGGGCGGCCTAGCTTCCCCGGCTCTACTGCCCGTATGCTGTGCCGCTGCACGGCCCGCGGGACGCCCGGCCTCCGGGCGTTTGCGCTTCCGCCTGCCGTCCTGCGCCTGCCGCGCCGCGGCCCTGCCTCCGCGGACCCACGTCCGCCCCCGACATGAACCCCAACTCGTTCCAGACCTTCACCGCGAAGCCTGCCGGCGTGCCCGGCGGCATCGAGCAGAAGTGGTACGTGGTCGACGCCGAGAACGAAGTCGTCGGCCGGCTCGCCGCGCGCATCGCGACCGTCCTCCGCGGCAAGCACAAGCCCGAGTACACGCCCCACGTGGACACCGGCGACTTCATCGTGGTCATCAACGCCGACAAGGTCCGCTTCACCGGCAAGAAGGAGACCGAGAAGCAGTACTTCCGCCACACCGGCTACCCCGGCGGCGTGAAGCTCCGCACGCCCAAGGGGGTCCGCGCGTCCAAGCCCACGTTCATCGTCGAGAACGCCGTCAAGGGCATGCTCCCGCGGACGAAGCTCGGCCGCCACATGCTCTCGAAGCTCAACGTCTACGCCGGCCCGGACCACCCGCACGGCGCCCAGCAGCCCGAGACGCTCACCTTCTGAACATGCGGTTTAAGGTTTGAGGTTTAAGGCTGCACAGCCAACCTTAAACATTAAACCTTAAACCCGACTTACAACATGGCAACCCAGTTTCAGGCCGTCGGCCGCCGCAAGACCTCCGTCGCCCGCGTCTACCTCCGCCCCGGCTCGGGCGAGGTCGTCGTCAACAAGAAGCCGCTCGCGCAGTACCTCCCCACGGAGATCCGGCAGCGCCACGCGACGGCCCCCCTCGACCTCACCGAGCTCCGCGGCCAGTTCGACGTGCTCGTCAACGCGCATGGCGGCGGCCTCTCGGGCCAGGCCGGCGCGATCCGGCTCGGCATCGCCCGCTGCCTCGTCGAGTTCAACGACGAGCTCCGGAAGCCGCTCCGCGACGCCGGCTACCTCACGCGCGACCCGCGTATGGTCGAGCGCAAGAAGTACGGCCAGCCGAAGGCCCGCAAGAAGTTCCAGTTCTCGAAGCGGTAAACCGCTCGGGTTGAAAGGTGTCAGGGTCGAAGGGTGGAAGGGGAAAGGCCGCTCAACGTGGCCTTTGTATTTCCCCTTCCACCCTTCCACCTCTTAACCCTTCAACCTTCCTATCCCTCACCCCGCGCGCCGCGCTCCCGGGTTTCCACAGGCGTGGGATCGGAGCGACCGACGGCCGCGGGGGCGGCACAACCCAATCCGGCGCGCACGCGCCACCGCTATGCCCCGCGTATCGATCGAAGACCTCCTCCGCGCCGGCGCCCACTTCGGGCACCTCACGAGCCGGTGGAACCCGAAGATGGCCCCGTACATCTTCATGGAGCGCAACGGGATCCACATTCTGGACCTGAAGCAGACCCAGCAGCTTCTCGACGAGGCGGCCGACGCCGCCGCCCGCTTCACGAGCCGCGGCCGCAAGGTCCTGTTCGTCGGCACGAAGAAGCAGGCCCAGGAGGTCGTCAAGACGGAGGCCGAGCGCGCCGGGCAGCCCTTCGCCGTGGACCGCTGGCTCGGCGGCATGATGACCAACTTCCAGACCATCCGCGGCAGCCTCAAGCGGATGGAGACGCTCCGCCGCCAGGAGGCCGACGGCACCGCGGCGCAGCTCAAGAAGAAGGAGCGCCTCATGCGTAGCCGCGAGCTCGAGAAGCTCGACCGCGTCTTGGGCGGCATCGACGAGATGGGCAAGCTCCCCGGCGCCCTCTTCGTCGTCGACATCAAGCGCGAGCACATCGCCGTCGACGAGGCGCGCAAGCTCGGCATCCCGATCATCGCCCTCGTGGACTCGAACGTCGACCCGGACCTCGTGGACTTCCCGATCCCGGCCAACGACGACGCCCTGAAGTCCGTCCAGCTCTTCACGCGCGTCATCGCCGACGCGTGCCTCGAGGGCGCCAAGGCCGGCGACACCGCCCGCGACATGGCCGCCGTCGAGGCCGCCACGCGCGCCTCCGAGATGGCCGAGCTCGCCGACAAGGGCCAGGCCGCGCAGGAGGCCGAGGGCGCCGACGAGGTCGTGACGATGGCCGACGCCGAGGCCGGCCGCGGCGACGCCTGAGTCGGGTTGAAGGGTTGAGAGGTGGAAGGGTTGAAGGGGACATGCAGTTTCCCATTCGACGCCCTCTTCCTTTCAACCCTTCTTCCGTATTTCCCCTTCCACCTTTTTCACCCTTCCACCTTTCAACCTTTTCTGACAATGGCTATTTCCGCCAAGGACGTGATGCGCCTCCGCGAGGCGACGGGCGTCGGCATGATGGACTGCAAGAAGGCCCTCACCGAGGCCGACGGCGACTTCGACCAGGCCATCGACCTGCTCCGCAAGAAGGGCCAGAAGGTCGCCGCCGCCCGATCGGACCGCGACGCGACCGAGGGCGCCATCGTCTCCGCCGCGACCGGCGACGGCCAGACGGCCGTCCTCGTCGAGGTCAACTCGGAGACCGACTTCGTCGCGCGCAACAGCGACTTCATCGCCTTCGCCGACTCGCTCGCCGCCCTCGCCCTCGCCACGCGCCCGGACTCGCTCGAGGCGTTCCGCAGCGCCTCGCTCGACGGCGAGACCGTCGCCGACGCGCTCACGCGCATGACGGGCAAGGTCGGCGAGAAGATCGACGTCCGCCGCGTCGCCGTCCTCGAGGCCTCGGAGGGCGGGACGGTCGTGGGCTACATCCACCCCGGCGCCAAGCTCGGCGTGCTCGTCGAGATGGAGGGCTCGGGCGACGACCTCGCCGAGGCCGGCCGCGACGTGGCCATGCAGGCCGCCGCCATGAACCCGATCGCCGCGACGCGCAAGGACGTGCCGCAGGACGTTCAGGACAAGGAGCTCTCCATCGGCCGCGAGCAGGCCGCGCAGGAGGGCAAGCCCGAGGCGATGCTGGACAAGATCTCGGAGGGCAAGCTCAACCGCTACTTCAAGGACAACGTCCTCGTGGAGCAGCCGTTCGTCAAGGACTCGTCCATGACGGTCGAGAAGATGCTGGCGGCCAAGGGCGCGAGCCTGCGCCGGTTCGTCCGCTTCGCGCTCGGCGGCTAAACGTCTGACGGCTAGCACGCTCTGCGGGGGCGGCTCGGGACTCCGGGCCGCCCCCGCGCGCGTTCAGGCGGATGCCGGCGGAAAGATGCCAGCCACGCCGAGCGAGGCGCCGAGGACCTCGACCGTGTCCGCCTCGGTGTAGAGCGCCGTCTCGGTGTAGCCGCCCGGGCCGGGACGTCGGAACGTCTCGACGGTCCGCTTCTCGGGCAGCACGAGCCACGCCTCTGGGATGCCCGCCTCGGCATAGCGGATCAGTTTGACGTTGCGGTCGAAGGCCTCGGTCGTGACCGCGATCTCGACCACGAGGAGCACGTCGGACGCGATCGGCACGCGGTCTTCGGGCGCGTCCCGGCGGAGCAGCGCGATGTCCGGCTCCGGCTCTGTCCCGTCGTCGAGGCGCACCGAGTTCTGGACGCTCACGCGGGCATCATCGCCAGCAAGGCGGACGAACGCGGCGGTCAATCGGTTGACGACGGCGATGTGCGGCGGGGAAAACGGAGCCATGGCGTAGATCAGGCCGTCAATGAGTTCTGCCCGGCATCCTTCCGCAGGCGAGTCGACGCCGACTAATCGTCGGTACTCATGCACGGTGAACCTCCGGAGTTCGGGATGGCCGGTCGCGCGGCCGTGTACGGTCTCAGATCGAGGCGGTGCGAGCGTCGTCATGGCGTGTCTGGAAGCGTGTAGGCATCAACGTACGTCAGCGCCCGTCCGTTCAGCTTGTAACGGCTTCCGCGCCCGTCTCGACCGCCTCGGGGAAGCGGGCCCAGACGAGGGCGGCCATGAGCGCCATCGTCGCGGCCGAGGCGAGGGCGTTGGCCGTGAAGCCCCAGCGGCCGTAGAGCACGCCGCCGAGCGTCGCGCCGAGGGCGGTCCCGGTCTGCCCGACGGCGATCGTCAGCGAGAGGAAGGCGCCGCGCTCGGTCGCCGGGACGAGGGCCGTGAGGAGCGCCTGGAATGGGGCCATCCGCATCGCGAAGAGCGACATCAGCAGCACGTAGAGCACGACGGCCATCCAGCGCTCGGCGAGGACGAACGGGATGAGCGCCACGATCAGCGTCAGGCCGACGCTCGACGCGAGCACGAGCGGCTTGCGGCCGACGCGGTCCGAGAGCGCCCCGGCGCGTGGGCCGACGACGACCGAGGCGATGCCGCCGGCGAAGAACAGCAGCGCGATGAAGTCTACCGGCAGGCCGCCGAGCGTGAGCGGGCGGCCGAAGAGCGAGACGCCCAGCGCGAAGCGGTCCGAGAGCCACGCCGGGAGGTAGACGATGAGCAGGCCGAGGCCGCCGTACATCACGAGGTACAGCAGGGCTGCTATCGCGGGGCCGGGGCGCCGGAGGAGGTCCGCGTAGAGCCGCAGCGCGCCGCCGACGGTCGGCGCCTCGGTCCGCTCCACGTCCGGCTGCGGCACGACGGCGACGACGAGCGCGAACGCGACGGCCATCACGCCGGCGAAGACGACGAACGGCGCGCGGTAGCCGAGGCCGGCGGCGAGGATGCGCCCGAGCGGGATGCCGAGCACGAGCCCGAACGGCACGCCGGACATCACCCAGCCCGTCGTCCAGCCGCGGCGGGCGTACGGGAACGCGTCGCCGACGTAGCTCACGGCGGCGCCGGAGAGCATCCCGCCGCCGGCGCCGGCGAGTACACGCGCGACGAGGAGCTTCTCGTAGGTGTCCGCAAGGCCGTGCCCGGCGAGGACTACGGCGAGCACGCCCGAGCCGATCGCCATCACGCGCTTGCGCCCGACGCGGTCCGACACGGGGCCCATCACGAGCGCCGCGGCGGCGAGCACGGCCGAGTACACGGACACGAGCGCCCCGAGGCGCCCGACGGCCACGCCGAGCTCGGCCGCGATCAGCGGCAGGATCGGCGTCACGATGATGGTCTGGCTGGCCGCCGTGAACACCATCAGCCAGAGGGCGAAGAGCGTCGCGGCGGTGCGGGCGGGGGTCGTGGGCAGAAAACCGGGGATGCGCGTTGCGACAAGGAACGCTGCGCAGGCTCGCCGCGCCGCGGATTCTGCGCGTGCCAGCCGGCGCCTCGGGCGCGGTCGCAGAACCCGCCGGACTGCCCCTCGGAGCGCGGCCGGGCGCGGGCGGCGCCCGGCCGAGGCTCGGGGTGGGGGCGAGACTTCCGCCTGTGAATTCGTTTCCTCAGGCGAACACGCCCCGTCTGGCCCCGTTGCCGCAGTTCGCCCGGCCCGCTCTGTCGCCGGCATCTCTCCTCTCCCCACACCCCCATGTTCACCCGACTTCTCCTCGTCGGCGCGCTCGCGTTGCCGCTCTCCGCCTGTTCCAAGGAGACCGACACCGTCACCACCCCATCGGGCACGACGACCACGACGACCACCACGACGCCGATGGCGCCAGCCGACCCGCTGGCCAACGACGTCACCGTCGACGGCACCAACGCCGCGATCGGCACCGACATCACGGCGATGCCGATGGCCGCCGCGATGTCCAACATCGACGGCTGGATCGCCAAGCTCCAGGGCGACCAGTTCGCCGAGATCCGCTCGACGCTCGAGATGCTCAAGCTCGACCTCGCTGCCCAGCCGATCGACGGCGCCAAGATCGGCGCGACGCTCTCGACGCTCGGCCAGCAGACGACCACCGCCGCCGCAACGGCCTCGACGTCGTCGCAGGCCGGCCTCCAGCAGCTCGGCTCGACGCTCAGCGCTGCCGGCGCCAGGCTCAGCGCACCGGCCATGTGAGGCCGACGGGCACGGTACCTGCCCGGACGTGCAGCGGGGCGGCTTCCATCCGGAGGCCGCCCCGCTCTGTTGTAGCACGGCGGCCTCGGAGGGACGTCGGTGCCGATCGCGGCGCGTGACGCGCCGCGTCGCCGTCGTACGCGGATCTGGCTCGGCCGGCACCCCGGCCGCCTCGTGCCACAGTGCTGCTAGCCGGCGAGGTGCGACAGGGCGACGGCCGCCAGAAAGCCCAGGGCGGTGATCAGGCCCGTCGCGCTGTGCGTGCCGGCCGTCGCCTCGGGGACCATCGTGTCGGCCAGCATCGCGAGGATGGCGCCCGCGGCGACGGCCGTCGTGCCCGCCGTGACGGCCGGCGAGGCGCCTCCGAAGAAGATGACGCCCGCGACGGCGGCCAGCCCGGAGACGAGCGCGATCCCGCCCCACACGCCGAAGACGTAGCGCGCCGAGCGGCCGGCTTTTCGCATCCCGGCTGCGCTCGCGAGCCCCTCCGGCACGTTCGACAGAAAGACCGCCGCGACCGTCACCAGGCCGACGCCCTTGCCGCCGAGCAGGCTCAGGCCGATCGCGACCGACTCCGGGATACCGTCCAGGAGTGCCCCGACGGCGAGCGCCGCGCCGCTTCCCTCGTGGTCGGCTTCAGACGGCTGCTGGTCGCCCGAGCGCTTGCGGTGCCGCGCGCCGCGCCGCGCGAGCCACACGTTGGCGAGCGTGTACGCCAGCGCGCCGCCGATGAAGCCGATCGAGACGGCGGTGATGCCGCCCGTGTTGATCGCCTCGTCGACCAGGTCGAAGGCGAGGGCGGAGATGAGCACGCCCGCGCCGAAGGCCATTACGCCCGCGATGACGCGCGTCGGGAGCGTCCGGACGTAGGTGACGGCGGCGCCGAGGCACAGCGCGGAGCCGGCGAGCAGGCCCCACAGGCCGGCCTGCAACCACAGCGGAAAAGAGGTCACGGTGGGAGGTAAAGGGTTGCGAAGCTCGCGCCTGGCCGGGCCATCTGCAACGCCCCGCCGGGACTGCGCCGCGGGTGTAGTCTGTGGGAAACGCTCCGCCTCGCCCATGACGCCCGCACCGCTCGCCTTCGCCGCGGCCCTCGCGCTCGCCCTCTGCGCCTCGCCGCCGCCCGCCGCGCCCCGAGCCGCGACGCCCGTACGCGCCGACACGACGCTCTCGGACTCGACGCGCGCCGCGCGCCTCGTTCGCGACGCCATCCTCGTCGACACGCACATCGACACGCCGGACCGGCTGACGACCGAGGTCTGGGAGAACGTCGCCGAGCGGACGCCGGGCGGCCACTTCGACTTCCCGCGCGCCCGCGCCGGCGGCCTCGACGTCGCGTTCATGTCGATCTACGTCCCGGCCCGCCTCCAGGGCACGGGCGGCGCCCGCGCCTACGCCGACGCGCTCATCGACACCGTCGAGGCCGTCGCTGCGCGCCGGCCGGACCGTTTCGCCGTCGTCCACAATGCCGACGAGGCCCTCGCCGTGCGCGCCTCGGGGCGCGTCGGGCTGGCGCTGGGCATCGAGAACGGCGCCGCCTTCGAGAGCGGCTCGGACGACGCGGCCGTCGCCGCCGTCCGCCACTTCCGCGACCGCGGCGTGCGCTACGTCACGCTCACGCACTCCGAGCCGAACGACCTCTCGGACCCGTCCTACGGCACGCGCCGGCCGTGGGGCGGGCTGTCGCCGCTCGGCGAGCGCGTCGTCGCCGAGATGAACCGCCTCGGCGTGATGGTCGACGTGTCGCACCTCTCCGACGCCGCCTTCGACGACGTGCTGCGCGTGTCGCGGGCGCCCGTCATCGCGTCCCACTCGTCCGCCCGGCACTTCACGCCCGGCTGGGAGCGCAACCTCGACGACCGCCGCATCCGCGCGCTCGGCGCCGCCGGCGGCGTGATCCAGATCAGCTTCGGCTCGATGTTCGTCACGCCGGAGTACACGCCCGCGATGCGCCGCGGCGACGCGGTCATCCCGCGCGGGACCGTCGAGCAGGTCGCCGATCACATCGACCGGGCCGTCCGCCTCGCCGGCATCGACCACGTCGGCCTCGGCTCCGACTTCGACGGCGTGCCGTCCGTCCCGCCGGGCGTGTCGGACGTCTCGATGTACCCGACCCTCGTCGCCGAGCTGCTCCGGCGCGGCTACGCCGAGGCGGACGTGCGCAAGATCCTGGGCGAGAACCTGATGCGCGTCTGGCGCGAGGTCGAGCGCCTCGGTGACGGCACGTAGAGGCCTTTCCTGGCCGAGCCGGAGCGACGCGCGAGGTGCCGCGTTGCACTCACCCTCTTCCGACCCAGACCCGCACTCCGATGAGCACGACGTTCAAGACCGGCGACCACGTCCGCTGGAACTCCGAGGCCGGCCACGTCAGCGGCCACATCGTCAAGGTCCACTCGAAGGACTTCGAGTGGAAGGGCTACACGCACCACGCCAGCGCCGACGACCCGCAGTACGAGATCACGAGCGACAAGACGGACCACGTCGCGGTGCACAAGGGGAGCGCGCTGCACAAGGTCTGATACCAGGTCCGGAAGTTTCTTGCTCCGAGACGGCCGCCGCCGCGGTGCGCATCGCGGAACCCCTTCATGGAACGAATCCCGTAGAGACGTGCCGGCGGCGCGTCTCCGCCCGCCCGGAGTGCTCCGGCTGCCAGGGGCAGCCACCGCCCCGAGGGGAGGGATTGTGGTCTGGACGTTCGGTGCGAGACGCCGAAGCAGGGCGCCTCGGTGTTGGGGAACAGGCGCGTGCGCGAAATGTGACCGGCCGGTCACATTCTGAACGATCCGTTCACATTCGGACGAATCTTCGAGCGCGCGCCCTCGTCCATGGCCGGTTGCACCTGCCTGCGCCCGATGATCATCTCCGACTTCGCCATCAAGCGGCCGCTCGTCACGGTCGTCGTGATGCTCAGCCTCGTCCTGTTCGGCGTGCTCGCGCTGTTCCGCCTCGAGACGGACGAGTTCCCCGAGATCGCGCCGCCGTTCCTCGTCGTCGGCGTGCCGTACCCCGGCGGCTCGCCGGACGGCGTCGAGCGCGAGATCCTGGACCCCATCGAGGAGGCCGTGCAGGGCATCTCGGGCGCCAAGAAGGTGACGGGCACCGCGCTCGACAGCTACGCGCAGCTGTCCATCGAGTTCGAGTTCTCCAAGGACCCGAACGAGGCGTCGAACGAGGTCCGCGACGCCATCTCGGCCATCCGCTCGGACCTGCCGGCGGAGATGAAGGAGCCGATCATCCGCAAGTTCTCGCCCAACGACCTCCCGATCCTCTCGGTCGCCCTCACGTCGCCGACGCTCACGCCGTCGCAGCTGACGACGCTCGCGGACCAGACCGTCGGCCGCGAGATCCGCTCCGTCCCGGGCGTCGCGCGCGTGGACATCGCCGGCGAGCAGGCCCGCGAGCTCACGATCAACCTGATTCCGGACGCGCTCGTCCAGTTCGGCATCTCGCCGGCGCAGGTCGTGCAGGCCGTCCAGGGCCAGAACCTCGCCGCGCCCGTCGGGCGGCTGGACGGGACGCGGAGCGAGCAGACGATCCGCCTCGAGGGCCGCATCGAAGACCCCGAGAGCTTCAACCGCATCCCCGTCGGGCGCGGCAACGGCGGCCGCGTCGTCTACCTCGGCGAGGTCGCGACGGTCGAGGACGGCGTCGAGGAGGCGCGCACGCTCGCGCTCTACAACGGCGGCCAGGCCGTCGGCGTCGACGTCGTGAAGTCCAGCGACGCGTCCACGACGACCGTCGCCGACGCCATCATCGCGAAGCTCGACCAGATCAAGGCCGGCCTGCCGGAGGGCACCGAGCTGTCGGTCGTCAAGAACTCCGGCACGCGCGTCGCGGCGTCCGTGGACAACGTCGTCGAGACGCTCATCGAGGGCCTCTTCCTGACGATCCTCGTCGTGTTCGTCTTCCTCAACTCGTGGCGCTCGACCGTCATCACCGGCCTCGCGCTGCCAGTCTCGATGATCGCGTCGTTCATGGCGATCTACGCCGCCGGGTTCACGCTCAACACGATGAGCCTGCTCGGGATCACGCTCGCCATCGGCATCATCATCGACGACGCCATCGTGGTGCGCGAGAACATCGTCCGGCACGTCGAGATGGGCAAATCCCACCTGCGAGCGAGCCATGAGGGCACGAGCGAGATCGGTCTGGCCGTCGCCGCGACGACCTTCTCGATCGTCGCCGTGTTCGTCCCGATCGGCTTCATCGACGGCATCGCCGGGCAGTGGTTCAAGCCGTTCGCGCTCACCATCGCGACGTCCGTCCTCGTGTCGCTGTTCGTCTCGTTCTCGCTGGACCCGATGCTCTCGGCGTACTGGCCCGACCCGCACGTGCCGGAGGACAAGAAGTTTATCGTCACGCGCGTCCTCGACCGCTTCAACGCGTGGTTCGATCGGCAGGCGCACGGCTACCGCCGCGTCATCGCGTGGGCGCTGGACCACCCGTCGATCGTGATCCTGTGGGCCTTCGCTTCCTTATTCGCCGCCATCGCACTGCCCGCGTCCGGCATCGTCGCGATGGGCGTCGTCGTCGTCGTCGCGGCCGTGTTCTCGGTCGTGCTGAAGGTGCTGCCGAAGCACTGGTACGTGACGGCACCCCTCCTGCTCGGCTCGCTCCTCGTGATGGGCGCGGCGATCAAATTCTCGCCGGACTCGGCGCACGTCGGCGGCTCGCTCTTCGGCGTCGACGACCGCTCGGAGATCAGCATGTCCATCAAGACACCGCCGGGCTCGAACCTCGCCGAGACGCGCGCGCTGATCGAGCGCGTGACGGCCATCACGCGGGCGCACCCCGAGGTCGAGTACGCCTACGCGACCGTCTCGTCCGCGACCGGTGCCGTCGACGAGGGCTCGATCTACGCGCGCTTGGTGCCGATCGACCAGCGCGACAAGAGCCAGGTGGACCTCACCGAGGAGATCCGCCGCGAGGCGGCCGACGTCGCCGGCGTCGAGGTCGCCGTCGCGCAGGGCTTCGACGCCCAGAAGGCCATCCAGCTCCAGCTCGTCGGGACGGACTCCGAGACGCTCGCCGAGGCGGCGGACGCGCTGCTGCGCGAGGTCCGCACGGTCCCCGGCGCGGCCGACGTCGGCCTCTCGACGCGCGGCCGCCGGCCCGAGCTCGCCGTCGACATCGACCGCGACGCGGCCCTCCAGCGCGGCGTCTCCGTCGCCGACGTGGCCTTCTCGCTGCGCCCCGCCTTCGCCGGCATCGACGCCGGCGACTGGGTGGACCCGCAGGGCGAGACGCGCCAGGTGACCGTCCGCTACGCGCCCGAGTACCGCCAGAGCGCGGCCGCGCTCCAGAACCTGCCGCTGCGCGTCCAGCCGCCGCGCGGCCCGATGACGTTCTCTCTGCGCGAGGTCGCGACGACGCGCGAGGGCTTGGGGCCCGCCCTGATAAAGCAACTAAACGGCGACCCCGTCGTGGCCGTCGAGGCCAACGTCGGGCAGGGCTACGACCT
>JBBSQZ010000007.1:0-26221 GCA_038243565.1 Rhodothermales bacterium | reverse complement strand
TGGATCGGGACGGAGCATGCGCTCGTCGCGCCGGACGGACGCCGCATCGGAACCGCGCAGGGACTGCCGCGCGGCGCCATCGCCGCGCTCACCGAAGGCCCCGACGGCAGCATCTGGACCGGCTCGACGGGCGCCGGCCGCATCGCGCCGGACGGCCGCGTGACGGCCTTCGCGCTGCCGGGCAGCCCCCAGAACCCGCTCGTCGACGCGCTCCTCTTCGACCGGGCGGGGACGCTCTGGGTCGCGGCCGACAACGGCGTGAGCCGCCTCGTCGGCACCCGCCTCGTGCCCGTCGCGACGGGTCGCGGCGACGCCGTCGTGAACGCGATCGCGCTGGACGGCGCCGGGACCGTCTGGGGCGGCTTCTCGGACCACGGGCTCGTCCGCTTCGGCGCCGGCGGCGCCACGCTGCACCCGTTCGGCCCGGGCCTCGACGGCGCGACGCTCTACGCGCTCGCGACGGCGCCCGACGGGCGCCTGTGGGCCGGCACGACGCGCGGGCTCGTCCGGCTGGACGTGTCGCGGCCCGTCGCGGGGCGGCCGCTGCCGGCCGTCGTGTACGCCGCGAGCCGCGGCTTCACGCCCGTCGAGTCCAACCTCGGCGCGCTGCGGTGGGGGCCGGACGGGCGCTTCTGGGTCGGCACGCCGAGCGGGCTCGTCCGCTACGACCCACGTGCCGAAGTGGCTCCGCGGCCGCCGCGGGTCCACATCACTGGCCTGTCGCTCGGCGGTGGCGCGCGCTGGCAGGCGCTGGCCGAACGCGTCGACGCGCGCGGGCTGCCGGTCGGGCTGCGCGTGCCCTACAACCACTCGACCGTCAGCGTGTCGTTCGTCGGCATCGACATGGTCGCGCCCGAGAGCGTCCGCTACCAGACGGCACTCGTCCGCGGCGGCACGCTGCCGGCGGGGGCGCTGCCCGAGGAGTGGAGCCCGGCCGGCTCGGGCCGCACGGCGACGCTTCCGGACCTCGCGTCGGGCGACTACACGCTCTTCGTCCGCGCGACGGGCGCGGACGGGCGGTGGTCCCCGCCCGAGACGCTCACCTTCACCGTCGTGCCGCCGTTCTGGCGGACGCCCCTGTTCGCGCTCGCCGCGCTGCTCGCGCTCGCCGCCGCCGGCGCCGGGGCGTACCGCTGGCGCGTGCGCCAGTACCGCCGCACGGCCCGCGCCCTCGCCGACGCCGTCGAGACGCGCACGGCCGAGGTGCGCGCCGAGCGCGACCGCGCCGAGGAGACCCTCGAGCGCCTCGCCGAGACCAACGTCGCGCTGGACGGCGCGCGCCGCGACGCCCTCGCCGCCGCCCGCGCCAAGTCCGAGTTCCTGGCCACGATGAGCCACGAGATCCGGACGCCCATGAACGGCGTCATCGGCATGACGGGCCTGCTGCTGGACACGCGCCTCGACGCCGAGCAGGCCGAGTTCGTCGAGACGATCCGCGTCTCGGGCGAGACGCTGCTCACGATCATCAACGACGTGCTGGACTTCTCGAAGATCGAGGCCGGCCGCATCGACCTCGAGCGCGAGCCGTTCGAGATCCACCGCGTCGTCGAGGAGGCCCTGGACCTCGTCGCGCCGCGGGCGGCCGCGCAGGGCGTCGGCCTCGCCTACGACGTCGCCGCGGACGTGCCGCCGGCCGTCTACGGAGACGTCACGCGCGTGCGGCAGGTGCTCATCAACCTGCTCTCGAACGCCGTCAAGTTCACGCCCTCGGGCGGGGTCGTCGTGTCGGTCGTGGCTGCGCCCGGCGGCCTCCGCTTCGACGTCCGCGACACCGGCATCGGCATCGCGGCCGACGCCCTGCCGACGCTCTTCGACGCCTTCACGCAGGCCGACGCCTCGACGACGCGGCGCTACGGCGGCACGGGCCTCGGCCTCGCCATCTCGACGCGCCTCGCTGTGCTCATGGGCGGCGGCCTCTCCGCAACGAGCGCGCCCGCGCCCGAGCCGGGCCACGGCTCGACGTTCTCGCTCACGATCGCCGCGGAGCCGGCCGAGGTGCCGGCGCCGCCGGCCGAGGCGGCCCTCACCGGCCGCCGCGTCCTCGTCGTGGACGACACGGCGGCCAACCGCCGCATGGTGGACCTCCAGCTGCGCGCCGCGGGCCTCGAGGTCGTCCTGGCCGAGGACGCACGGCAGGCGCTCGACCTCGACCGCGCCGCCCGCGCTGAAGGCCGGCCCTTCGACGCGGCCATCCTGGACTACCACATGCCGGGCACGGACGGCGTCGACCTCGCCCGCAGCTTCCGCGCGACGCCCGGCGCGCCGTGCGTGCTCGTCATGCTGTCGTCGCTCACCGAGCGCCCCGACGACGCGGCGGACCTCTTCGACGCGTGGCTCCCCAAGCCGACCAAGCGCGCCGTCCTCGTCCGGACGCTCGCGACGGCGCTCGCGTCGACGACCTGCCGCGATGGGCCCCGGACGGCCCCGGCCGCCGCTGCTGTGGCCGCGGCCGCCGAGGCGTCGGCCGTGCGCGTCCTCATCGCCGAGGACAACGCGGTGAACCAGAAGGTGGCACTGCGCCTGCTCGCACGCCTCGGCATCACCGCCGACGTGGTGGCGGACGGCGCCGAGGCGCTCGCCGCCGTCCGCGACGCCGCCGTGCCCTACGACGTCGTGCTGATGGACGTCCAGATGCCGGTCCTCGACGGCCTCGGCGCGACGCGCTGCATCCGCTCCTCGGTCGCGCCCGAGCGCCAGCCGTTCATCGTCGCGCTGACGGCCAACGCGATGGAGGGCGACCGCGACACCTGCCTCGCGGCGGGCATGGACACGTACGTCCCGAAGCCGATCCGCCCGGACGCGCTCGCGGAGGCGCTCGGGATGGCCGCGGCGGCGCGCCGGCAGGACGGGGCGGTGATGATCGTCCGCGCCCGGGCCCGCGTCGAGGCGTGAGGGGAGGACGGAGGACGGGAACCGAGTGCATCAGAAGGTTCCAAACATGCGCCACCCGTCATGCTTATCGCAGTGATGAGAATATGTCATATCGGACTTGATCCGGGATCTCCTCGATGTTTGTTAGTGTGCGACGTGACCATTCAAGCGCGTCCCACCATTCAGGAGATCCCGGCTCGGGGGCCGGGATGACACAGTAGGAAAGAGGGGCTCGGTTCGGCTCCGGTGGCCGGTTTCCAGCCCCCAGCCCCCCGACATTAGTCGTAGCCGAGGCCGCCGGGGCGGCGGCGCGGCTGGACCTGCTGCTGCGCCGCCTCGGGCTGGCAGACGCCCGCGACCGGGTTGCCGACGGACCGGACGACGTCCTGCGGGTCCGCCTCGACGCGGCGCCCGGCGAGCTCCGACTCGATGACGCGCGCGACGAGCTTGTCCACCGTCTGCACGTCGTAGCACGGCACGTTCGGCTCGGCGTGCGCGTTGCCGACGCCCGAGTCGTCCGTCAGCCAGAGGTAGCGGCCCTGCGTGAGCACGGCCGCCGTGCGCATGAGGTGCTCCGCCGAGGCGTCGACGCCCGAGGCGGCGAGCGGGTAGAGGCGCAGGCCGCGCGCGCGCGCCTCGCGGACGGCCTGGAGCGTCTCGTCCATGCGCTCGGCGTGCGGCGGCGCGTCGGCGACGAGGAAGGCGATGCGGGCGGCGGTGCCCGTGCGCCAGTCGAGGTCCAGCATCGCGTCGAGCGCCTCGTCCACGGCCTCGGGCATGTCGCCGCCGCCGCCGGCGGAGAGCTGCTCGAGGCGCTGCCGCATCTCGCGCTCGGAGCGCGTGAAGTCCCACCGGCGGACGACGAACTCGTCGCCGTGGTCGCGGTAGGCGACGAGCGCGAAGCGGAGGTCGGCGCGCGGGTAGCGGCGGCGCGCCTGCGCGACGATGTTCTCGAACTCGTCGGTGAGGTAGCGGTGCTCGTCGCCCATCGAGCCCGTCACGTCGAGGACGATGGCGAGGTCGAGCGCCTGCGGGCGCTCAGCGCGCGTCTGGAGGCGGATCGTGCGGTCGGTGTCGCCGCGCTGGCGGGACACGTCGAGCGTCTCCGTCCGCTCGGCGCCGCCGCCGGGCGGCGTCACGCTCACGTCGAGGCGCGACACGCCCGGGCCGAAGTCGTAGCGCGGGAAGAGGGCGAGGCGGCCGTCCGTGCCGGCCTCCGTCGTGAGCCCGCGGCCCGTCGAGGCGTCGATGCGGACGCGCGCGCCGGCGACGGGGCGCCCGTCGCGATCGACGATGCGGAGCGTGAGGCGGTCGCTCAGGTTGAGGTCGCGGAGCGACGAGCCGCGCTGCTCGGCGCGCGACGCGTAGCGCAGGAAGGCGTCCCAGTTCAGTCCGTCGTCGATGTCGCCGGCGGTGAGGAGGCCGGCGCGCGGCTGCGCGCGGCGCCGCGGCGGCACCCGGCCGGGCGCCTCGCGGCGCGCTGCGTCCTCCGTGCGCGCCTCGCCGGCGACCTCGCCGGTCGAGGCGTCGCTCGTCGCCCGGCTGCGCATCGGCGCGTCGCCCGAGACGCTCGGCGAAGACGCGGTGGCCGGCGCGCCGCGCATCACGGGTGAGGGCGACGGGGGCGGCGCGACGCTCATCCCGATGCTGTTCCGCCCGGAGCGTTCGTCGGCCACGATGACTTCCACGTCGGCGCGCTCGAGACGCACGTCGAGGCGCTCCGTCTCGCCGTCGCGCAGCACAATGCCGTGCTGGACGCGCGGCGCGTACCCGACGGCCGTCACGCGGACGTCGACCGTCCCGGCGTCGGCGCCCGAGATCGTGAAGCGGCCCGAGGCGTCGGTCGCGGCGCCGAGAGCCGTCCCGGCGATGGACACGTTGGCCGCTGCGACGGGCGCGCCGGACGCGTCGGTGACGGTTCCGGAGAGCGTCGCGGCGGGCAGGAACGCGGCGGCGGCGAGGACGGGGACGAGGAGCGCGAGCCAGAGTCGGCGCATGGCATCAGGAGGCAGGTGACACAGGAGGGCCGTGCCGCGGCGCCTCGAAGTCACACGCCGGCCGGCCCTGAGTCAACGGCCGGAGATCTGGCCTCGTGCCTGCCCCATATAATGCGTGATTCGTGATGCGTGAGATGAGACTCTCAATCACGCATCGCGAATCATCCCTCAGTTCGATCCGCTCACCGGCGCGATGCTGAACGGCTTGCGGGGCATCAGCGCGTCGCGCTCGGCGGTGTGGAACGCGAAGACGGCCATGACCGCCGCCGCCTGCTCGAGGTCCGGCTTCGAGAGGTGGTCGTAGACGTCCATCGACGTGTGCCACGTCTGCGCGCCGTAGGCGAGCGGGTCCTGGACGAACTGGAAGCCCGGCATCCCGGCCGCATCGAACGAGAGGTGGTCCGTGCCGCCGGTGTTCTGGAGCGTCACCGTGCGCGCGTCCGGGTCGTTGTAGGCTGCGAGCCACGCGCGGAAGATCGGGACGGCGGCGGGGTTGTTCTGGGCGTAGATGCCGCGGATGCGGCCCGAGCCGTTGTCGAGGTTGTAGTACGCCGAGACGGTCGCCTGCGCGGGCGTGATCGCCGTCGCCGACTGGCCGAAGCCCGCCGCCGTCGCGTAGTGGGTGTTGACGTAGCCCTGCGAGCCGAAGAGGCCCTGCTCCTCGCCGGACCACAGCGCGAAGCGGATCGTGCGGCGTGGGCCGCGGCCGCGCGCGTCGTAGTAGGCCTTGAGCACGCGCGCGGCCTCCATCACGACCGCCGAGCCCGCGGCGTTGTCCGTCGCGCCCGTCCCCGAGTGCCACGAGTCCTGGTGTCCGCCGAGGATCACGACCTCGCCGGCGAGGTCCGTTCCGGGGATCTCCGCGATGACGTTCTCCTCGGTCTGCGCCGGCAGGAAGGCCGCGTCGAAGTCGAGGTCCAGCGTCACGCGCTGGCCCGCGGCGACGAGGCGCATCAGGCGGTTGGCGTGCTCGTCGAGGAGGACGATCTGCGGGACCGTCGTCACGCCCTGCGCCCACGGCTGCGGGCGCTGCATGAAGCCCGCCTCGGGCGCGACGGGCACCTGGGCGCCCATCGTGCGGACGGCGCCGTGGCCGCCGGTCCCGGACGGCTCGAGGATCGCGAGGGCGCCGGAGGCGAAGAGCGCGTTGCGGCGCTCCTGCGCGGCGCGCGCGCGCGCGATCACCTCGGGCGTGTAGGTCCGGCCGCCGCTCGTCGGCGAGCCCGGCGCGTTGGCGAGGCCGAGCAGCTCGGTGGCGTCGCGGCGCGTGGCGATCGCCTCGAGGCCGATGTCGACGGGCGTCGGCGCGCCGAGGAGCACGATCTTGCCGCGCAGCGAGGCGGCCATCGCCGCCACGTCGGCGTCCGGCGGGACGACGACGACCTCGGCCGAGACGCGGCCCGTGCCGGGGCTCCACGCCTTCGGCGCGCCCTGCACGATGAACGCCTGCCCGGCGACGACGCCCGGCGCGCGCGTCGCGCCCGCAGCAGGTCCGCCGGCGACGCGCGCCATCATCGCGAAGCGCTGCACCTGCCAGCCGCGCCCGAGCGTGCCCCACGGCTCCATCGCGGCCGTCAGGCCCCAGCCCTGGAACTGCCCGACGGCCCAGCGCTGCGCCGCGTCGAGCTCCGGCCCGCCGGTGAGGCGCGCCCCGGCGACGTCGGTCATCCAGAGTGCGTGGTCCATCACGCGGCCATGCTGGAGCGCCTCGGCGCGGATGAACGAGACAGCCGCCGTGTCGACGGGCTCCGGTGCAGGAGCCGCGGGCTGAGCGAGGACGGACGACGAGGCGAGGACGAGGGCGAGGAGGGCGAGGCGCATGGTTTGGAGTTTGGAGTTTGGAGTTTGGAGTTTGGAGTTTGGAGTTTGGAGTTTGGAGTTGTCTTGCTTGAAAAGTTCCTCTCTTCAAACTGCAGAGCCACAGCTTCTCCAGGGGCTCGGTCCCATTCCCCCTCCAAACTGCACCCCCTCAGTACGGCGGGTTCAGCGCGTCCGGGTCCGCCAGCGCCGTGACGGCCTCCCACTCCTCGAAGCGGCCGAGGTCGTCGCGGATGGCCTTGAGGACGTAGGCGACCACGATCGCGTCGTCGAGGAAGCCCGTGCCGACGAGGAAGTCCGGGATCAGGTCGAACGGCGTCACGAAGTAGAGCAGCGCCACCGTCGCGAGCACGATCGACTTCCACGGCAGGCTGCGGTAGTCGCCGCGGGCGTAGGAGCGGACGAGGCGGATGAGGACCGGAATATCGGTTCGCAGCGAGCCGAGGCGGCTCTTGGGCGCGCTGGCTTTGCGCTGTGCACGCCGCGCCAGCGCCCTCAGGCGCGGCGAGTTGTTGACGATCTCCTCGGCGTGGTGCTGGAACGACAGCAGGTTGCGGCTGGACGATTCGGAACGGGACACGGCGGCGGAGGGGCGGTGGGAAGGCAAACGTACGCCAGCGGCAGGTCGGCGGTCCCGCGATCACCGCGCGGGGACGAGTCGGAGCGTCCACACGGCGCGTCCGGGCAGGAACGGCAGCGGGCGGCCCGACACCCACGCGTCGTGGCCGGCGCCCCAGTACGGCGACATCGGGTGGCCGGCCTGCCCGCCGGGCATGTCCAGGATGCCGTCCGCCTCGTGGCCAGGAGAGACGACCATTCGCTCGGAGGCTCCGAAGTCCGGCCGCGCCACACGCGGCATCGGCGCGTCGCCGGGCAGCGGGTCCGGCGGCATCCGCAGGAAGCGGCCGACGAACGGCAGCGCGTCCGCGAGCGGGTGCTTGATGTCGGCGCGGTTGTGGTCGCCCCACGTCGGCGGCTCGGCCGTGGCGGCGTCGGCGGCGCGGAGGAGGAGTGCGCGCCACGACGAGACGTCGGGCGGGAGGAGATAGGCCGGCTGCTGCGTCGCGAGCGCCCAGAGGGCGGACTCGCGGAGGTCGTCGGCGTCGGCGTAGAGGGCGCGGACGGGCGTGAGCAGGGACGCCGTGAGGAGCGTGTCGAGCGTCTCGTGGAAGGCACGGACCGGGCCGTAGCCGGGCGAGTCCACCGAGGCGCGCCCGCCCCAGCGCTCGACGCGCGAGCGGAGCGCGGCGCGGTCCGGACGTCCGCGGAGCGCCTCGGCGTCGAGCGTCTCGAGCAGCAGGCCCTGCCAGCGCATCAGCGACACGCCGCGGTCGTCCAGCTGGATCTGGAACAGGTCGCGCTCGGTGACGGGCGCCGAGAGGCGCGCGAGGTCGTCGCGGATCATGCCCGCGCGCGTGCCGACGTCGTACGGCCCGAGGCCGATGAGGCCGAGCGCTTCGCCGCCGGCGACGCGGTTGTTGGCCGTCCAGACCTGCCCGCCGGGCGGGTCCACGACGCGCGGCGTCTCGGCCGGGTCGCGGAGGCCGGGCCAGAGCGCGTCCGGGTCCGTCGAGAGCGCCGGCGTCTGGCCGTCGCGGCCGCGGCGCTCGGACAGGCGCCCGCCGATGGTCCAGCCGATGTGTCCGGCCGCGTCGCCGGCGACGAGGTTCTGGGCGGGGATGCCGGCGGCGGCGGCGATGTCGAGCGCCTCGGCGACCGTCGTCGCGGCTTCCATGCGCAGCAGGTCCAGGTTGACGGCGCCCCGTCGGTGCGCCGCCCACTGCGCGGCGTACCGGTTGCCCTGCTCGTCCTGGGAGAGGACCGGCCCCCACGGCGTCTCGGTCGTCTCGATGGCGACGGGCGCGCCGTGGGCGACCAGGATCGTGTCGCGCACGACGCGCGTCGCGACGGTGCCAGTCGCCGTTCTCACGCGGCCCCCTGGGGCCGGGACGAGGCGCACGAGGTCCACGAAGTCGCCGAACGAGTTGGTGAGGCCCCAGGCGACGTGCCCGTTCGAGCCCGCGATGACGGTCGGCGTGCCCGGCAAGGTGAGGCCACCGACGGCGTGGCCCGGCGTCTCGATCCAGGCGCGGAACCAGATGTTGGGCAGCCGCAGCCCGAGGTGCATGTCGTTGGCGACGATCGCGGCGCCCGTCGCGGTCTGGCTGCCGGCGACGGCCCAGTTGTTGGACCCGCGGTCGAGCGGCGCGTCGGTGCCGGACGAATCCGCGTACATCGGACCCGGGCGGTAGCCGCCGAGCGAGTCGAGAGGCGGGATCGCGGGCGCGGCGAGGGCGCCGCCGATGAGCGGCGCGTCCCACTCGTCGCCGATCGGGTCGAGGAAGCGGGCGAGGGCAGGGGGGAGGGCCGTCCGCTCGGCGCGCGTCTCCATCTCGTCCACGAGCCGGCTCCGCTGGAGGTCGATGAACATCGTGTAGCCGACGAGGATCGTGTCCTCGGGGCGCCACGGCTCGGGCGCGGCGCGCAGGACGGCGTACTCGAACGGCCGAGCGCCGAGCGCCTCGAGCCCCGCGTTGACGCCGGCGACGTAGGCGTCGAGAATGGCGCGGTCGGGCGCCGGCAGGCCGGCCACAACCTGCCGTGCGCGCTCGCGGAAGCGGTGCGGCCGCAGCTTCCTGTCCGCCTCGACCGTCTTGCTTCCGATCAGCGCCGAGAGCTCGCCGGCGCCGGCGCGGCGCAGCAGGTCCATCTGGAAAAACCGCTCCTGCGCGTGGACGAAGCCCAGCGCGCGCGCCGCGTCGGCCCGCGTCCGGGCGGTGATGCGGACGACGCCGAGCGAGTCGCGCTCAACGGTCGCCGGGGCGCTCAGGCCAGCGAGCGGCGCCTCGCCGTCCAGCGTCGGCAGGCTCGCGCGCACGAACAGCCATCCGCCGAGCACGGCGGCACCAATCAACACGACGAGGCCGACGAGAATCTTCAGCAGGATGCGCATTCAGGGCGTCGGGGATAGATGCGCGCTATCCGGTGAAGGTCCGCGCACGGACCGCGGCGCGCTCGGCGAGCACGCCCTACCGGCGCGGCGCCCAAGGTAGGGACGCCTCGCCGAGGCGTCCGCTGCGGTCCATCGAGGCGTGACGGGGCGGCTGCCGGCCGTCGCGCAGCGCCCGCCGCCTGAGGGTACCGCGCAGAACGGCTCCGGGGACCGTCCACCTCGCTGCGTCCTGAAAAACTAAGCGCCCCGGCCGAACAAGTCGGCTGGGGCGCGGAGTAGCGTCTGCCGGAGCAGAGCTACATGTTCGTCGCAGGGGCCATCGGGTGCGCCACCTGGTAGGCGTCGTACTCCGCTGCCGAGACGCGGCCGTCGCCGTCCGTGTCGTAGTCCTTCATGACGACCGTGCCGAAGTTGGTGCCGTACTCGGTGTCGGAGAGGTACCCGTCGGTGTCGGTATCATACGTCATGAAGACGTTGCCCTCGGGCTCGCCGGGCTCGTCGATGATCTCACCGTCGCCGATGACGTCGGCCTGGTCTCCGGGAGGCGCCCCGGCGTCGATGGCGTTCTGCTCCGGCGAGTCGGCGCAGGCGGTCAGGGAAAGGCCGAGAGCGACGGCCATGATGAATGCGCGCATGGGTGATGCGGGTGGGTGAGCGTGTAGAACTTATGAACGGTTTGAAAAAGTTCCCCGCCGCGCCGCGCCGCCGCCCGGATCGCGCCGTGGGCTGCCTGGACCGCGTTCCTCCTGCCCGCCCGGCGTCACGCAGTGTGTGCGGCACTCGTCATGTTCTCGATGAGCGCGTCGGCGAAGCCGGAGCACGAGACGAGCGTCGCGCCGTCCATGAGGCGCTCGAAGTCGTAGGTGACGCGCTTCTGCAGGATCGTCGTCTCCATCGACGCCATGATGAGGTCCGCGGCCTCGGTCCAGCCCATGTAGCGCAGCATCATCTCGCCCGAGAGGATGACGCTGGACGGGTTGACCTTGTCCTGGCCGGCGTACTTCGGCGCCGTGCCGTGCGTCGCCTCGAAGACGGCCGCGCCGGTGCTGTAGTTGATGTTGGCGCCCGGCGCGATGCCGATGCCGCCGACCTGCGCCGCGAGCGCGTCCGAGAGGTAGTCGCCGTTGAGGTTGAGCGTCGCGACGACGTCGAAGTCCTCGGGGCGCGTGAGGACCTGCTGCAGCGTGATGTCCGCGATGGCGTCCTTGATGACGATGCCCGCGCCCGGCTTGCCGTCCGGAATCCGGCACCACGGCCCGCCGTCGATCTCGACCGCGCCGAACTGCTCCTTCGCCACGTCGTAGCCCCAGTCGCGGAAGGCGCCCTCGGTGAATTTCATGATGTTGCCCTTGTGGACGAGCGTCACGCTCTCGCGGCCCTCGCGGACGGCGAAGTCCAGCGCGGCCGCGACGAGGCGCGCGGTGCCCTCCTGCGAGACGGGCTTCACGCCGAAGCCGCTCGTGTCCGGGAAGCGGACGCTTTTGAACTGCTTCGGGAAATTCTCCTCGAGCAGCCGCCGGAACGTCGCCGCGTCCTCGGTGCCCGCCTCGAACTCGATGCCGGCATAGATGTCCTCCGTGTTCTCGCGGAAGATGACGACGTCGACCGCCTCGGGGCGCTTCACCGGGGACGGCACGCCCTCGAAGTAGCGCACCGGCCGCAGGCAGACGTAGAGGTCCAGGATCTGGCGCAGCGCGACGTTGAGCGAGCGGATGCCGCCGCCGACGGGCGTCGTGAGCGGGCCCTTGATGGCGACGAGGTGCTCGCGGATGACGTCCAGCGTCTCGTCCGGCAGCCAGCTGCCCGTCTGGTCGAAGGCCTTCTGCCCGGCGAGGACCTCGCGCCACTCGATCTTCCGGTCGCCGCCGTACGCCGTCTCGACGGCCGCGTCGAGGACGCGGCTCGCGGCGGCCCAGATGTCGGGGCCGATGCCGTCGCCCTCGATGAACGGGATGATGGGCTGGTCGGGGACGGCGAGGCCGTCGGAGGTCATCGAGATCGGGGCGGACATCGTCGCGGGGTCGGGTTAAAGGGGTTGGAAGCTACGGCCCGGCCGAAAGTCCGCGGATCCTCGACGCCGCGGCGCGATCCAAGCCGAAACCGCCCGCCCCGCGATGCTCGTCGACACGCACGCCCACCTGTACCTCGCCGCGTTCGACGCCGACCGCGACGCCGCCGTCGACCGCGCCCGACTGGCGGGCGTGACGCGCATCCTGATGCCGCCGACCGACGTCGCCTCGGTGCACGCAGCGCTCGACGTGGCCGACCGCTACGATGGCGTCTTCGCGATGGCCGCCGTCCACCCGACGTCCGTCGCCGAGATGGCCGACGGCGACCTCGCCCGAATCGAGGCGTTCCTCGTAGACCCGCGCGTCGTCGCCGTCGGCGAGACGGGGCTGGACTACTACTGGAGCCGCGACGCCGCGGACGCGCAGCGGGCGTCGTTCCGCGTGCACGCGCAAATGGCGCGGCGGGCGGACCTGCCGCTCGTCATCCACAACCGCGACGTGAAAGGCTCGGCCGAGTGCGCCGAGGACCTCGTCGCGATCGTCCGCGACGTCGCGGCCGAGGCGGAGGGCGCGCCGCTGCGCGGCGTCTTCCACTGCTTCGGCGGCCCGCCGGGCCTCGCGGCGGACGTGCTCGCGCTCGGCTTCCACCTCGGCCTCGGCGGGACGCTGACGTACAAGAAGGGCGGCGTCCCGGAGGCGATCGCGGACGTGCCGCTAGACCGGATCGTCCTCGAGACCGACGCGCCGTACCTCTCGCCGTCGCCGCACCGCGGCGAGCGCAACGAGCCGGCGCGCGTGCGGCTCGTCGCCGAGCGCCTCGCCGCGCTGCGCGGGGTGGAACTGGGCGAGATTGCCGCGGCGACGACCGAGACCGCCGAGCGTCTCTTCCGGCTGCCGCGAACTGAGGGGGCATGAGGGAGGGGCCATGAGGCACGGGGCGAATGCCTTTCTCCCATGCCCCACGCCTCATCCCCCATGCCCTGCCGTTAACGCAGCCGCGTCCTCGACCGGCACGACCGGCGGCGCGCCGGGGAGGGCCGGCCGGTCGCCGCGGCGCATCACCACGAGCCCCGCGATCACGAGCGCCCCGCCGACGACCTGCAGCGGCACGAACGGCTCGCCCAGGAACGCGACGCCCGCCGCGACGCCGACGAACGGCGTGAGGTTCGAGAACGCCGCCGCCCGCGCCGGCCCGACGCGCAGCACGGCGTCGTACCACAGCCAGTACGCGACGCCCGTCGAGAGCACGCCCGAGTAGACGATCGCCGCCCACGCCTTCCACCCGACCGCAGCCCACTCGACCGCGGCGAGGTCGGGCAGCGCGAGCGCGGCGAGGACCGGGACGGCGATGAGCACGCCCCAGAACGACAGCCCGACGGCCGTCGCGCCGCGGCCGAGCAGCGTCCGGCTCCAGACCGTCGAGAGGCCCCACGCGACGGCCGCACCGAGCAGGAGGGCCACGCCGAGCGCGTCGGCGTCCGCGTGGCCCGACGACGCCGCAGGCTTGGACAGGATCACGACCGCGACGCCGGCGAGGCTGACGGCGAAGCCGACCCAGCCGAGCTTTTTCAGGCGGTCTATGCCGAAGGCGTGGCCGGCTGCGGCCGTCACGAGCGGGCTCGCCGCGATGAGGATCGCCGCGAGGCCCGCCGTCGTCCGGTCCAGCCCGAGGATGAAGCCGAGCTGGTACACGACCTGCCCGAGCAGCCCCAGCCCGATGACCTGCCACGCGCCGGCTCGGAACGTCGCGAACATCGACACGCCGCGGGCGCGGCACTGCACCGCGTGGATCGCCCCGAGCACGGCCGCCGAGAGCGCGAACCGCGCCGCGTTGACTACGAGCGGCGGCATCACGGCCAGCGGGACCTTGATCGCGGCGAAGTTCAGGCCCCAGAACAGGACGACGAGCGAGAGGCCCGCCTCGGGCGGCAACGACAGCAGACGGCGCACGGGGAGCACGGTGGAGCCCGCGAACGTAGCCCGCCCGCCCGACCGGTGTCCGCCGCTGTGCGTGCATTCGGACCCGCCGGGGCCGTTCGCACGTATTCTGCACAGCCCGCCGTCCCGCCGCGATGCCCGCCATCCGAAAGCTGTACTACTCGATCCGCGAGGTCAGCGACCTGACCGGCCTCAAGCCGCACGTGCTCCGCTACTGGGAGGGCGAGTTCGAGGAGCTCCGCCCGAAGAAGAACCGCGCCGGCAACCGGACCTACACCGACCGCGACCTCGACGTGCTCCTCCGCGTGCAGCGCCTGCTCCGCGACGACAAGTACACCATCGAGGGGGCCCGCATCGCGCTCACCCGCGAGATCGCCGGCGACGAGACGCCCGCCGCGCCGGCGCTGCCGGACGACGCCCGCGCGCGCCTCGCCGACCTCCGCACCTTCCTCTCGGACCTCATCGAGCACCTCGACACCCCGTGACGGCGCCTCGGTCCGATCCTGGCACCGTCCGCGCCCCGCGGCAGCCGGTGACGCCGGAGCGTCAGGGCATCTCCGGGTCGAGGCCGTCCCAGAGCGGGTAGTCCGTGTAGCCGTGCGCGCCGCCGCCGTAGAAGGTCTCCCGGTCGGGCGTGTTGAACGGGACGCCCGCCGCGAGGCGGATCGGCAGGTCCGGCGTCGCGAGGTAGGCGCGGCCGAAGGCGATGAGGTCGGCCCGGCCGTCGGCGACGGTCTGCTCGGCCTCGTCGGCCGAGAAGTCGCCGCTGGCGATGACGGCGCCGCCGAAGTGCTCGCGCGCGAGCGCGACCACGTCGAGGCGCGGCGCACCGTCTGCCAGCGTCGTATGCGTGTTGGGGCGGATGGCGTGGAGGTAGACGAGTCCGGCGGCCTGCATCTGCCGCGCGACGTGCGCGAACGTCGCCGCGGGGTCCGCGTCGACGGCGCCCGAGGCGCCCTGCCCGAACGACAGCCGCACGCCCACGCGGTCGGCCGGCCACTCCTCGAGCACGGCCGCCGTGACCTCGTCGAGGAAGCGCGCGCGGTTCTCGACCGAGCCGCCGTAGGCGTCCGTCCGCACGTTGGCGCTGGACGACAGGAACTGCTCGATGAGGTACCCATTGGCGCCGTGGATCTCGACGCCGTCGAAGCCGGCGGCGCGGGCGCGGCGGGCTCCGTCGCGGTACGCCGCGACCGTCTCGGCGATCTCGCCCCCGGTGAGCGCGTGCGGCGTCTCGAAGGGGACCATCTGGAAGTCCGGCGTCATCGCCTTTCCCGTCGCCGCGATGGCCGAGGGCGCGACGGGCAGCGCGCCCTCGTGGTACGACGAGTGCGACACGCGGCCGACGTGCCACAGCTGCAAAACGATGCGCCCGCCGACGGCGTGGACGAGGTCCGTCACGTCCCGCCACGCCTCGACCTGCGCGTCCGAGTAGATACCCGGCGTGTCCGGGTAGCCCTGCCCGCGCGGCGTGACCTGCGTCGCCTCGGCGACGATGAGGCCGGCCGAGGCGCGCTGCGCGTAGTACGTCGGCGCGAGGGCCGTCGGGATCTGGCCGCGGTGGCGGCTGCGCGTCAGCGGCGCCATCACGGTCCGGTTGGGGAGCGTCAGCGGGCCGAGGGGGAACGGCGTGAGGAGCGTCATCGGGCGGGTGTCTGTTGCAACGGGTACCCGCCCCTCATTTCACCGTTCCGCCGTCACGGCATCCGCACGGGGGAGCGGCTCAGGGATGACGAGGTCTGTCGCGCTCCTGGCGCAGCGCGTCGTCCTCCGGCCCGAGGCGTTCGCCGTCCAGCGCGTCCGCGGCGCGGTGCGCTGCCGAGAACTCGGGCTCGTGCTCGTCCGCGAGCCACTCGCCGAGGCGGTGCAGGCGGGCGGCGTCGGGCAGGAGGAGCGCGGCGGGAGTGGACATGGCGGCGAAGATCTGGCGGCGCGAATGGGTGCGACCTTGGAAGAGCCGTCCGGACAGGAAATGTCCGACTGGCATCCCCGGATTTACCTCCAAACGTGTGCACGCCCGCCTCCTCGCCCTCTGGGACGACCTCCTCTCGAGCTACTGGTTCATCCCGTCGCTGATGACCGCCGCCGCGTTCGCCGCCGCCTTCGGCATGGTCCACCTCGACACCGCCCTCGGGCCGGACTGGATCGAGGGCGTCTCGTGGCTGCGCGCCAACAAGCCCGACGGCGCGCGGCAGCTCCTCGCGACCGTCGCCGGCTCGATGATCGGCGTCGCCGGCGTCACGTTCTCGATCACGATCGCGAGCGTCGTCTACGCGAGCGGCCAGTACGGCCCGCGGCTGCTGACCAACTTCATGGCCGACCGCGGCAACCAGGTCACGCTCGGCACCTTCATCGCGACGTTCCTCTACTGCCTGCTCGTGCTCCGCACGATCCGCGCGGCGGACGAGCAGGCGGGCGACGCCGCCGACGCCTTCGGCCCGTTCGTGCCGCACCTCGCCATCCTCGTCGCCTTCGGCCTCGCGCTGGCCAGCATCGGCGTCCTGATCTTCTTCATCCACCACGTCCCCGAGTCGATCCACGTCTCGAACGTCGTCGCCGGCGTCGGCCGCGAGCTCGACACGCGCGTGCAGACGCTCTTCCCCGAGCGCGTCGGCGACGAGTCCACGCAGGATGAGGCGCAGGCCCTGCCCGACGACGTCGCCGAGGTGGCCGCCGACGGCGCCGGCTACGTCCAGGGCGTCGACGCGGACGCGCTCGTGGAGATCGCCGTCACGCACGACCTGCTGATCCACGTCTGCGCCCGCCCCGGCGACTTCGTGGCCGAGGGCGATGCGCTCGTCGAGGCGTCGCCTCCGGGCCGCGTCTCGGACGACGCCCGCCGCGCGCTGCGCCTCGCCTTCGCGTGGGGCAACCAGCGGACCGGCCGGCAGGACGTCCGATTCCTCTTCAACGAGCTCGTCGAGATCGCCGCGCGAGCCCTCTCGCCCGGCGTCAACGACCCGTTCACGGCCATCTCGTGCCTCGACTGGCTCGCCGCCGCCCTGAAGCGCCTCGCCGGCGCGGACATCCCCGGCCCGAACCGCCTCGACGCGGCGGGCACGCTCCGCGTCGTCGCCCGCCCGACGCGCGTCCCCGAGTTCGTGGGGCAGGTCTACGCGCAGCTGCGCCCGTACCTCGCCGGCGACCGCAACGCGGCGCTGCACGCGCTCGTGACGCTCGGCGAGGTCGCCGGGCGCACGCGGCACGCCGAGCAGCGCGCGGCCCTCCGGTTCGAGGCGGACGCGCTCCTCGAGGCGGCCGAGGCGACGCTCACCATTCCGGCCGACCTCGCGGCGATCCGCGAGCAGGCGCGCGAGACGATCTGCCGCATCGCCGCGGCAGGCGCGTGAGCCGCGCGTGCGGATTTGTCGGAGGCCTTGCCGCGCCCCGGCCCGCCGCCTAGCTTCCATCTGTCCGGCGAGGCTCCGCCCGCGGACGGTTTCGGGTAGTGGCGCAGCCAGGTAGCGCACCAAGCTGGGGGCTTGGGGGTCGTGGGTTCAAATCCCGCCTACCCGACACGACGACGCGCGGTCTCCGACGAGGAGGCCGCGCGTTTTTGTTTGGCCATGGGTAATGAGGCATGGGGCCTGGGAGAACGGCCTTTCCACCCATGCCTCATCCCTCATGCCCCTCCGGACTCAGATCGCGCCCTTCTCGAGGAACGGGTAGCCGAAGTGCGTCGGCGGGTCGAACGTCTCCTTGATCGTCCGCAGGCTCGTCCAGCGGAGGAGGTTCACGGCCGAGCCGGCCTTGTCGTTCGTGCCCGAGGCGCGGGCGCCGCCGAACGGCTGCTGCCCGACGACGGCGCCCGTGGGCTTGTCGTTGAGGTAGAAGTTGCCCGCGGCGTGCTCGAGGCGCGCCGTCGCGTCCGCGAGCACGCGGCGGTCCTGCGCGAAGACGGCGCCGGTGAGCGCGTACGGGCTCGTGGTGTCGACGAGCTCGAGCGTCTCGTGCCATGACGTGCTCTTGGGGACGACGTAGACCGTCACGACCGGCCCGAAGAGCTCCTCGCGCATCGTCTCGTAGCGCGGGTCGTCCACGACGAGGACGGTCGGGTCGATGTAGTAGCCGACCTCGTCCGAGTACGTCCCGCCGGCCGCGATGCGGACGCCGTCGGCGGCCTTCGCGCGGTCGATGTAGCCCGTGATCTTGTCGAACGACTTCTGGTCGATGACCGCGTTGACGAAGTTCGAGAAGTCGTCCGGCGGGCCGACCGTGATCTCGTCCATCTGGGCGAGCATCTCGCGCTCGACGGCCGGCCAGAGCGCCTCGGGGACGTAGGCGCGGCTCGACGCGGAGCACTTCTGGCCCTGGTACTCGAACGACCCCCGCACGATCGCCGTCGCGACGGCCGCGGCGTTGGCGGACTCGTGGGCGACGATGAAGTCCTTGCCGCCCGTCTCGCCGACGATCCGCGGGTACGACTTGTAGCGCCCGACGTCCTGCCCGATCTCGCGCCAGAGCGTGTTGAACGTGCCCGTCGAGCCCGTGAAGTGGAGCCCGGCGAAGTGCTCGTTGGCGATCACCGGGTCGCCCACGTCGGCGCCGTCGCCGGGGAGGAGCGTGATGACGCCCGGCGGCAGGCCCGCCGCCTCGAAGAGCTCCTGGATCACGAGCGCCGAGAGGAGCTGCGTCGGCGCGGGCTTCCACAGCACGACGTTGCCCATCAGCGCGGGCGCCGCACAGAGGTTGGCGGCGATCGACGTGAAGTTGAACGGCGTCACGGCGAAGACGAAGCCCTCGAGGCCGCGGTACTCCTGCCGGTTCCAGATGCCGGGCCCGCTGATCGGCTGCCCGGCGATGATCTCGGCCTGGAACTGCACGTTGAAGCGGAAAAAGTCGATCAGCTCGCAGGCCGCGTCGATCTCGGCCTGGTACGCGTTCTTGGACTGGCCCCACATCGTGGCCGCGTTCATGCGGTCGCGGAACGGCCCCGCGAGCAGGTCGGCCGCTTTGAGGAAGACGGCGGCGCGGTCCGTCCAGTCGAGGCGCGACCAGTCGTGGCGCGCGTCGAGCGCCGTCGAGATCGCCTTCTGGACGTCCTCGGGGCGCGCCTTGTGGACGTGCGCCAGCACGCGGCTGTGCTCGTGCGGCGCGACGACCGTCTCGGTACGGCCGGTCTCGACGCGCTCGCCGTTGATGACGGGCGTGATGGTCGGCTGCTCGTCGGCCAGCGCGGCGTACGCTTTCTGGAGCGAGGCGCGCTCCGCGCTGCCCGGCGCATAGGCGCGGACGGGCTCGTTGATCGCGACGGGCGGCGTGGCGAGGGCGTTGTGCATGGGGTCGGGGAGAGGAGAGGTGTCGGGCAAGCTACGGGACGCCCACCCGCGCCCCGCGCCGGTCCGATCTTGCGGACCGAACAGAAGAACCCCCCGCCGCCCGGCAGGTCGCTTCGCTCCCGGCTCGGACGGCTGTCCCCCTCAGTGAGGGGGACAGTTTGAACGCGCTGCGCTGAGCGTCCAGAATGGCGTTTCATGAGCGCGTTCGAACGGGGGGTTCTGGACCGGCACACGTCCAGCCCAGAACCATCCCGCCCGATGCTCCGACTCGCCGTTTTCCTCCTCGCGGTCCTCCTCGCCTCCGGCTGTACGCTCGTGCGCCCGCGCGGCGCCGCGGCGCCGAGCCGCCCCGCGGCCAGCGCCTCGCGCGACGCGACGCCCAAACCGTTCCGCACCGTCGTGCCGGACTCGGTCCGCGGCGACGACGGCCTCTTCACGCTCTACCGCTCCGAGGGCGGCCTCCGCCTCATGGCGGCCATCCCGGACTCCGTCTTCGGCCGCGAGATGCTCGTCGTGAGCCGCATCGCGCGCACGCCCGAGGGCGCCGGCTACGGCGGCGAGGAGGCCAACGAGGCGGCCGTCCGGTGGGAGCGCGCGGGCAACTTCGTCCTGCTCCGCACCGTCCGCTTCGCCTCAGTCGCGGCGGACAGCCTGCCGATCTACCGCGCCGTCCAGGACGCCCAGTTCGCGCCGGTCGTCGCGCGCCTGCCCGTCGCCGCCGTCCGGCCCGACGGCGCGCCGGTCGTGGACCTCACCGACCTGTTCGCGGGCGACACGCCCGTCTTCGGCCTGCCGGCCGAGGCGCGCGAGGCGTACAAGGTCCGCAAGCTCGACGCGGCGCGGTCGTACATCGTCCGCGCGGCAGCGTACCCGCGAAACGTCGAGGTGCGGGCGGTGCTGACGTACGACGCGGCGAAGCCGCCGACGGGTTCGGAGACGGGCACGCTGTCCGTGGAAATGGCGCACTCGTTCGTGCTCCTGCCGGACGTGCCGATGCGCGCGCGGCGGACCGACCCGCGCGTCGGCTTCTTCGCCATCGGGCAGACGGACTACGGCCTCGACGTGCAGCGCGCCGAGGTGCGGCGCTACGCGACGCGCTGGCGTCTCATCCCATCGAATATCGCCGCCTATGAGCGCGGCGAGCTCGTCCCACCCGTCACGCCGATCACGTTCTACCTCGACCCGGCGACGCCCACGCAGTGGCGCCCGTACCTCTGCCAGGGCGTGACCGACTGGAACGAAGCCTTCGCCGCGGCGGGCTTCTCGGACGCCATCCGCTGCCTCGACGCGCCGACCGACGACCCGGACTGGAGCCCCGAGGACGCGCGCTACTCCGTCATCCGCTACTTCCCGTCCGCGACGCAGAACGCCTACGGGCCGCACGTCTCGGACCCGCGCTCGGGAGAGATCCTCGAGTCCGACATCGGCTGGTACCACAACGTGATGAACCTGCTCCGGAACTGGTACGTCGTCCAGACCGGCGCCGTCAACCCGGACGCGCGCTCGCCCAGGTTGCGCGAGGACGTGATGGGGCGCCTCGTCCGGATGGTCGCCGCGCACGAGGTCGGCCACACGCTCGGGCTGCCGCACAACTGGGGCTCGTCCGCCGCCTACGCCGTCGACAGCCTTCGCTCGCCGACGTTCACGGCCGCCCACGGCACGGCGCCGTCGATCATGGACTACGCGCGCTTCAACTACGTCGCCCAGCCCGGCGACGGCGTGACGCAGCTGCTGCCGCAGATCGGCGAGTACGACAAATGGGCGATCGACTGGGGCTACCGCTGGTTCCCGGACTCGGTCTCTGACGACGCCATCCGCCAGCGCCTCGAGGCCGAGGCGACCGTTCGCGCGGCAGACCCGGCGATGCGCTTCGGCGCGCAGACGAGCGATCCCGTCGACCCGCGCGCCCAGTCCGAGGACCTCTCGTCGGACGGCGTGGCGGCGTCGCGCCTCGGCCTCGCCAACCTCAAGCGCATCGTCCCGAACCTCGTCGCGTGGACGACCGAGCCCGGCGAGGACTTCTCGACGCTGGACGAGCTCTACGGGCAGGTCGTCGGGCAGTGGGGGCGCTACCTCGCGCACGTCGGGCGCATCGTCGGCGGCGTCGAGAAGACGGCGCGCGTCGGCGGGCAGGCGGAGCCGGTGTTCGTGCCGGTCTCGGGGACGCGCGAGCGCGCCGCGGTCGCCTTCCTCGTAGACGAGGGCTTCACGCGGCCGACGTGGCTCCTCGACCCGGCGATCCTGTCGCGCATCGAGGCGTCGGGCACGTCGGACCGCATCGCGCAGCTCCAGGAAACCGCGCTCGGGCGCCTGCTCGAGCCGGCCCGCCTCGGGCGGATGCTGGACGCCGCGTGGCTCGCCGCGCCGGGCGCGGACGTCTACCCGGCCGAGGCGATGCTCGCCGATCTCCGCACCGGCGTCTGGTCCGAGGCGCAGACCGGCGCGCCTATCGACGCGGCGCGGCGCGCCCTCCAGCGCGCCCACGTCGCCCGCCTCGACTCGCTCCTGAACGGCGTCGCCGCAGCGCCGACGCGCGGAGACCGCCCGCTGTCGCTGAGCCGCTCCGACGTGCGCCCGCTCGCCCGCGGCGAGCTCACGGCCCTCCGCGCCGACCTCGTCCGCGCCGAGCAGCGCTACGCCCGTCCCGAGCAGCGCCTCGACCGCCTCCACCTCGAGGACGCCGTCGCCCGCATCGACGTGGCGCTGGACCCGCGGGGAGCGGCTGGAAGCCGTTGACCCGAGGCGCGCCGCCCTCCTGAACGCAGGGCACGGCACGCCGCGCCCTTACGACCTTGGCGCTTCGCTCCATGCCCTTACCTGTGCTCGACCTTTCCGCCGCCCACCCGGACGTGCTCGTGCTCGTCGGCACGCAGACCGGCAACTCGGAGATCGTCGCCGCGGCGATCGCCGAGGCGCTCGGCGCGCTCGGCTTCGCCGCCCACGTGCTCGACATGGCCGAGGCCGTGCCCGAGGACCTCGACGGCTACCGGCAGCTCGTCGCCGTGACCTGCACGTGGTCCGGCGGGACCTTCCCCGACAACGCCGTCGAGTACGTCGAGGCGCTCGAGGCCCTTCAGCCGGACCTCTCGGGCCTCGCCTTCGGCGTCGTCGGGCTGGGCGACCGCGACTACGACCCGTTCTACCAGACCGCCGCGCGGCGCCTCGATACCCTCCTCGAGGCGTTCGGCGCGACGCGCGGGGCCGACCCGTGCGAGATCGACGGCGGCCCGACGCCCGGCGACGTCGGCGCGGTGCAGGCGTGGGCGACGGGCCTCGCCGAGGCGTTCGGCGCCCGGCCGTAACTTGCAGCACACCGAACAGCAGTCACAATGCCGACCCTCAGAGAGCGTCTCGACGCCGACATGAAAGACGCGATGCGCGCCAGAGACGCGACGCGCCTCGGCACGATCCGGATGGTCCGCACCGCGATCACCGAGCGCGAGAAGCAGCCCGGCGCCGAGGCGACGACCGACGCCGACGTGCTCGCCGTCGTGGTGAAGCAGGCCAAGCAGCGCCGCGACGCCATCGCGCAGTACGAGGCGGCCGGCCGCGAGGACCTCGCCGAGACCGAGCGTGCTGAGCTCGCCATCATCGAGGACTACCTGCCGGCGCAGGCGTCGGACGGCGAGATCGCGGCGGCCGTCCAGCGCGTCGTCGCCGAGACGGGCGCGGCGTCGATGAAGGACATGGGGCGCGTGATGGGCGCGGCGCTGAAGGAGCTGGGCGACACGGCCGACGGGACGCGCGTGCAGGCGGCGGTCCGCGCAGCACTGGGAGCGCCCTGATGCTGGACCTCGTGATGGCCGCCTTCCTCGGCCTCGGCATCTGGCGCGGCCTGAGCTCGGGCGCGCTGATGCAGGCCGTCGGGACGGTCGGCTGGGTCGTCGCCTTCGTCTTCGCCACGGCCGTGATGGGGCCGTTCGGCGACGCGGCGGCCGCGAGCCTCGGCGTCTCGGGGCGCGTGGCGCCGCTGCTCGGCTTCATCGTCGCCTTCGGCGTCGTCGTCGTCGGGCTGACGGTTGCGGCGCACACGATCCGCAAGGCGCTCAAGGCCATCAGGCTCGGCGCGCTGGACGCGCTCGCCGGCGCCGCGCTCGGCTTCGTCCGCGCCCTGTTCGGCCTGAGCGTCTTCCTGCGTGTCACGGGCGTCTCGATCCTGCCCGGCGGCGATCCGCTGCTCATCTCCCGCGAGGCGCGCGAGGCGTCGATCCTCTACACGCCCGTCGAGGCGGCCGCGCCGGTCGTGTGGAACGCGGCGAAGACGTTGCTCCCCGGCGCGCAGGAGCGCCTCGGGAGCCTGTTCAACTCGTTCGACGAAGGAGAACGATAAATTCGGTTTAAAGTTTAAGGTTTAATGTTGTTTCCTTAAGCCTTAAACCTTAAACCCGTCTTTCGATGGTCCCCGTCCGCCTCCGGCTCCGCAACTTCCTCTCCTACGGCGAAGACGCGCCCAACCTCGAGTTC
This sequence comes from Rhodothermales bacterium, assembly GCA_038243565.1. Classification (GTDB taxonomy): domain Bacteria; phylum Bacteroidota; class Rhodothermia; order Rhodothermales; family Rubricoccaceae; genus DASVSE01. The sequence continues at coordinate 2,892 of JBBSQZ010000007.1, read as the reverse complement.
GGCGCGTTCCACGTCGCGTGCCTCTCGGGCGGCAACGGGCAGGGCAAGTCTGCGCTGCTGGACGCGATCACGTGGGCGCTGTGGGGCGAGGCGCGCAAGTCCAGCGACTCGCGCAAGCCGGACGAGCAGCTGCTCCGCGTCGGCGCGCGCGAGATGGAGGTCGACTTCGAGTTCTCGCTCGACGGCGTCGGCCACCGCATCGCGCGGCGCTACACGCAGACGGCGTCGGGCAAGTCCAGCAAGCCGGGGCTCGAGTTCCAGGCGTCCGACGGGTCGGGCGGCTGGGTCGCGCTCACCGCCGAGAGCGTGCGCGCCACGCAGGCGGCCATCGACGCGAAGCTGGGGCTGGACTACGAGACGTTCGTCAACTCGACGTTCCTGCTGCAGGGCCGGTCGGACGAGTTCACGCGCAAGAAGCCGGGCGAGCGGAAGCTCATCCTGGGCAAGATCCTCGGGCTCGACCGCTACGAGCGCCTCGCGACGGCCGCCGGCGGCCGCGTCTCGGCGCTGAAAACACGCGTCGCGAGCCTCGACGCCGAGGCCGAGCGCCTCGTCGCCGCGACGGCGCAGGCGCCGGCGTGGCAGGAAGACCGCGACGCCCTCGCCCGCGACATCGAGACGACCGAGGCCGACGCCGCGCGCCTCGACGCGAGCCTGGCCGAATCCGCCACGGCGCTCGCCGCGCTCGATGCGGCGGCAGCAGACGACGCCCGCCTCGCCGCGGCGCTCCAGACGACCGGAGCGCGTCTTTCGGACAACCGCGCCGAGGCGGCGCGCCTCGACGGCCGTATCGCCGAGGCCGACGCGCTCGTCGCGCAGGCCGAACAGATCGAGGCGGACCACGCGCTCTACGAGTCCGTGCGCGCTCGCCGAACGGCGCTCGACGAGGCGGCGACGATGCACCGCGCGCTGGGGCAGCGGGCGGCCGAAATTCAGCTCCGCATCCAGAAAGAAGTCGCCGACGCCGAGACGCGCATCGAGCGGCTGGCGCTGGACGTCGAGACGCTGCGCGAGCGGGTCCGCGAGGACACCGCCCGCGTCGAGACGCGCCCGGCCGCTGAGAAGGATCTTGCTGCGTCCGACGCCGCCGTGAAAGAGCGGGCGGCGCTGGAAGGGATCCGCACGCGCCGCGAGGTCGCGCAGCAGGAGATCGACGGCATCGACCGGCGCCTCGCGGCCGACCGCGGCGCGCTCGTCGGGCAGCGCGCGGAACTGGCCGGGCAGGTCGAGCGCCTGCGCGCGGCGACGGCTGCCGCCGATCCGGCCGAGGCGGCCGACCTCGAGCGCCGCGCCGCGGCAGCCAGCGATGCGGCCGAGCAGCTCGAGGCGGTCCGCGAGACCGGCACGGCCATCGCTGCTGAAATCGGGACGCTCGACGCCGAAACCGAACGCCTCGCGGCGGAAGCCGCGGCACTGCGCGAGCGGCAGGCCAGCGCCGGCCAGACCGACGACGCCGTCTGCCCGACGTGCGGCACCGAACTGACGGAGGACCACCGCGAGCACGTCGCCCGTGCCATCGCCCAAGACCTCGCGACCGTCGCAAAACAGCAGGAGAAGGCGACGGCGGCGCGCGACCGCGCCGTCGCCCGACGCGACGCCCTCCGCGGCGACTTCCAGCGCCTCCGCGCAGCGGCCGACGCGGGCAAGGCGGCCGGCGAGGCCCTCGCCGCGCTCCGCGAGCGGACGGCGCGCCGCGCCTCCGACCTCGCTCGCCTCGCGGCCGTCGAGAAAGAGCTGGCCGGCGTCGCGGCGAGCCTCGACGGCGAGACGTTCTCGCAGCCGCTCCGCGCGACCCGCGCCGAGGCAGAGCGCGTCCTCGCCGCCCACCCGTTCGACGCGGCACGCCTCGACGCCGCCGCGGCGAGCGCCCAGATGCGCGAGCACCACGCGCGCGCGCTCCGCGAGATCGACGTCGCCGAGGCGCGCCGTGCGGAGCGCATCGCCGAGGGCCGGCGCAAGGCGGCCGACCTCGAGGCGCAGCGCGCGGCGCTGGACCGCGGCGAGCCGGCGCAGGCGTCGCGCGAGGCGCTGAAGGCCGTCGAGCAGCAGATGGCGGCGTCGGGCTACGACGCCCCGGAGCACGCGCGCGTTGGGGTGGAGATGACGCGCCTCGCCGAGGCGCCGACGCGCCTCGCGCGGCTCCTGGAGGTGCGCCGGAGCGTCGCCGAGTGGGCCGAGCGTCGCGCCGCGCTGGCGTCCGAGGCGCTGGGCCTGGAGACCGAACGCGCGCGCCTCACGGCCGGGCGGGCAGACCTCGCGGCGCGCCTCGCCGCCCGACCCGCGGCTGAGGCGACGCGCGACCGCCTCGCCGCGGAGCGCGACACCGCCGGCCGCCGCCTCTCGGACGCCCACGCCCGCCGCGGCGCCCTCGACGAGCGCCTCGAACAGGCCGCCCGCGACCGTGCCGCCCTCGCCGCGGCGCGGCACGAGCTCCGCGACGCCCGCAAGGAGCAGAAGCTCTACACCGAGCTCCGCAAGGCCTTCAGCCGCAACGGCATCCCGAGCCTCATCATCGAGGAGACGCTGCCGGACGTCGAGGACCGCGCCAACGTCCTCCTCGAGCGCCTGACGGGCGGCACGACGCGCGTCGCGCTCGAGACGCTCAAGGACAACAAGACGACGGGGGGCACGCGCGAGACGCTCGACATCACCATCACGGACGCGCAGGGCGCGCCGCGCGCCTACGAGATGTACTCGGGCGGCGAGGCCTTCCGGGTCAACTTCGCGCTCCGCATCGCGCTCTCGCAGCTCCTCGCCGAGCGGGCGGGCACGCAGATCCGCACGCTCGTCATCGACGAGGGCTTCGGCACGCAGGACGCCGACGGCCTCGCCGCGCTCGTCCAGGCCATCCGCACGATCCAGGACGACTTCGACAAGATCCTCGTCGTGACG
>JBBSQZ010000006.1:0-26763 GCA_038243565.1 Rhodothermales bacterium | reverse complement strand
GAACGCGGTCACGGAAGGTCTGAACAACTACCTGCGCTACTTCAAACGGATCTCGTTCGGGCTACCGAACTTCGATCATATGCGGGTCCGGGTGTTGATGGCGACCGCCTGACCACGGGATTTGTCAAAGAGCCCAAACTTCAAACTCCAAACGGCATTTCCTCAGCTGAACCAGCCGCTCACCACGAGCACGTCGTAGATCGCGTGCGTCCACGCCGCGAGCGCGAAGCCGCGGACGAGGAAGACGCCGTTCAGCGCCAGCCCGAACAGGAAGCGGAACGTGAACGCCGACAGCGTGAACGGCTCGCCGAACGGGCCGAGGTGGTGCACGCCGCTGAAAACCAGCGCCCCGACGACCGCCGCGATCACGAGGGCGCGCCCCGGCTCCAGCTTCACCGCGCGCCGCAGCCCCCACGCAAGCCCGCCGACGAGCAGCACGCGGAACACGAGCTCCTCGTAGAGCCCGGCGCCGATCGAGAGCGCGAGCTGCATCCCGAGCCCGCCCGGGATGCCCTGCATCATCGCCGCCGGCCACAGCACGCGCCCGAACAGCGCCCCGACAGCCCCGCCGACGACGGCCGCAAGAATGAGCGCGTAGACGAACGCCTCGCCGACGATTCCGGCGAAGAACCACGGCTTCAGGACGGGCCGCCGCGCGCGCTCCGAGATGAAAATGCCGATGCCGACGAGCGCCACGACGCCCGTCACGGCGAGCCAGCCTGCGACGCCCACCGTCGCGAGCAGGTTTTTCAGCCACACGTCCGCCCCGACGCGGACCTGCATCGGCCCGCTCCGGCCGTTCGCGAGCACGACGCCCACCTCGTAGAGCACGAACAGCGGCAGTGCCGCCAGGAAGCCCACCGTCGGCGTGTGCGTCGCGGCGAAGTAGCCGGTGGGGCGCGCCGGCGGCGGCTCGGCCGGCGGCAGCAGGGCGCCGCGGTCGACCTCGGCGGCGAGGCGGGCGATCTCGTCAGACGGACTCTTCATCGGGCGCAGCGGAGGGACGCCGGGCCGTACGGCGCAGCGCCCCGCCAGGTTCAGCGCTCGACGCTTCCCGAACGACGACGAGGCGCGGCACCGCCCGCACCCGCGACGCGAACGGCGTACGTCCCCGGCGCGAGGCGCGTGGCATCGACCGCGATCTCGACCGTCGCGCCGGCTGCCACCTCGGCGTCGTAGACCGTCGCCACGGCCCGGCCGAGCGCGTCGACGACGGTCGCTGTGACGCGGCCGGACTGGGTGGCGTCGAGGCGCAGGCGCGCGGTGCCCGTCGCCGGGTTCGGCGCCGGAGCGGAGAGGGCACAGGCAGGTCCCTCGGCCGGCTCCGCGGCCGTCGCGCCTCGGGTGAAAACGAGCTCGAAGCGCTCAGCCCACGCCGCGGCGCCGGACGTGAACGCCTCGGTCTCGGTCAGATCCGTGACGGCGCCGGTCGTGAGGTCAGGTAGCGCTGCCCGTCGCGCTCGCCGACCGGCGCGATGAGCGCGTACGTCGAGGCGATCGGGTACGGCTTCGAGGCGTCACTGGGGCCGAATCCTGTCTGCGCGTCGGGCAGCAGGCGCCCGTAGGCCGCCTCGTCGGCGACGGCGACGCCCGTCGTGGTCGTTCCGCTGAGGAGAAGCTGGGCGAACGGGACCGCCCGCGCCGGGACGGCCACGAGCGCGAGGATCAGGAGACGCATCCGCGTCAGGGAATGAGGCGGAGCTCGACCTGACGCGCCGCGTTGGGGTCGAGCTCGATCGCCGTGGCGGCCGCCGCCGAGAGCTCGACGAGGTAGGCGCGGCTGACGGGCCCGCGGTCTGCGACGCGGACGAACGTGCTGCGCCCCGAAGCGGGGTTCGTCACGAGGAGGACCGTGCCGAGGGGCAGGTCGCGGTGGCTCGCCGTCAGCGCGAGCGGGTCGTAGGGCTCGCCCGAGGCCGTCGGCCGGCCCGCGAGGACGTCCGGGTAGACGAGCGCGAGGCCCGACTCCGAGACGTCGGGCATCGTCCGCGACGCGGCCCACGACGGGTCCACCGGCGCGGGCAGGTACAGCAGCGCGCCCGGCACGAGCGGCGCCGTCGAGAGCGCGTTGCCGCCGATGAGCGCGTCGACGGAGAAGCCGTAGGCAGCGGCGATCGAGAAGAGCGTCTCGCCAGGCTCGACGAAGTGGATGAGGTCCGCCGGGACCGTCGTGTCGGTCGTAGACCACTGCCGCGGCGGCTCCCTGCGGACGGGCGTCGGGCGCGCCGGCGTCGTGGCCGTGGCCGGCGGGCGCACCGTCGACGGGCGGGTCGTCGAGGGGCGGGCCGTGCCGGCGGGCGCATTGGGCAGGCTCGCCGCGGGCGCCGGGTTCACGGCGACGCCGCCCTGGATCGGCGGCGTCACGCCAGGCGCGGGCACGACGGTGAGGCGCTGCCCGACCTGGATCGCGTCGCCGGTGAGGCCGTTGAGGCGGCGCAGCTCGCCGATGGGCATGCCGTAGCGCTGCGCGATGCGGAAGAGCGTGTCGTTGGCGCCGACGACGTGCGTCACCGCCCCGGCCGGCGCCGCCGGAGCGCTGGCTGCCGGGGCGCTGGCCGTCGGTGCACTCGCCGTGGGAATCTGACCGCCCGAAGCGCTCGGCGGCCGGGCCGTCGGGGCGCCCGCCGTGGGCGCGCCCGCCGTCGGGGCGCTCGGCGTCGGCACGGCCGCGGCGCGGTTCGAGAGCCGCAGCGTCTGCCCGACCGAGATCACGTCGTCCACGACGCCCGGGTTGAGGCGCCGCAGCAGGTCCACGGTCATGTTGCTGGCGCGGGCGATGCGGTACAGCGTGTCGCCGGCCTGGACGCGGTAGAGGTCGCCGCCGAGGGCCTGCGCGTGGGGCGCCGCGGCGAGGCAGAGTGCGGCGAGCGCGAGGAGGAGGAAGCGCGGGGTCATAGGTCGTCGTCGAGGAGGGCGCGCTGGAGTTCGGCGCGGGCGTGCGCGTCGCCGGCGGCCGTCGCCGTGGCGATGCCGGCGCGGAGCGTCGCCTCGGCGTCAGCGGGCCGGCTGAGGCGGCGGTACAGCGCCCCGAGATGGTAGTACGTGCCGACGTAGTCGGGACGGTCGCGGACGAGCGCTTCGTATGCCTCCGCAGCGTCGGCGTCGCGGCCGAGCTTGGCGTACTCCTGCGCGATAGCAAACCGCGTGAATGGGTCGGCGGGGTCCTCGCAGAGGAAGTCGAGCAAGGCAGCGAGGCGGTCCATAGCCCGCAAAGATAGGGCGGGGCAGGAGACGGCGCTCACGCCCCTGGCGAGCACGAAGACAGGTTTAAGGTCCGATGTTTAAGGCGTTCACGCCACCGGAGCTCCCTTAAACGTCAAACCTTAAACCGCATTTCCATTCACCAGCTGCCGCCTGCGCCGCCGCCACCGAAGCCGCCGCCACCGAAGCCTCCGAAGCCACCACCGCCGCCAAATCCGCCGCCGCCGAAGCCTCCACCCCCGCCGAAGCCGCCGCCGAAGCCGGGCAGGAAGATGACGCTCGGGCCACCGCGGCGCCGGCCGCCGCGGCGCTGCGGCGGGCCACCGGTCATCCCGCCTTTGCTCCGGGACGCGAGCACGAGCAACACGACGAAGACGATCAGGATGAGGCAGAGCAGGCCCGAGAAGTCCTCCTCGCTGCCGCCGCGCTCGGGCGCCTGGAACTCGCCGGCAAGGGCCGCCGCGATGGCGTCCACGGCCCCGTCGAGGCCGTCGTAGAAGCGGCCGTCGCGGAAGCGCGGGACGATGATGGTGCGGACGATCGTCGCGGCCGTCGCGTCGGTCAGGCCGCCCTCGGCGCCGTAACCCGTCGCGATGTAGACCTGGTGGTCGTCCATCGCCGCGAGCAGGACGACGCCGTTGTCGGTCCCGCGCTGCCCGACGCCCCACGCGCGGCCGAGCTCGGTCGCGTACTCGTTCGGGTCGATGCCGTCCGTCGTCGCGACGATGACGACGGCGACCTGCGTGCCCGTCGAGTCGTCGAGGGCGACGACCTTGCGCTCGAGCTGGGCGCGCTGGGCCGGCGACAAAAGGCCCGTGAGGTCGTTGACGAGGCGCGGCGGGCTCGGCCTGGGCGGCAGCGCCGCCGCCACCGTCGCCGACTGAGCATGCGCCGGCGCGACCGCCACGGGGGCAGCCGCGCCGACGAACGCGAGGAGCAGGAGCAGCGCGAGGCGCACAGGTCCTAGTTGCCGAAGTTGATCTGAGGCGCGCGCTCGGCGCCCGCGTCGGCCGCGAACGGCTCGCGGGCGTGGACGCCGGCGAAGCCCGCGACGAGGTTCGCCGGGAACGTCCGGATGCGCGCGTTCAGCCCGCCGACGGCCTGGTTGTAGTCGCGCCGCGCCGTCGCGATGCGGTTCTCCGTGCCCTCGACCTGGCTCTGGAGATTCAGGAAGCCCTGGTTCGTCTGGAGCGTCGGGTACGCCTCGGCGGTCGCGAGGAGGCGGCCGAAGGACTGGCCGAGCGCGGCCTGCGCCTGCTGGTACTGCGCCATCTTCGCGGGGTCGTCGAGGTCCGCGGCCGAGATGTTGATCGACGTCGCGCGGCTGCGCGCCTCGATGACGTTCTGGAGCGTCTCGCTCTCGAAGTCCGCCTGCCCGCGGACGATCGCGACGGCCTGCTGCACGAAGTCCGCCCGGCGCTGGTATTGCGTCTGGACGTTGGACCACGCGGTCGTCACGGCCGTGTCCTGCTGGACGAGGCTGTTGTAGGTCCCGCACCCCGAGCAGCCGGCGAAGCCGACGAGGAGGAGCACGACGAGGAGGACGATGGCACCGGTGCTGCGCATAGAAGGGCGGGTCGTGCCCGCAGAAGCGTGAGGGACGGGCACGATACGGCGCGCGCGCCGAAAGATGCGCGCGCCGCTCTGCACGGGCTCTACATCTGGCTGGAGTTGTCGACCGTGAACGTCACCTTGCAGTGGACGCGGAAGTTGCCGGCCTCGGCCTCGCCGGGCTCGTAGATGAAGTCCTCGACATAGACGGACTGCACGTTGCGGACGGTCTGGGAGACCTCCTTGTACGCGACGCGGACGGCGTCGTCGAAGCTCTTGTCGGAGACGGCGGAGACCTCGATGATCTTGGCGATGGCCATGGGGACGGGCGGTTGGTGAGAGAGAGCATCCAGCGCGAGCCGGATTTTTCCCATACGTCACCCGGCCCGCCGTGGGTCCGCGGGTGCAACGGCACCGGCACGCGCGCGTTCAGGGCGTCCGCCCGCCGCCACCCCGATGACCCTGCTCTCCCGCCGCCTCGCCGCCGCCGCCTGCCTCGCTGTCCTCGCCGGCTGCTCGGACTCGGGCCCGGGCGAAACCATCGAGGGCGTCTCCCCCGAGATGAACGGCACGCTCCAGCCCGATGCCACGACCTCGCCCTCGGGCGACGTCGCGCCGGAGCAGCAGCAGAACCCCAATGCGACGCTCGAGCCGGACGCGACGCTTCAGCCGGACACGACGGCCGCGCCCCAGCCGTGACGCCGCGCCGCGGTCTCGGCGCGCGCTGGCTCGCCTTCGTCCTCCATCGCGGGCAAGCGGCGGACCGCCGCGCCTACGGCGCTCGCAAACGCGCGCTCCTCGCCGGCCTCGGCCCGACCGTCGTCGAGATCGGCGCCGGCGCGGGCGTCAACGCGGAGTACCTCGCGCCGGGGACGCGCTGGCTCGCCGTCGAGCCGAACGGCTTCCTGCACGCCGACCTGCGCCGCGCCGCCGACCGTGCCGGGCCGGTGCTCGACCTCCGCACCGCAGCGGCTGAGGCGCTCCCGTTCCCCGACGCGTCGGCCGACGCCGTCGTCGCGACGCTCGTCCTGTGCTCCGTCCACGATCCTGCCGCAGCGCTCGCCGAGGCGCGGCGCGTGCTCCGCCCGGGCGGCCGCTTCGTGTTCATCGAGCACGTCGCCGCGCCGCGTGCGACGCTGCTTCGCCGCCTTCAGCACGTCCTGCGCGCGCCGTGGGCCGTCGTCGCGGACGGCTGCCGGCCGGACCGGGACACCGAGGCGCTCATCCGCGCCGCCGGCTTCACCGAGGTCTCGGTCGGGCGCTTCCGGATGCCGCTCGGCCTTGTCGCCCCACACATCGCGGGAACAGCTGTCAATGCGGTTTAAGGCTTGACGTTTAAGGCTCGAGTGGACCAACCTGAAACGTCAAACCTTAAACCGCATTTCAATTCTCCCGGCCCGGGACGAGCGCCTCGGGCGTCTGGACCACCGCGTCCGTCCGCGCCTCGACCGTCGGCCGGGCGTCGACGTCGGCGACGGGCTCGATCTGGATGAGAAACGTCCGCGCCGTCGGCACGAGGAGCGCGAGGTGCTCGGGGATGCCGCGCCCGCCGGCCGTGTGGAAGCCGCCGTTGACGTGGACCACGAGCGGCCGCCCGGGCCCGCCGAGCGCCTGCGCCGTGCGGAACGCCATCGAGGCGTCGCGGAGGTTCTGCGCCGCCGTCATCCCGCTGAGCGACGGCCCGCCGTGGCCGTCCATCCCGCCCATCGCCTCAGCAAAGGCCGCCGCCATCGCGTCCGACGCCGGGACGACGGGGAGCGGCGGGAGCGTTGCGAGCGCCGCGGGCGAGAGCGCCTCGAGGTCCGTCCCGCGGCCGACAGCGCGGACGTAGCGGATCGGCGCGTTCGACGCGACGACGCGCAGCCCGTGCGCCTTCGCGAACTCGACGAGCGGGCGGTAGTCCGTGGCATAGTTCGGCCACGGCCGCGCCGCCGCGAGGAAGTCGCGCTCCGGGATCGTCCCGGCGAGGTACTCGTCGAGGACGGTCTGCACGTCTGCCTCGAACATCTCCATCGCGAGCACGACGGGGCGGCCGTTCGCGCGCGCCGCGAGGCCCTCGAGGACCGCGAACTCGACGGCGTGGCCGGTCGGGTCGTCGTGGATTTCGCCGAGGAAGACGACGTCCGCCTGCGCGGCGTGGTCCAGGAGGGCGCCGAGCGGCCGGGGCGCGCCCGTCGCGTCGGAGGCCTGGTAGCGGGCCATGAGCGTGTCGGCGGGCTGCGCCGCGGCGGTGCCGGCGATCAGCACAGCGAGGAGCGTGATCCGGAGGGGCATAGAGAGATGAAGCATGGGTAACCCAAGTTGTGTCATTGCGAGCGAAGCGCACCGAGGGTCGGCGCAGTCCAGCACTCTCGACGTCCAGCGCGCTGTAGAACGAGATTGCGTCGTCGCTTTGCTCCTCGCAACGACAGGTTGGGCGGGACACAACTTGGGTTGGGCACCAAACGCCCAGAACCCCCCGCCGCCCGGCAGGGCGCGTCGCTCGCAGCTCGGACGGCTGCCCCCCTCGTCGAGGCAGGGCTGTTAAGTTCTGGGCGCTTTGGTTTACTTCGATAAAAATGTCAACGTCATCCCGAGCTTGTCGAGGGATCTCGACGCGCGTCTGAGGGCGCCGAGGTCCGACTCGTCGCGTCGAGATCCCTCAACGACGCTCGCCTGGCGGCTCGCTGTTCGGGATGACGTTGTTGTTGGATTTTAGGAATGCAAAGAACTTAACGGCCCTGCCCTCGTCGAGGGGGACAGCTTGGACGCGCAACGCTGAGCTTAAATGCCGTGCGCGACCTGCGCGCGCTCAAACGGGAGGTCAAGAAGCGTCGTCCGCCGCCTTCTTCGTCCGGCGTGTCTTCGGCCTGGCAGGCGCCTCGTCCGTCGGCGCCTCGGTGGCAGCATCGTCAGCCTTCTTCGTCCGGCGCGTCTTCGGCTTGGCAGGCACCTCAGCCGAAGCCTCGGCCGAAGCCGGGTCGGCCGTCTTCTCGCGCGCGGCGCGCGGCTTCTTGGCCGGTGCCTCGTCAGGTGCGGCGTCCGCGGCAGGTGCCTCGGCGGGCGTCTCCGCCGCCTTCTTGCGCGCCGTGCGCGCCTTCTTGACCGGCGCGGCGCTCTCTGCCGGCGCCTCGGTGGCCTCCGGCGCGGCGGCGGGCGCCTCGGCGGGCTCAGCCTCCGGCGGCGCAACGGGTGCCTCAGCCGGCGCCTTGCCCGCCGATTTCCTGCGGGACGACCGTTTCTGCTTCGGCGCCTCGTCCTCGTCCGCCTCGAAGTGGGCTGGCACGTCCTGGACGTAGCGGCGGTCGCGGAGCGACTGCTGGTAGACGCCGTCGAGGAGCATCGCGAGGATCTCGGGCTCGCCCTCGGCGACGAGGCGCTCGACGACGGGCACGAAGCGCGCCTGCCGCTCGCGCTCGAGCCGCGACCGGTTGCGCAGGTCGTCCTCGAGCAGCGCCGTGAGGCGCTCGGCGACGCGCGCCGCGAGCTCCTCCTCCGTCGGGACGGGCAGCTCGTCGAGCGGGATCGAGTAGCGCCGCGCGATGCCGCGCAGGGCCGGCGCGTCCGTCGCCGTCATGAGCGAGAGCGAGACGCCGGCCTTGCCCGCCCGCGCCGTCCGCCCCGATCGGTGGACGTAGTACTCGGGGTCCTGCGGGACGTCGTAGTGGAAGACGTGCGAGAGGTCCTCGACGTCGATGCCGCGCGCGGCGACGTCCGTCGCCACGAGGAAGCGGAGCGTGCCGGCGCGCAGGCGGCCCATGACCTCCTCGCGCGCCTTCTGCGTGAGGTCCGACGAGATTCCTGCCGCGTCGAGGCCGTAGTTCGTCAGGAACGTCGCGAGGTAGTCCACCTCGCGGCGCGTGTTGGCGAAGATGATGGCCGACGACGGGTTCTCCCACTCGATGAGTGTCGCGAGGGCGCGGTCCTTGGCGCGCGGGTCCACGGGGAAGGCCCGGTGCGACATCAGGTCGACGTGGATCGTGCCGCCGGAGGTGGCGATGAAGATCGGGTCGTTGAGGAATTCCTGGCCGATGCGCTGCACGGCGAAGGGCATCGTGGCCGAGAACATGTAGCCGTCGCGGACCTTCGGGAGGTAGCGCTTGAGCTTCATCATGTCCGGGTAGAAGCCCATCGAGAGCATCTCGTCGGCCTCGTCGAGGACGAGCATCTGGAGCTCCTTCAGGTCCAGCGTGCCGCGCGAGAGGTGGTCCAGCACGCGCCCCGGCGTGCCGACGACGAGGTGCGCGCCCTTCTCGAAGGCGTCGAGCTGCGGCCCGTAGGCCGTCCCGCCGTAGACGGCGACGCCGGAGAGCTGCTCGTTCTCGGGCAGCCCGGCGTTCATGCGCTCGAACTCGGTAAAGATCTGGAGCGCGAGTTCGCGCGTCGGGCAGAGCACGAGCGCCTGGCACGCCGGCATGTCCGGGTCGAGGCGCTCGAGCATCGGCAGCAGGAACGCGCCCGTCTTGCCCGATCCCGTGCGGCTCTGCACGATGAGGTCGCGCGCGTCGAGGACGTACGGGATGGCCTGCTGCTGGACGGGCATCAGGCCGGGCCAGCCGAGCGCGTCGAGGCCCTCCTTGAGGCGGAATGGGAGGTTCTCGACGGTCGCCTCGGGGACGTCCGGGTCGAGCTCGGCGAACGGCGTCTTGAGCGGCGTGGTGGCCTTGCGCTCGTTCTGGGCCTTCTGGGTAAAGTCGAAGACGGCTTTATACGCCATGTCGGGTCGGCAGGCGTCGCCTGCGGGCAGGTGGGGCCGCCCGGGGTCTGTCACGTGGCCCGACCGGCAGTCTCTCGGCGCAGCGCGCGCCTCGCGGCAGCGCGCCGCGTCTCAGAGAGTAGCCCGCAGGGCATGCGTTCGTGTATCGGGGCGACTGTCTTCCGCCCGAGTTCGCGGACGGCCGCTTGCTACGCCACCGGCCCGGCGATAGACGCGGGCTTACAGCCGCGCCCGGCGCGCCGCGGCGGGCGGGCCGCCGCGCGCGGCCCACGCCATCATCGTGGCCTGATGGTCGTGCGGCCGGCGCCCCGGCGTCGCGCGCGTGTACCGTCCGTCCGCTCCGAGCGTCCACGCGCGAACGTCGTCGCGGAGGCAGCTCCAGAGGATCGCGCGGAGCCGGTCGCGCAGGGCCGGATCCGAGACCGGCACGACGGCCTCGACGCGGTCGTCGAGGTTTCGCCGCTGCCAGTCCGCGGAGCCGATGAGCGCCTCGGGATCGCCGCCGTTGCCGAACCAGAAGATGCGGTCGTGCTCGAGGAAGCGCCCGACGATGGACCGGACGCGGATGCGGTCCGAGATGCCCGGCAGGCCCGGCCGCAGCCGACAATGGCCGCGCACGACGAGGTCGATTTCCACTCCTGCGCGGCTCGCGTCGTAGAGCGCCGCGATGATCGTCGGGTCCTCGAGCGCATTCGTCTTGGCGACGATCCGCCCCATGCCGCCACCCCGTGCGACCTGCGCCTCGCGGGCGATGCGGACCAGAAAGGCGCCTCGCAGCGCCTCCGGCGCGACGAGCAGGCGGTCGTACGCCTCGCGCCTCGTCGGGTGGCTGACGTGGTCGAACAGCCGCGCCACATCCTGCCCGATCTCGGGGTCCGCCGTGAGCAGGCCGAGGTCGGTGTAGTGGCGCGCCGTCGTCGGGTTGTAGTTGCCCGTCCCCACGTGGACGTACGGGACGAGCTCGCCAGCCTCCTCGCGCACGACGAGGCATGTCTTGGCGTGGGTCTTCAGGCCCGGCACGCCGAACGCGACCGTCGCGCCGGCATCCTCGAGCACACGCGCCCACGCGATGTTGTTGGCCTCGTCGAAGCGCGCCTGCACCTCGACCATCACCGCGACGCGCACGCCCGACGTTGCCGCATGAACGAGCGCCTCGATGATCGGCGAGTCGTCGCTCGTGCGGTACAGCGTCATCTCGATGGACCGCACGGCCGGGTCGTCGGCCGCCGACGCGATGAAGCGCTGGACGGACGCCTCGAACGACTCGAACGGGTGGTGCACGAGCACGTCGCCCGCGCGGACGACGTCGAACACGGACGCGGCGCCGGCGAGGGTGGGCGGTGGCGGAGCAGTCCACGGCTCGAATACGGCGTCGTCGATCGTAGACCCTGCGATCGACGCCAGCTCGAACAGTCCGCTGAGGTCCAGCAGTCCGTCGACGGCCCACACGTCATCCGGGACAAGCTCCAGTTTGTGCATCAGCAGCGCGCGCACCTGTTCGGGCATCGACGCCTCGGCTTCGAGCCGGACGACGTCGGCGAACTGACGCTCGCGGAGTTCCTCGGCAATCATCGCCACCAGGTCCTCCGTCTCGCCGCCCGTGTGCTCGACCGCGGCGCTGCGCGTCACGCGGAAGGCCCACGCGCCCTCGACCTTCATCCCGGGGAACAGCCGGCCGAGGTTGGCCCGGATCAGATCCTCCATGGCGATGACCGCGCCCTGGCGACCCTCCATGGGAATGAGCCGGCCGCGCTCGAGCGGAACCTTCAGGCGGGCGAAGTGGCGCGTCTTTCGCCCCGCCCGCTTCAGCACGACGGCCAGCGACAGCGACTCGTTGGAGATGAGCGGGAAGCGGTGGCCCTTGTCGACGGCGAGTGGTGTGAGCAGCGGGAAGAGCGCCGCGTCGAAGTGGGCGTCCGCTGCCGCGCGCTCGTCGGGCTCGAGACCCTCTATCGGCACGACGCGTACGCCGGCAGCGGCGAGGAGCGGGCGGAGCGTGTCGGTCCACGTCCCGTGCAGCGCCGTCCAGAAGACGGCGAGCGCGTCGCGGACGAGGCGGTCCTGCTCGGCCGGCGTCCGCCCGTCTGGGCTGAGGCGCGTCACCCCGGCTGCGATCTGCTGCCGCAGCCCGCCGACGCGCGTCCGCATGAACTCGTCGAGGTTGCGCGCCGCGATGGCGACGAAGCGGACGCGCTCGGCGAGGGGCGTCGCGGCGTCGAAGGCCTGCGCGAGGACGCGCCAGTTGAAGTCGATCCAGCTCAGCTCGCGGTTGAGGAGCAGGAGCGGGCTCGCCGAGTCGACTGCCGCCGACACCACTCGAGGCGCCACGGCGCGCGGAATCGTGTCGGCCGGCCGGCGCGCCTGCACGTAGCGTCCGCGCCCGACGCGCGTCAGCATGCCGCGGCGCGTGAGGCTCCGAACCGCCGACTCGGCAGATCGCGTCGCGAGTCCGCTGGTCGGCGCCGCCGTACGTACGTCGGCCAGGCCGAACGCCTCGGGCAGGGCGGCGAGGAGCGCGCGGCGTCGGTCGTGGCGCACGGACCCGGCCGGGGTGGCGCGAGTCACGGACTGCGGCGCGTGAGGTGCACCCACTGTGAACCGCCCAAGCCTGGCGTGCGCACCGCCTGAATAAGCGCCGGCAGGGTCGCTATGGCGATCCCGCCGGCGACGGCAGCTTTGAGCGCGGTCCGCCCCGCGCCCGGCGGCATCCGCTCGACTCGGTTCGCGACAGATGAGGCGCGCTGCCGGCGTTTCATGTATCGATACTGGACGTGCTGCATCGCCTTTTCCGACGCCCGATCCGGCTCGACCCGGTGCTCCGCGAGGTGCCACCCGTATCGCGCCGATATCACCTCGAACGCCTCACGCGTCCATCGCCCGACGTGGTTCGGCGGTAGGTCCAGCAGGCTCCCCGTGTGCTCGTTGGACGCGATCGCGCGGTTGTTCGGCACGGCGATGAAGACATGCCCGTCGGTCGTCGCCAGCTCGGTGCAGCGCTCGAACACGGCGTCGAGGCCGTCGAGGTGTTCGAGCACTTGGAAGAGGCAGATGAAATCGAGCGCCCCGCGCTGGTCGTCCAGGGCGTCGGAGCGGAGGTCGGTCATCCGGCACTCGACGCCCATCGCCTCAATCTGGGTCTGTCCGAACGCCGAGTACTCGGTCGCGATCACCGCCGTCGCGGGCAGAAGCGCCGGCACGACCCGACGGAGGAACGCACCGTCTCCGGCACCGACCTCGAGCAGGCGCGCGGCCGTCCCATCATGCGGGAGGAGCCCCCGCAGCGTGTCGATCGTGACGTCGAACTCCCACTTGTCGGCTGGGTAGCCGGTTCGCTCGTAGGCAAGGGTGTAGAACGTCGCGTCGCCGGCCACATACGGGCTGGCGAATCCGAACCCGCACCGTGTACACTGGAGTATGCGCGCTCGGTCTCCGTTCCACAACGCCTCGATGTGGTCCCTCAGCGCATCGTGACGCTCGGGGTGCACCTCCCTGAGCACGTAGTGTTGCGCGGCCTCCTCCGACTGGACTGAGTACAACTCGACGACATCGGTTGCCTGACAGACCGGGCACGTCGCCTCGGCCGGGATGTTGAGATAGCGCACGATGCGTCGGGTGAGTCCAAGCTGCAAAGGTAAGCAGCCCCGCGCGTCGCCCGTCCTTTCGTGCCTGTCCTCCCAGTCCAGTCTGCCCGATCCGCCCGTCACGCCTCGGCCGGCACCGGCACGGCGAGGTCGGCCAGCTCGGCGAGGGCGGCGCGGGCTGCCTCGAGGCTGGGCACGTTCTGTATGACGGCCTGGAGCTTGCCGGATTTCGTGTCCTTCAGCGCGTAGCGGCGCCCCGAGGCGTCGAGCGCTGCGAGGAAGGCGTGGAAGCGGTGGGCGTGGAAGTACGGGTCGTCGGCCTGGCCGGGGACCGTCAGGAACAGGCGCTCGTTCTTCCACGCGACGCGCGGCAGGCGGATCTTGAGGGCGAGCGGGCGCATCGCGGCGAGCGTCAGCAGCGTCTCGACCTCGGCCGGTGCGGGGCCAAAGCGGTCCACGATCTCGCGGCGGAAGCCGTCGGCGTACTCGTCCGTCGTCACGTCCGCGAGGCGGCGGTAGAGGTTGAGGCGCTCGACCGGGTTGGCGACGTAGGCCGGCGGGATGAACACGTCCTCGTCCGTCTCGACGGTCGGCTCGGCGGCGGGCGGCGCGGCGTCCTGGTCCGCGAAGACCTCGGCGAACTCGTCGCGGCGGAGCTCCTGCACGGCCTCGTCGAGGATCTTGTGGTACGTCTCGAAGCCGACGTCCTCGATGAAGCCCGACTGCTCGGCGCCGAGCATGTCGCCCGCGCCGCGGATGTCGAGGTCGCGCATCGAGAGGTTGAAGCCGGCGCCGAGGTCCGAGAACTCCTCGACGGCCTGCAAACGCTGCCGCGCCTCGCGCGTCAACGTCTGGATACTCGGCACCAGGAGGTAGCAGAACGCCTTCTGGTCGTTGCGCCCGACGCGCCCGCGGAGCTGGTGCAGGTCCGCCAGGCCGTGGCGCTCGGCGGGGTTGATGATGATTGTGTTGGCGTTCGACACGTCGAGCCCGCTCTCGACGATGTTGGTGCAGACGAGCACGTCGAACTGCTTGTCCATGAAATCCAGCATGGCCGCCTCGAGCTCGGCCGGCGGCATCTGCCCGTGCGCCGTCCGGATGCGGACGTCGGGCACGAGGGCCTGGATGGAGGCGCTCATCGCGTCGATGGACTGGACGCGGTTGTGGACGAAGAAGACCTGCCCGCCGCGGTTGACCTCGACCAGGATCGCGTCGCGGATGAGGTCCTTCGAGAAGGTGTGGATCTCGGTCACGACCGGCTGCCGGTTGGCGGGCGGCGTCTGGATGAGCGAGAGGTCGCGGGCGCCGAGGAGCGAGAACTGGAGCGTCCGCGGGATCGGCGTCGCGGTCAGCGTGAGCGTGTCCACGTCCGGGCGGAGCGCGCGGAGCTTCTCCTTCGCGCCGACGCCGAAGCGCTGCTCCTCGTCCACGATGAGCAGGCCGAGGTCCTTGAACGTCACGTCCTTGGAGAGCACGCGCTGCGTCCCGATGACGATATCGACCTGCCCGGCTCCGATGGCCTTCGCGGTCTCCTTCTGCGTCGCAGGCGGGACGAAGCGGCTGAGCTGGGCGACGCGGACGGGGTAGCGGCCCATCCGCTTGAGGAACGTCTCGGTGTGCTGCCGCGCGAGGACGGTCGTCGGGACGACGACGGCGACCTGCTTGCCCTCCTGCACGGCTTTGAACGCGGCTCGGATGGCGACCTCGGTTTTGCCGAAGCCGACGTCGCCGCAGACGAGCCGGTCCATCGGCGTCGGCTGCTGCATGTCCTCCTTGACGGCCTCGATGGCCATCGCCTGGTCCACCGTCTCCTCGAACTCGAAGCTCGCCTCGAGTTCGCGCTGCCAGATCGTGTCGCCCTTGAACGCGTAACCCGCCGCCGCCTTTCTCGCGGCATAGATCTTGATGAGGTCGCGGGCGATGTCCTTGACGCGCTTCTTGGTCCGCGACTTGAGGCGGTCCCACGCGCCCGTCCCGAGCTTCGTCAGCCTGGGCTGGTGGCCTTCCTTCCCGGTGTACTTGTGCAGCTTGTGGAGGGCCGACAGGTTGACGAACAGCTCGTCCTGCCCGGCGAAGATGAGCCTGACCGCCTCCTGCTTGCGCTCGCGGACGGTAATCGTCTGGAGACCCGCGAACTTGCCGATCCCGTAGTCGACGTGGACGACGAAGTCGCCGGGGCGGAGTGCCTGGACTTCTCGGAGGCTCAGGCCGCCCTTCGCGCGCGCCCGCTTGCGCGCCGTCGGGCGGTGGTAGCGGTTGAACAGCTGGTGGTCCGTGTAGACGGCGAGGCGCGCCTCGGGCAGCTCGAAGCCCTCGTGGAGCGACTCGACGATGAGGGCAGCTGGCGGGTCGATACCGGCGTCCTCGTCGCCGCCGAGGAGCTCGAAGAGACGGTCTCGCTGCGAGCGGCTGTCGCACAGGATGACGGTCTCGGTCGTGCCGTCCTTTCGCGAGGCGAGGTCGTCGCGGAGGCGGCGGACGTCGCCGCCGTAGCTCGGCTGCGGGCGGGCGTCGAGGGCGAGCGTCTGGTCTGCCGTCTCGCCGGAGAAGGAGCCGAAGAGGATCTGCGGGTGGCCGGCGAGGAGCGCGTCGAAGGCGGCGGGGGAGAGGTGGCGCGCGGCCGGCGGCGGCGGCAGGTTCTCGTCCGGCAGCGCGTCGAAGGCGGCCTGCGCGGCGCGGAACCGCTCTTTGACGACGTCGCCCACGCGCTCGGCGTCGAACAGGGCGACGGGCACGCCGGCGGGCAGGAACGAGAGCGGCGTTACGGCCTGCACCGCGCCGCCTGCGCCGGCCTCGCCGAGGTTCGGGACGAGGCGCGCCGCGTCGAGGCGGCTCACGGAGCGCTGCGTCGCCGGGTCGAACTCGCGGACCGAGTCGACCTCGTCGCCGAAGAACTCGAGGCGGACGGGGTAGCCGCCGGCGAACGGGTATACGTCGAGGATGCCGCCGCGGAGGGCGATCTCGCCCGGCGCCGTCACGAACTCGACGATGGCAAAGCCCTGCCCGACGAGGCGCTCCACGAGCGCGTCGGGCTCGACCGTCTCGCCGACGTGCACCGTCATCGTCTCGACGGCGACCGTCTCGGGCGGCGGCACGAGGTCCGCGAGCGCCTCGGCGGAGGTCACGACGAGCCCGCGGAAGCCTTCGCGGAGGCGGCCGAGGGCGTCGGCGCGCTGGACGAGCGGCAGGCTGTCGGCGAGCTGGTCCGCGTCGTACGGGTCGTGGCCCGTCGGCGGGAAGAACAGGACGCGCTCGTCCGAGCCGAGGACCTGCTCGAGGTCGGAGCGCAGGTACTCCGCGCTCTCGTTCTCGGCGAGGATGGCAACGAGCACGCCGGCGCCCTTCTTCTTGCCGAACGGGCCGTCGAGCAGGTCGGCGAGGACGAAGGCGGGGAGCGATCCGACGGTGCCTTTCAGGCGGAGGCGCTGGCCGGCGGGGAGTGCGGACGCCTCGTCGCGGGTCCGAGCGAAGAACGGGAGGGCGGTGAGTCGCTGGCGGATCGAGTCGAGGGTCACAGGCAGACAGTAGAAAACCCCCGCACGTGGGCGTGCAGGGTTTTATCGGGACATGGACCGGGGCTGAACGTCCGCCGGATGGCTCGGGTCCGGTCTACTGGTCGGACGAGGCGAAGAGAACGGTGCCCTCCGCCGGCGTCGTCATCGCGACGCCGTCGCTCGGGCTCAGCGGGTACGTCTCGCCGTCGAAGGAGAGGCGCGACGTGGCGCCATCGGCATTCTGTACGAGCAGGTCCTTCCAGCCCTCGCTCTGCGTATCCGCCACGACCACCGGGCCGTGCATGAGGCTGATCTCGGCCGCGGGGCGGAAGGCGCCCAGCTCGGCGACCTCGAGGCTGTCCGTGATCGCCTCGAACACGAGGACGGTGCAGCCGCCCGAGCCACACCACGTGTCAGACTCGAGGTAGACGAGCGCATCGAGCGCGCCGTCGTCGTTGAGGTCGGCCCACTCGGTCCGGACCTGCACGTCCTCGTTCGGCGCGTCGAACGGCGCGATGTAGCTCTGGACGGCGGCGAAGAGGCGCGCGGCCTGCGACGGCTCGACAGTCGTCGTGCTGTCCGTCGGAGCGAAGAGGAGGGCGAGGGCGAGGAGGGGGGCGAACATCGAAGTCTGACTGGCTGACGTGTAGGCATGGATCTACACGTGCCGTGCCCGTCTCGGGTTACGCGACGACCCGGCAGATTCTGGGAATGCTGGCGTGACAGAACGTCACTCCGGCAGATCGGCGATGGCGCCTCGCACGAATCCGTCAGCCGCTTCGATCCGCGCGTGTGCCGACTCGGCAGACACACCCGCGGCGAGCATGACGATCGCGGTCTTGACGTGCCCATCCGCCTTGGCGAGTGCCTCGGCTGCTGTGTCGTACGAGCAGTCCGTCGCGAGCATCACGATCCGCCTCGACCGCTCGACCAGTTTCGCGTTGGTCGGTTTGAGGTCCACCATCATGTTGCGGTAGACCTTCCCGAGGCGCACCATCGCCGCCGTCGTGAGCATGTTGAGGATGATCTTGGTCGCCGTGCCGCTCTTCATCCGCGTCGAGCCCATCAGCACTTCGGGGCCCACGTCGGCGCAGATGGCGACGTCGACGTCGAGCGTGAAGGCGCTGCGGGGGTTGCAGGTGACGAAGAGCGTCCGCGCACCGAGCTCCCGAGCGCGAGCGACGGCGCCGACCACGTAGGGCGTCCGCCGGCTCGCGGCGATGCCGCAGACGACGTCGAGCGGGCCGACGCCGAGCGCGTCCACGTCGGCCGTGCCGGATTCCTCGCGGTCCTCGGCGCCTTCCTGGGCGCGGAACATCGCCTCGCGGCCGCCAGCGATGAGCCCGACGATCGTCTCGGGGTCGGTCCCGAACGTCGGCGGGCACTCGGCGGCGTCGAGCACGCCGAGGCGCCCGCTCGTCCCGGCGCCGACGTAGACGAGGCGGCCGCCTCGGTGGAGCGCGTCCACGACGATCTCGACGGCCTCGGCGATGTACGGCAGCTCGGGCGTGACGGCGGCGACGGCGCGCGCGTCCTCGTCGTGGATCAGGCGCAGCGCGTCGAGCGTCAAGGCGGCATCGAGGCCGAGTGATCGCTCGTTTACCGCCTCGGTCGTGAGCGCGGCGATCTGGCCGAAGAGGGGCGGGATGTCAGGCATCGGTCGGGCGGCGGCGGGCGCGCCAAGCTAGGCCGACGGCGACCAGCGCAAGCGCGCCGACGGCCCACGGCCAGACCGGCCGCGGCGCGTGGATCGGAACCGGGGCGGGGCTTCCTGACAGGACAGTCGCGGCCCAGAAGTACGGGCTCGCCTCGGCGCCGGCGTGCGCGTCGAGGTATGCGACCTGCGCCTGCTGGAGGGCACGGTCCTTCGGCAGGCCCTTCGCGAGGCCGGCGTAGAACGCGTCGACGATCGTGGCCGTCGCGCGGTCGTCGACGGGCCACAGCGTGGCGAGCGTGGCCCGGGCACCGGCAGCGCGGACGCCGTACTGAAGGCCGATCGTGCCCTCACCCGGCTGCGCCTGCCCGACGGCCGTCGAACAGCCGCTGAGCACGACGAGGTCGGCCGGGAGCGAGAGGTCCTGGAGTTCGAACAGGTGGACGATTCCGTCGTCGTCGCCAGGGCCGTCCCAGAGGTAGATCCGCGAGTTGAGCGGGTACTGCGGGTCCGCCTCGGCGTGCGAGGCGACGTGGACGATGCGCGCGCGGCCGGCCGTCGCGTTGAACTCGGCCTCGGTCGCGTCGGCGTTCATCGCCGCCTCCCGGTTTCTGACGTGAGACTTGACGCGTTCGATTTCGCCGACGACGTAGGGCAGGTTGGCGAGGAGCGGGCCGGAGCGGCTCCGGAACGTGCCCCCGCCACCGTCGAAGCGGCTCCGCCCGAAGGCGACGAGGTCGAAGTCGAAGGATGCTTCCGAGCGCCCCGCGTCCTCGACGAGCAGCGACGCCGCGAGGTCGGTCGAGACGGCGCGCGAGCGGACGAGGAAGCGCGCCGAGGCGTAGTCCTGCGCCGGCGCCTCGACGAGCATGCCGAACGGCAGGTCGGCGAGCTGGCCTTCGGGGATCACGACGAGGCCGTCGCCGGGGCGGAACAGGCCGGCGATGGGCGCGACGAGCGCGTCGTAGAGGCGGTTCAGCGGGCCGAGACGGATGGCGGGGTCCGCGTTGGCCGGTGCCCAGACGCCGCCCGCGGCGCGCATCTCGTGCGCGATGCTCGAGACAGTGGCATGGAGGGTTCGAGCTACGAGCGTGTCCGCCGTGATGACGAATGCCGTCGTGCTGTCCGCGCCGACGAGGTAGCTCACGAGTGTCCGGCGCTGCGCGCCGAGCGTCCGCTGGAGCGCCTCGATGTCGAGCGGGCGCGCCCCGGTCGTGCGGTGCGGCGTCCCGGCCGTGATCTGCTCCTGGCCGCGGCTGACACTGTCCTCGAGCGCCGCGCGCTGCTCCGGCAGCAGCGTCGTCTGCACGAGCCGCATGCGCAGGCCGTGGACGACGGCGAGCAGCGAGTCGGCCCGGAGACGCAGGGCCGGCGTCAGGCGCTCCCGCGCCTGCTGGCGGGTCCGGATGTCGCGCAGCGCGCGGGCACGGGCGGCGTCGAGCACGGCAAATGCCTCGCTCGGCCGGCCCTCGCGCACGAGCACGCGGGCGAGGCCCTGATACGGGCCCCGCAGCAGCGCGAACCCGCTCGCGCTCCAGTCCTCGAAGCGCTGCTGCTCCCACTCGACGTCGTACAGCGCGATGGTGCGGCGGTACAACTGCTCGGCGCGCCCGTTCTGGCCCGCAGCTTCCAGAACCTTCGCCGCCTGCTCGACCGTCGCGGCCTCGCACATCAGGTCAGCCGATTCGGGGTCGCAGGTCGCTCGCGACTTCTCCGCCGACTCGGCGGCCTCTGCGAGCCGGCCCGCCATCAGCTCCGTCTCGGAGCGCCGCATCCAGTAGTCGGAGAGGGCGTAGGAGAACATCTCCTGGGCTGTGGGGGAGAGCAGGGCACGTGACGCGGCGAGGCGCGCGGCAGCGGTGGCGTGGTCTCCCAGGACGGCCTCACCGTACGCGACGTCCATGAGGACGAGCGCCTGCCGGGCCCGGTAGACCTCGCGCTGGATCGGGTCGTCGGTGCGGTACGCCTGCATCAGCGCGACCGCCGAATCGGCCACGGCTCGGAGCCGCAGCGCGGTCCGGCGTCGCAGGTCGGGGTCCGCTTGCTCGGTGATCCGTTGCTGCAGGAGGTAGCTCTTGTCCCCGAGCAGGCGGCCGTAGATGGCGCTCATCTCGCCCGGGTCGATGTCGCTGCTGTCGCGGGCGATCGTCAGGGCCCGGTTCAGCGTGCCCTCGGCGAGCGCCCAGTCGCCGTCTTCCTGCATCTGCGCGGCCAGCGTTCGCAAGACGCCGATGGCCCGCCGGACGCCGAGCCGGGGCACGAGCCGCGCGCTGGCCGTGTAGACCTGCCGCGCCTCGGCCTTGCGCCCCATGTGCTTGAGCGAGTTGGCCCACAGCGTGTAGAGCTCGGCCGTTTCATCGGGGAAGTGCACCGGGCTCCCGAGTGGCAACACCGTCCGCGCGTGATCGATCGTCTCCTGGTAGTGGCCGCTGCCGCCCGTCATGCGGGCGCGCTGGATGGCAATCGTCATCCTGCACGCCGACATCTCCTGGCCAAAACGCACCTCCAGGGCGTCCAGCCGCCGGACGAGGCTGTCGCGCACGGCGTCCCCGTCCAGCTGGCGCGCCTCGAGGTCCGGCAGGAGCGGTGCCAGTGCCGTCTCACATGGCGTTGGCCCCGTCTGCTGTGCTCCACTACCGGACAGGAATACGGCGGCGAGCAGACAGAGAAAGAGACGCATCGGTGCGGTCTGGCAGAGAGCCGACAAGATCGTTCATCGGGCTCCCCGTTTGCGAGTGCGTGCATCCTCGTTGCGTCGTGGATCGCTGCCCCCCCCCTCAGCGTCCGACGCACCCACTCCGGCCGCACCGCGCCCTATGCGTCTCCGCTCGATCCGTCTCCGCCAGTTCCGCGCCCACACCGACACGGTACTGGCGTTCGCTCCTGGCATGACGCTGCTCATCGGCCCGAACGGGGCAGGCAAGACGAACATCCTCGAGGCCGTGAGCCTGCTGTGCCTGGGCAAGAGCTTTCTCGCGTCGAGCGACGCGCCGCTCCTGAAGCGCGGCGCGGCGCATCTCGAGGTCGAGGGCGAGACCGAGTCGGATCGGGGCGCCACGGCGCGCCTGCGCGTTGCTATCGTCCCCGGCGAGGGCAAGCGGGCGTTCGCCAACGGCGTCGTCCTCGATCGTCTCGCCGATCTCATCGGGCGCGTCCCGCTCGTCATCCTGTCGCCCGCCGATTACGAGCTCACGGCCGGCGGCCCGTCCGAGCGCCGCCAGATGGTCGACGCGACGCTGAGCCAGGCGTACCCCGTGTATCTCACCGACCTGCTCGCGTACCGGCGCGCGCTCCGTCAGCGGAACGCCCTCCTGTTTAGCGTGCGGCGCGGCGGGCCGGTCGCGCCGGGTACGATGGACGCGTGGGACGCTGAGCTCTCGCGGCACGGCGCGCGCCTCATCGCGCGCCGCGCCGAGTTCCTCGCGCGCTTCGGGGCTTTCGTGGTGCAGGCGCACCGGCTGCTCCAGGAGCCAGGCGCTGCGCCGACGCTTCGCTACGCGCCATCCGTGGAAGTGGGGGAGGGCGAGGACCCACTCGACGCCTTCCGCCACGCGCTCGCCCGCACCGAGCGCCGAGGCCGCGACGCCGGCCGCACACTCGTCGGCCCGCACCTCGACGAGGTCACGTTCCTGCTCGACGACGTCGACCTCCGGCCATACGCCTCGCAGGGCCAGCACCGGACGTTCGCCCTCGCCCTGCGCATCGCCCAGGCGCTCTTTCTTCGAGACCACCTCGATGAGTCTCCCGTTCTCCTGCTCGACGACGTGTTCGGCCCGCTCGACGCTGTGCGCTCTCGCGTGCTGCTCGAGCTTCTTCTCTCCCGCGAGATCGGCCAGTCCATCGTCACTGCGGCCCGCCCCGAACCCTTCCAGGAACTTGTGCCGTTCGAACCCGGAGTGCACGCAGTGTTTCACGTGGAACACGGCGCTGTCGCCGACTCCTCCCTCACCGTCCAAACCGCTTCATGACCCGCCTCTCCTACACCTTCCGGCGCGCAACTGCGCTGGTCGTGCTCGCCGCCAGCCTCTCGGCCTGCGGCACGAGCAACGTCAACTACGTCACCGGCGAGTCTCAGCGAGGCGCGTACACGTGGGCACAGGAGCGCCAGCTCGGCGCCCAGGCCGACCAGCAGATCGTCGCCCAGTTCGGCGTCTATGACGACCCTGCGCTCTCGGCCTACGTCTCGGACATCGCCCAGCGGACGCTCCAGACGAGCGCCTACAGCGCCGAGACGACGCCGGCCGAGATCCGCAATTCGCCGTTCACGTTCCGCGTCCTGGACTCGCCCGTCGTCAACGCGTTCGCCCTGCCAGGCGGGTACGTCTACGTCACGCGCGGGCTGCTCGCATACCTCAACAACGAGGCGCAGCTCTCGGTCGTCGTCGGGCACGAGATCGGCCACGTGCTCGCCCGCCACGGGTCCGAGCAGGCGCAGCGCGCGCAGCTCGGCCAGCTTGGCGTGCTCGGCGCGACGGTCCTCGGCGGTGTCATCGGTGGCGGGCGCGTCGCGAACGGCATCGCGCAGTACGGCAGCCAGGGCGCGCAACTGCTGCTGCTGAAATACGGCCGCGACGCTGAGCGCGAGGCGGACCAAGCGGGCGTCGCCTATGCCGGCTTCGCCGGGTATGACGCGACGCAGGCTGCCAGCTTCTTCCAGTCGCTGAAGCGCCTCGGCACCGAGAGCGGCCAGCAGCTCCCGGACTTCCTCTCGACGCACCCCG
The DNA here is from genome assembly GCA_038243565.1 of Rhodothermales bacterium. Lineage (GTDB taxonomy): Bacteria > Bacteroidota > Rhodothermia > Rhodothermales > Rubricoccaceae > DASVSE01. The sequence continues at coordinate 3,865 of JBBSQZ010000006.1, read as the reverse complement.
ACCCGGGCGAGCGTGAGCAGACGATCCGCCAGCTCGCCGCCGCCGGCCAGAACGGCACCAACGTAGACGCGCAGGACTTCCTCCGGCACATCGACGGCATCATCCTCGGCGACGACCCGCGCCAGGGCTTCTCCGAAGGGTCGACGTTCTACCACCCGGAGCTCCGCTTCGCCTTCGACTTCCCGCAGGGCTGGATGGTGCAGAACTCGCCGCAGGCGGTCCAGATCGCGGAGCCCAACGGGCGCGCCGCGATCCAGATGACGCTCGTCCAGCAGACCTCGGCGCAGGCAGCGGCCCAGGCGCTCACCTCACAGCAAGGCGTTCAGTCGAACGGTGGCCGGGCAACGACGGTCAACGGCAACCGCGCTGTGACGGTCGAGGGCCTCGCAGCCGGGCAGCAGGGGAACGTCCAGTTCGTGGCCACCTTCATCGAGTACGGCGGCGCCGTCTACCAGCTGCTTGGCATCGCGCCGCAGCAGGTGTTCAGCCAGTACGGCCGGACGATGCTGCAGAGCGAGCAGAGCTTCCGCACCCTGACCGATGCGCGCTACCTCAACCGCCAGCCGACGCGCGTCGACGTGACGCGGCTGTCGCGGAGCGGCTCGATCCAGTCGCTCATCGCGGGCAAGACGCTCCCCGGAGGCCTCACCGCCGAGGACGTGGCCATCATGAACGAGGTGAGCCTGACCGAGCAGATCCCGAGCGGGACGACGGTCAAGCTCCCCAAGTAACCGATCGGTTACTCCCTGTCGTCGGGCGGCGGGATGACGGTCGCCTCGCCCCCGACGGCCATCTTGCCGTTGCAGTACGCGTACAGCTTGATCCGGACGTGCCGGTGCGCCTCGACCTTCTCGGCGACGCGCACCTCGATCGTCACCTCCTCGCCGACTGGGACAGGACGCAGGAATTTGGCGCTCAGCGCAACTGCGATCGAGCCGGGGCCGGGGAAATCCCGGCCGAGCACCTTGGAGGCGAGACCGAGGATGTAGACGCCGTGGACGACCGGCCGGCCGAACCGGCTCTGCCGCCCGGCCTCCTCGTCGATGTGGATCGGGTTGTCGTCGCCCGTCACCTCGGCGAAGGTTCGGACGTCGTCCATGGTGAGCGTGCGGGACCATTTGAACGAGTCGCCGACGGAGAGAGAATCGTAGGTGTGAGGCATCAGGAGTCGAGGAAACGAGCCCGAAGGTCGGGCGTGGGAATGCGGCAGTCGTCGCGCCGGCCGAACCAGTGGAGTCGGTTTCGGGCGACGAACCGGTACAGAGCGTCTCGGAGTGGCCGCGGGACGGCGCGCATTATGCGCAGCCAGGACCACGGGCGGCCGAGGCGGGCGGCGACGCCGATCACGGCGTCCGAGCGGACGAAAGCTCGCCCATCCGCGATGAGCATGACGGTGTCGAGATCGCCCACCGCTAACCCGTGTTCGGCCGCCAGCCGCTGGCCCACCTCCGACTGCAGCGAGGCGAACCGGAACAGCGCCGTCTGGTCGCGGTCGATGACGAACTGGACAGACGCGTCGCACAACGAGCATACACCGTCGAACAGGAGAACCGGGTGACAGGGCAGGAGAGGCTGGCCACCAGGCATTGAGACGCTCGGCATAGAGACCGGGAGAATAGCGCTCCGAACGGGCCAGGGAGCACGCATTGTTTCACGTGAAACGCCGTTCAGAGGGCCAGCATCGCTACCATCGGCCCGCCGACACGTTCATCAGCCTCCCGCCGCGGTGCTCTCGGAGCGCATTCGTTTCATCCCCCAGTTCATCGTTCGGTTTCCACTGCTCGTCCTCGCGGTCGGGCTGGTGCTGAGTGCGATCGGGCTCAGGCAGGCGCTCACGCTCAAGATCGACACCGACATCGCGACACTGCTGCCGCCGTCGTTCAAGAGCGTCCAGGCACTCCAGAAGCTGCAGGACACCGTCGGCGCCGAGACGACCGTCGACGTCGCCATCCACAGCAGCTCGTTCGACGCGAACCGGCGCTTCGCCGAGGCCTTCGTCCCGAAGATGATGGCGATGCAGGCGCCCGCCGGTGGCGCCTACTTCACCCGCGTCGACTTCAAGAGGGACATCCGGTTCATCACCGAGAACGCGCTGTACTTCGCGACCTTCGACGAACTCGACCGCCTCGAGGCGTTTCTCAGGGGACAGGCGCAGCAGGCGCGGGACCAGTCAAACCCGCTCCGCGTCAACCTCTTCCAGGCAGACTCCGACAGCGCTGAGGCGGCCCGGAACGCAGAGGGCGACCGGCTCAAACAGGACCTCGCGCAGCTCGCCCTCGGCGAGTACCTGCTCAGCCCGGACTCGACCACGCTCGTCGTCCGGTTCTACCCGCTCGGCTCGCAGACCAACATCGGCTACGTCGAGACGCTCTACGCGGACGTCGACTCGCTCGTCGCCGGGATGCGGCCGACGACCTTTGCCCCGGACATCACGATCACGCCGGCCGGGCGCCTGCTGCGCCAGACGATCGAGGTCCGCTCGATCACCAACGACGTGCAGAAGTCGTTCGGCAGCGGCGTGCTCGCGGTCATCCTGTCGGTCGTCCTGTACTTCCTCTACAAGTCCGTCCAGGCCAAGACGGGCGGGCGTTTCGTGCTCCGCGTCGTCCTGAGCGAAATCCTCAGGACGCCTGTCACCGCGCTCCTGCTGACGGTGCCGCTGATGATGAGCCTCACGTGGACCGGCGGCATCGCGGCGCTCGTGTTCGGCAAGCTCAACCTGCTCACGTCGACGCTCGGCCTCGTCCTATTTGGCCTCGGCATCGACTACGGCATCCACTTTTTCGCGCGCTACGCCGAGGAACGTGGGCGCGGAAAGTCGGTCGCGGACGCCATCGAGGAGACGTACACGAGCACGGGCGTCAGCATCGCCGTCTCGGCCGGCACGACGGCAGCGTCGCTGTTCGTGCTCCAGATCGCGCAGTTCCGCGGCTTCAGCGAGTTCGGCTTCATCGGCGGCCTCGGCATCGTGTTCGCGCTCGTCTCGATGCTGACGATGCTGCCGTCGCTCATCGTGGTTGCCGAGCGGACGCGCCTGCTCAACCTCCGCACGCAGGGCGCTGCGAGCGAGTTCGAGCCCGAGCGGCGCTTCCCGTTCTCCCGGACGATCGTCGGCATCTCGCTCGCCCTGACCGTCATCAGCATCTACCTCGTGCCGCGCGTCTCGTTCGAGTACAACTTCTCGAAGCTCGAGCCCGAGTACGACGAGTACTTCCGCCGCTCCGAGGCCTTCGAGCCCGTCTTCGGCCAGAGCGAGCGCCACAACCCGGCGTACATCCTGCTGGACGAGGCGTCGGACGTGCGTCCCGTCTCGGACGCGCTGAAGGAGCTCGCCTCGCGCGATTCGCTCATCCTGACCGTCGAGAGCCTGCAGGAGCGCTTCCCGACCGACTCCGCGACGGTAGAGCGCAAACTCGCCCGGCTCGCCGAGATCCGGACCGTCCTCACCGACCCGTTCCTCTCGGCCGACACGACGGGGCAGGTCGCGCGGCTCCGGCAGGCAGCCTCTGCGACCGTCCCGATCCCGCTGGACTCGGTCCCGGCCTTCATCACGCGGCCGTTCATGACGCGCGAGGGCACCGTCGGCAACTTCGTCATCGTGTTCCCGCGGGGCAACATGGCCAACGGGCTGCGCTCGATGCGCTTCTCCGAGATCATCGGCCGCGTGACCACGCCGAGCGGCGAGCAGTTCTACGCCGCGTCGACGCAGCTCATCGCGGCGGACATGCTCTCGCTGATGCAGGACGAGAGCTGGTTGATGATCAGCCTCACGCTGCTGCTCGTCATCGTCCTCGTCGCCCTGTCCTTCCGGAACGCCCGCTGGACGCTCATCGCGCTCTCGCCCCTCGCAGTCGGGCTGCTGTGG
>JBBSQZ010000005.1:0-27184 GCA_038243565.1 Rhodothermales bacterium | reverse complement strand
CGCAGCCGCCTCACCCGCGCGTGGACGCACCTCGAGCGCCAGAAGGGCGGCATCGGCATGCGCGGGCCCGGCGAGACGCAGATCGAGACCGACCGCCGCATGATCGGCAAGCGGATCTCGGTCCTCAAGGAGCACCTCCAGAAGGTGGACCAGCAGCGGATGACGCAGCGCAAGTCCCGCACGGACCAGACGCGCGTCGCGCTCGTCGGCTACACCAACGCCGGCAAGTCCACGCTCATGAACGCGCTCGCCGACGCCGGCGTCCTCGCCGAGGACCGCCTCTTCGCGACGCTCGACGCGACGACGCGCCAGATCGCGCTCGCGCCCAACAAGCCGGTCCTGCTCGCCGACACCGTCGGCTTCATCCGGAAGCTGCCGCACGCGCTCGTCGAGAGCTTCAAGTCCACGCTGGACGAGGTCCGCGAGGCGGACGTGCTGCTGCACGTCGTCGACGTGACGCACCGCGCCTTCGAGGACCACGTCGCCGTCGTCCGCGAGACGCTCGCCGAGCTGGGCGCGAGCGACAAGCCGACGTTGATGGTCTACAACAAGGTCGACGCGCTCGACGACAAAGGCCTTTTGGACGCGCTCGAGGCGCAGGCCGAGGCGGACGGGCAGACGGCCGTCTTCGTCTCGGCGCAGCGCGGCATCGGGCTGGACCGGCTCCGCGCTGAGACCCTCGACCTCGTCGAGGCGGACTACTCGGACCACTCCGCCCTGCTGCCGATGGCCGAGGCGAAGTCCCGCGCCTACCTCCACTCGGTCGCCGAGGTCCTGAACGAGGAAACCGGCATGGCGACGGACGCCTTCGACGCGTCGGCGCCGCCGGTGCCCGTCTTCCGCTTCCGCTACCGCGCCTCGACCAAGAACGCGCCGGACCTCGACCGGATGCTCGGCCGCTTCGGCGCGCTGCGCTGGGTCGGCGAGCCGTCCGGCGACGGCGCCGCGCCGACGGCCGAGGCGGACGCCGCGGGCTGACGCGATGCCTCCGGCCCTCCCTTTCCCGAACGGCCGCCCGAGCGGCCGAACGGTCGAAACTCGCACGCGGGCGGCGCACCATGGAACGCCGTTTGCACGTCTCGGACTGGACGACGCCGCTACCTTGCGCCCTCTTCGTCGTCCCCCCAGCGCCATGACGATTGCCACGCTCCTGACCCCGATCGAGCCGCTCGACGTCCGCGACACCGTCGCCGAAGCCCTCGAGCAGCTCGCCGACGAGCACGTCAGCCACCTGCCCGTCGTCGCGCCGGACGGCACGCTGGACGCCATCGTCAGCGACACCGCCCTGCGGCTCCATCCCGACCCCGAGACGCCCGTCGGCGCGCTCGTCGCCGGCCCGCCCGTCGCGGCGCTGCCCGAGACGCACGTCTTCGACGCGGCGCACCTCATGCGGACCCACGACCTCAGCACGCTGCCCGTCGCCGACGCCGACGGCCGCTACGTCGGCCTGGCCGTCCGGCAGGACGTCTTCGCGCAGCTCGCGCACATGCTGGCCACCGAGGAGCCCGGCGCCATCATCGTGCTCGACGTGGACCGCCGCGACTTCTCGCTCGGGCAGGTCGCGCAGCTCATCGAGCAGAACGGCGTCCGCATCCTGTCCGTCTCGACGGAAGACGACCCCGGCGCCGGGCGCGTCCGCGTGACGCTGAAGCTCAACGTCACCGACACGGCGCGCGTGCGGCACATCATGGAGCACTACGACTACCGCGTCGTGGCCGTCTTCGACGAGCAGCAGGACGACCTCGAGGAGCGCGCCGCCGCCTTCCTCAAGTTCCTGGAGGTCTGATGGCCGAGGCCTCCCGCCCCTTCCACGCGATCGCGCTCGTCGCCGCGGCGCGGACGGCCGCGCACGCCGCGCGGCAGGTCGCGGACCGCCGCGCCGGCCGCGACGCCTCGGAGCAGCAGGACGCCGCTCCGGCGCGCGCTGGCCTGAACGGCGCTCGGCAGGACCTCGCCGTCGCGCTCGTCCGCCTGCGTGTCCGCGGCGCGATGGCGACGCCGACCGACGCGACCGCCGCCCTCGTGCAGGCCTTCGAGGACCGCCTGGTGCTGGACGACGTGGCGCGGGCGGCGCGCCGCGCGCACCAGTCGCTGCTGAGCCTCTACCCGGCCGTCTCGGCCGATCTCGCCGAGGACGCCCGCCGCCTCGCCGCCGACGCCGCGGCGCTCGCCGTGGCGGACGCGCCGGACGCCGCCGCCCTCGCGGAGCGTCTCGCGGGCTGGTTGGACCGCGCCGCGGACTGACCTTTTGCTCGGTCGCGGACGGCTCGGCGAGCCGTCCCTACCCTGGCGCTGCGCCTTCAACGAACGTCGAGCAGGTAGGGCGCGCTCGCCGAGCGCGCCGCGCATCGTGCAGAGTGCTGGAGGTACGCTGAGGGCACCGAAACGGGCGCCTCGCGCGTTCTATCCGGGTCACAAAATGCCCTTTTCGGCCGTATCTTCCACGGTTCGACTGCCCCCCGACCCCGACCTGATGCCCGACCAGACCCAGCCCACCGACCCGACCGCCGCCCTCGCCCCGCTCGGCACCGCGAGCCTGCCCGACACGCTCGGCGATGGCGCCCCCGCGGCGCCGAATGGCCGCGGCGACTACGGCGCCTCGAACATCCAGGTCCTCGAAGGCCTCGAGGCCGTCCGCAAGCGCCCCGCGATGTACATCGGCGACGTCGGGGTGCGCGGGCTGCACCACCTCGTCTACGAGGTCGTGGACAACTCCATCGACGAGGCGCTCGCGGGGCACTGCTCCACCATCGCCGTCACGATCCACGCCGACAACTCGATCTCCGTGAGCGACGACGGCCGCGGCATCCCCATCGGGATGATGGAGAAGGAGCAGAAGCCCGCCGTCGAGGTCGTGATGACGGTCCTCCACGCCGGCGGCAAGTTCGACAAGGACACGTACAAGGTCTCGGGCGGGCTCCACGGCGTCGGCGTGTCGTGCGTCAACGCGCTCTCGACGCGCCTCGCGGTCGAGGTCCGCCGCAACGGCGGCGTCTACCAGATGGCCTTCGCCTGCGGCCACACCATCGAGCCGCTCGTGCGCGTCCGCGACATGACGCCCGCCGAGCACACCGGCACGACGGTCCGCTTCCACCCGGACGCGTCCATCTTCACCGAGACGGTGTACCGCTTCGACACGCTGGCGGGGCGCATGCGCGAGCTGGCGTACCTCAACAGCGGCGTCACGATCACGCTGTCGGACGAGCGCGAGGAGGACGACGCCCTCCGCGTCGAGACGTACCACTCGGAGGGCGGGCTCGCCGAGTTCGTGGCCTACCTCGACGAGGCGAGAGAGTCGCTGTTCGACGGCGAGATCTCGCTCGAGGACGAGTCCGGCGAGGTGCCCGTCGCGCTGGCGATGCGCTACAACACGGGCTACCAGGAGAACGTCCTCTCGTTCGTCAACAACATCAACACGCACGAGGGCGGGACCCACGTCTCGGGCTTCCGCCGCGCGCTGACCCGCACGCTCAAGGCCTACGCCGACGCCTCCGGCCTGCTCAAGAACGCGAAGGTCGAGCTCTCGGGCGAGGACTTCCGCGAGGGCCTCACGGCCGTGCTCTCGGTGAAGGTGCAGGAGCCGCAGTTCGAGGGCCAGACCAAGACCAAGCTCGGCAACGGCGACGTCGCCGGGGCCGTCGAGAGCCTCGTCGCCCAGCGCCTCCAGGAGTGGCTCGATGATCACCCGAAGGAGGCCAGGACGGTCGTCAACAAGGTGATCCTCTCGGCTCAGGCGCGGACGGCCGCGCGGCGCGCGCGCGAGCTCGTGCAGCGCAAGTCCGCGTTCGGCGGCGGCGGCCTGCCGGGCAAGCTCGCCGACTGCGCGAGCAAGGACGCGTCCGAGTCCGAGCTCTACCTCGTCGAGGGCGACTCGGCCGGCGGCTCGGCGAAGCAGGCCCGCGACCGCCACTTCCAGGCGATCCTGCCCCTGAGAGGCAAGATCCTCAACGTCGAGAAGGCGCGGCTGGACAAGATCCTCGACAACGAGGAGATCAAGAACATGGTGACCGCGCTCGGCGTCGGCCTGTCCGGCAACCCGGACGACTTCGACGCCTCCCGCCTGCGCTACCACAAGGTGGTCCTGATGACGGACGCCGACGTCGACGGCGCGCACATCCGGACGCTGCTGCTGACGTTCATCTACCGCCACCTGCGGCCGCTGCTCGAGTCGGGCTACATCTACATCGCGCTCCCGCCGCTCTACCGCGCCAAGAAGGGCCCGCACGAGATCTACGCGTGGAACGACGAGCAGCTGCAGGCGGCGATCCTCGAGGTCGGCAACGGCTCCAACCGCGGCGTCGGCGTGCAGCGCTACAAGGGCCTCGGCGAGATGAACCCGGAGCAGCTGTGGTCCACGACGATGAACCCGGAGAACCGGATGCTCCAGCAGGTGACCATCGACGACGCCGCGGCCGCGGACCGCACGTTCTCGACGCTCATGGGCGACGCCGTCGAGCCGCGGCGCAAGTTCATCGAGCGCAACGCGAAGTACGCCACGATCGACACCTAGGCCGATGGACGCCCAGACGCTCGACCCGCCACGGCCGGCCCGGCCCGCCTACGACGGCCCCGTCACGTGGGCCGACGTCTGCGCGGACCCGCTCCTGCGGGACCTGCCGTTCAAGATCGAGCTGGACCAACACGGTCGCATCCTGATGAGCCCAACCGCGCCACGCCACGGCCGACGCCAGTACCGCATCGGCCGTCTGATCGAAGATGCCCTCGGAGGTGTCGTGGCGGTCGAAATCGCCATCATCACGCCCAAGGGAACGCGTGTGCCTGACGTTGTGTGGATGTCGGAGGCCTTTCTCAAAACGGTTGATGAAGACGCCGAGGCGTTCAGAGCAGCGCCTGAGATTTGCGTCGAGGTCCGCTCGCCGTCCAACGTATGGGGCGAGATGGAGGAGAAGGTGCGCCTCTTCCTCGCCGCCGGTGCCCACGAGGTCTGGATCTGCGAGGTCGACGGCGCGATGCGGTTCTTCGGGCCAGACGGCGAGCGGGACCGCTCGGCGCTCGCGCCCGGCTTCCCGGCTCGGATCGAGCTGTGATGCCGGTCGCCCGAACCGGCGGAACCTGAGACGCGACTTCGCACGGTTCTAGCGGGAACGGACGCGCCGCGGCGCGTCCGCGCCCTACTTTTAGAGACAGACTTCCCCAACCCCCGACTTCCCGATGGACCACAAAGAAGGCCGTTACAAGGTCGCCGACCTCTCGCTCGCCGATGCGGGCCGCCTCAAGATCGAGTGGGCCGAGAGCCGCATGCCGGTCCTGATGAAGCTCCGCGAGGAGTACGCCAAGACGCAGCCCTTCGCCGGCTACAAGATCACGGGCTGCCTGCACGTGACCAAGGAGACGGCCGTGCTCATCGAGACGCTCGCCGCGTGCGGCGCCGAGGTCGCGTGGTCCGGCTGCAACCCGCTCTCGACCAGCGACGAGGTCGCGGCCGCGCTCGCCGTCGGCCCCGAGTCCGACGGCAACGGCGTCGAGATCTACGCGTGGTACGGGCAGGACACCGAGGGCTTCTACTGGTGCATCGACCGCACCATCGACAAGACGCCCTCGACGACGCTCGACGACGGCGCGGACCTCATCTTCCGCGTCCACTCCGCCTTCCCGGAGAAGGCCGCGGACATCATCGGCGGCTCCGAGGAGACGACGACGGGCGTCCACCGCCTGCGCGCGATGGGCGCCGACGGCAAGCTGCTGTACCCCGTCTACGCCGTCAACGACGTCGAGACGAAGTGGGACTTCGACAACGTCTACGGCACCGGCCAGTCCACGCTCGACGGCATCCTGCGCGCCTCGAGCGTGCTGCTCGCGGGCAAGAACTTCGTCGTCGCGGGCTACGGCCACTGCGGCCGCGGCGTCGCGATGCGCGCGAAGGGCATGGGCGCCAACGTCATCGTCACCGAGATCAAGGCGACGGCCGCCCTCAAGGCGACGCTCGACGGCATGCGCGTGATGACGATGGACGAGGCCGCTCAGGTCGGCGACATCTTCGTGACGGCCACGGGCATGAAGGACATCATCCGCGGCGAGCACTTCGTCTCGATGAAGGAGGGCGCCATCGTCTCCAACACGGGCCACTACGACGTCGAGATCGACCTCGTGGCGCTCAACGAGATCGCCGTCTCGAAGCGGACCGTCCGCGACGACAACGTCGAGTACACGCTCGACAACGGCCGCAAGATCTACGTCCTCGCCGACGGCCGCCTCGTGAACCTCGCCGCGGCCGAAGGGCACCCCTCGGAGGTGATGGACATGAGCTTCGCCAACCAGTTCCAGGCGCACCTCAACCTCATCCAGCGCCACGAGGCCGGCGAGCAGATGCCGAAGGGCGTCATGGAGCTCCCCGAGGAGCTCGACCAGCAGATCGCGCGGATGAAGCTCGAGACGATGGGCCTCACCATCGACGCCCTCTCGGACGAGCAGGTCGCGTACGCCACGGACTACTCCGCCGGCACCTGAGCCCTCGGGCTCCCACATCCCGGACCGGTCACCGCCATGACCGCCCGGGTAGACACGCCGCCCCGTCTTCTCTGACGGGGCGGCGCGTTGCCGTTGGGGGTGTGCCGACCGCGAGTGCCAGACCGCCATGCTGCTCATGTCCCCCTGCTCGTTCGTGCCGCTCAAGGAGCACTCCGCATTGCCACCGCCACGCCTTGCAGGTTTCCCGGGCCTGCCTCAGCCGGCGAGAGGAGTCTGTCGAGGTGTCCCCGTGCGGCTGGCTCGCTCCACCCGCACTGTGGCACTCCGGTCGTGACGCCCGCCGACCACCAGCAGATCGCGGCGCTCGGCCGCCGCGCCCGGGCGTGGCGGTCTGACGGCGACGGGAGCCGGGAGGCCATCGCCGAGCTCGTCGCTCGTGCTCAGGCCGGCGACACCGCGGCGGAAGGCGAGGTGCTCCTCGCCCACACGCCGCACGTCCGGGGCGTCTGCTGGAGGCTCCGAGTTCGCCGGCTGGACCTCGACGACATGGTTCAGGACGGGCTCCTCGCCATGCGCACCCCGATCAGCCGCTTCGACGGCGCGCGCGGAGTGCCGCTGTGGGCCTATGCCCGCCCCTTCGTAAAGGGCGAGGTCGTCTTCCGGCTCGGGGCGAGCGCCGGGCTCACGCGCCATCAGTCCCGCCACTACCGGGCCATCTGGGACGCGCGCGATGCGCTCGCCGCCGAGTCCGCTGACCCGACCGCCGGCCCGGTGTACGACAGGCTCCGGCAATCGGGCCACCGAGGCGCCGGCCCTGCCACCGTCGCCGCCGTTCTCGACGCCGGCCGGAGGCGTCCTCTCCCGCTCGACGAGCGGCGCGGTCATGTCGGATCGCTATGAACTGCGACCCGGTGTGCGGGCTGGTCCCACTCGGATGCCGGGCCCAAACGAACTCGGCCCAGACTCGGCGTTTCCGCTTCATCTGGGCCGCTTTCGGCGTGGAGCCAAGGAGATTCGAACTCCTGACCTCTGCAGTGCGATTGCAGCGCTCTACCAACTGAGCTATGGCCCCGGGCCCGCCTCGGGACGGGCGTGCAACATACGCCGCGCCTGCGCGGCGGGCCAAGCCGCCGGCCGGTCAGGAATGCGTGAACCGCGCTGTCGCACGACCACCACGCGCCGCGTCGCCGTCTGCGCGCCCACCGAGAGGCGCACGACGTACACCCCCGGCGCCAGGCCCGAGACCTCCAGCGCCGTGGTGTGGCGGCCGGCCGCCTGCTCGCCCTCGGCCAGCACCGCCACCTCGCGGCCGAGCAGGTCCACCACGCTCGGGCCCGCTGCGCCCGCCTCGGCGAGCGAGTACGCGAGCGCCGCCTGACCGCGCGCCGGGTTCGGGGCTGGCGCGTCGAGCGCGAACACGGCGGCTGTGCCGCTCTCGCCGGCCGGCGCGGCCGTAACGGTGAAGGCGTACTCGGTCGCCGTCCGCAGGTCGACCGTCGTGCCGGTCTGCATGTCCGTCAGCGCCGCGGCCCACGTCTCGGGGAGGGCCTCGACGACGGGCCACGAGAGCACGAGGCGCTCGCCCGCGCCGACCAAGGCCACGTGCAGCGGGACCGAGACGGCCCCGGTCGTCGGGGCGGGCCGGCTCTCGACGGCCTGGAGCGCGCTCGCGTCACCGAGCGCGGCGAGGATGTACGCGCCGGCGGCGGGCGTGAGCTTGATCGCGTCGAAGACGCCGGTGCCGTCGGTCGCGCCCTCGGAGAACGTCAGCACGCCGTCGTGGTCATGCAGCGGGCCGTCGGCCTGCGCGAGGTCCAAGGCGACCATCGGGACCGGCGCGTCGCGCTGGAGGATGCCGCCGGTCGTGCGGGCGCTGGCCGGGATGGTGAGCGTGCCGGCCGTCTGGCCCTCGACCCAGAAGCCCCGCCACGCCGCGACCGTCGGGAGAACGGGTTCTGACGTCGTACGACGCCGTGCTCGCGTCCCAGACCTGCGCGACCGTGCTTGCGAGGTTCGACGCGCCCGGCCACGGCCCGACGCCCGCGATGGACAGGCTCGTCCCGAACGGGTTGCCGAGCATGTTGAGCCGGCTCCCTGGCGCCGTGACGTGCAACGCCGGGACGTGGCGGGGCCTACAGGTCCCCGGCGAGCGTCCACGCGGCCCAGTGCACCGGCGCCGCGTACCGCGGAGTCGACCGCACGACAGCCTGCGCCGACCGAAGCGCCGCCGCCGGGCTCGCGCCGTCCGTCCACAGCGCCCGGTAGAACGCGCCCATCAGCAGCGCCGTCGACGCGTCCGGGACCTCCCACAGGCTCATCAGCACGCTCCGCGCGCCCGCCGCCGCCAGTGTCGAGCGCAGTCCGAGCACGCCCTGGCCCGTCACCTCGGCGCCGCGCCCGGTCTCGCACGCCGAGAGCACGACGAGCCGCGTCTGCGACAGGTCGAGGCCGACGAGCTCCTCGGCCGTGAGCTGCCCGGCCGGACCGTCGTTAGCGCCAGCGAAGGCGAGGCCGCTCTCGACGAGCGGGTTGCGCCCGGCCAGGTTCACCGCGCCGCTGCCGGGTCGGTCGCCGCCAGCACGCGAGGCGTAGACGGCGCGGCTCTCGCCGTAGAAGAAGCCGTGGGTCGCCAGGTGCGCGTACGTCGCCCCACGTGCGGCCTCCGTAACAGCGGCCGGCGTGGCCGCGGCGCCGGTGAGGCTCTGCGTGCTCAGCCCGGCGTCTCGCGCGAGCACGGCGACGGCCGTCGCCTCGCTGGCGGTGCCGGGGAGCGCGCCGTAGTGCGCCGCGTCGCCGTCGCCGAAGGCGACGCCACCGACGACGAGCAGCGACGGCTCGGCCGGAGCGCTAGCTGGCGTGGTGAGGAGGGCTGCAAGGTCGCGCGCGGAGCCGGTCTCGGCCACGAGCGCGTCGACGGTCGCGGCGTGGCTCCGGGCGAGGACGGCCCACGGCAAACGCACCAACTCGCCGTCAGGGAGCGTGTCGCTCGCGGCGGTGAGCTCGCCCGTCACGGCGGTGCCGTCGGCGAGGAGCGCCGGCTGCGCGAGCACGGGCGCGGAGACGAGGGCCAGGAGCACGAGCAGTCGCATCGGAGTCTCGGCAAGAGGGGGTGGGCACTGAACATAGAAGTCCTGGCGGCAACACGCCATCGCGCAAGACCCCGATTTTCAACCCGACGGCGCGCAGTCGCAACGCTCCCTCTCGCCGGGCCGCCGCGGCCGTTACGCGATCTCCACGCGCGCCGGTGGCACCGCGCTGCGCGCGGGGCGTATATGACGGGACGCGTCTTCGACTCTCTCCAGCCTCTTCCGACATGCCCGCAGATCCGTTCGGCGTCCGCGACACGCTCCAGACCGCCGCCGGCGCGGTCGCCTACTACCGCCTCGACCGCCTCGCCGAGCAGACCGGGACGGACCTCGCCCGCCTCCCGTTCTCGATCAAGGTCCTGATGGAGAACGTCCTCCGCGAGGCCGGCGACGGGCCGGTGACGGCGGACGACGTGCGGACCATCGCCGCCTACGACCCCGCCAGCCCGGCCGAGGTCGAGATCCCGTTCACGCCCGCGCGCGTCCTCCTGCAGGACTTTACCGGCGTCCCGGCCGTCGTGGACCTCGCCGCGCTCCGCTCCGCGATGGCCCGCGTCGGTGGCGACCCCGAGGCGATCAACCCGCGCGTGCCCGTCGACCTCGTCATCGACCACTCCGTCCAGGTGGACGCGTTCGCGCTGCCCGAGGCGTTCCAGATCAACGCCGACGTCGAGTTCGAGCGCAACGCCGAGCGCTACGAGTTCCTGCGGTGGGGCTCCAAGGCGTTCCGCAACTTCTCGGTTGTCCCGCCCGAGCGCGGCATCTGCCACCAGGTGAACCTCGAGTACATTGCCAAGGGCGTCTGGACGCGGACGGAGGACGACGGCACGGTCGTCGCGTACCCCGACACGCTCGTCGGCACGGACTCGCACACGACGATGATCAACGGCCTCGGCGTGCTCGGCTGGGGCGTCGGCGGCATCGAGGCCGAGGCGGCCATGCTCGGGCAGCCGGCCTACATGCTGCTCCCGCGCGTCGTCGGCTTCAAGCTCTCGGGCAAGCTCCGCGAGGGCGTCACCGCGACGGACCTCACGCTGACGGTCACGCAGATGCTCCGCCAGCACGGCGTCGTCGGCGCGTTCGTCGAGTTCTACGGGCCGGGCCTCTCGTCGATGTCCCTCCCGGACCGCGCGACGATCGCCAACATGGCCCCGGAGTACGGCGCGACGTGCGGCTTCTTCCCCGTCGACGACGAGACGCTGGACTTCCTGCGCCGCACCAACCGCGACCCCGCGACGGTCGACCTCGTCGAGACGTACACCAAGGCGCAGGGCCTCTTCCGCACCATCGACACGCCGGACCCGACCTTCGCCGCGACGCTCGACCTCGACCTCGGCGACGTCGTGCCGTCCATGGCCGGGCCGAAGCGCCCGCAGGACCGCATCGAGCTGCCGGACGTCCAGCAGTCCTTCCGCGACAGCCTCACCGCGCCCGCCGGCCCGCAGGGCTTCGGCCTCGACTCGCCCGACGCCGCGGCGCCGTACGTCGCGCCGGACGGGACGGAGCTGACCCTCAAGAACGGCTTCGTCGCCATCGCGGCCATCACGAGCTGCACCAACACGTCCAACCCGAGCGTGATGCTCGCGGCGGGCCTGCTCGCCCAGAAGGCCGTCGAGAAGGGCATGCACGTCCACCCGTACGTCAAGACCAGCCTCGCGCCGGGCTCGCGCGTCGTGATGGCGTACTTCGAGGCGGCGGGCCTCGTCGAGCCGCTCAACGCGCTCGGCTTCAACCTCGTCGGCTACGGCTGCACGACGTGCATCGGCAACTCGGGGCCGCTCCCCGAGGCCGTCGCCACGGCGATCACCGAGGGCAAGCTCATCGCCGCGGGCGTCCTCTCGGGCAACCGCAACTTCGAGGGCCGCATCCACTCGCTCGTCAAGGCCAACTTCCTCGCGAGCCCGCCGCTCGTCGTCGCCTACGCCCTCGCCGGCACGGTCGACATCGACCTCGACACGGACCCGATCGGGCAGGACCGCGACGGCAACGACGTTTTCCTGAAGGACCTCTGGCCGAGCCAGCACGAGATCCAGGACGCCATCCGCCAGGCCGTCCGCCCCGAGCAGTTCAAGGCGCTCTACGACGGCATCGAGGACTCGAACCCGCGCTGGAACGCCATCGAGACCGCCGAGGGCGCCGTCTACGACTGGCAGGACGCCTCGACGTACATCCAGGAGCCGCCCTTCTTCCAGGACCTCGCCGTGGAGCCGCAGCCGATCCAGCCGATCGCCGGCGCCCGCGTGCTCGCCCTCCTCGGCGACTCGGTCACGACGGACCACATCTCGCCGGCCGGCGCCATCCCGGCGTCGGAGCCCGCGGGCCAGTTCCTCCAGAACGCTGGCGTCGCCCCCAAGGACTTCAACTCGTTCGGCTCGCGCCGCGGCAACGACCGCGTGATGACGCGCGGCACCTTCGCCAACATCCGCCTCAAGAACAAGCTCGCGCCCGGCACCGAGGGCGGCCACAGCGTCTACCTGCCGACCGGCGAGCCGGGCTACCTCTACGACGTCGCGGAGCAGTACAAGGCCGACGGCACGCCGCTCCTCGTCATCGCCGGCAGCGACTACGGCATGGGCTCGTCCCGCGACTGGGCCGCGAAGGGCACGCTCCTGCTCGGCGTCACCGCCGTCCTCGTGACCTCGTTCGAGCGCATCCACCGCGCCAACCTCGTCGGCATGGGCGTGCTGCCGCTCACGTTCCGCGACGGCGAGTCGCTCGAGACGTTCGGCCTCGACGGGACCGAGACGTTCGACGTGCCCGTCGCGGACGACCTGAAGCCGCGCCAGGCGCTCACGCTGATGGCGATGAAGGCGGACGGGAGCACCGTCGAGGTGCCGGTGATCGTGGCGATCAACACGCCGGTCGAGGTCGAGTACTACCGCCACGGCGGCATCCTGAACTACGTCCTCCGCGACTTCCTCCAGGCGCAGACCGCCGAGGCGTAACGGCCTCCGGCCGTTTCCTCGCGACGCGGCTCGGGCCTCTGTGCCCGGGCCGCGTCGTACGTTTCGGAGCCCATCGCCGCCGTCTCGATGCCGCTCCGCTCGACGCTCGTCCTCCTCCTGCTCGCCGGCTGCTCGCGCCCGGACGCTGCCGAGGCGCGCCAGACCGACGCGCCCGGCGCCATCGACACCCGCCTGCCGGTCCGCCACACGGCCGACCGGACGTACACGCTCGTCAACCGCGAGGAGCCGCGCGTGGACACGCTCGAGGTCGCGCCGGGGGCGCGCGCGCTCTCCGTCGCGCTGACGGCCGCGCTGAGCATCGGGCAGGCGTCGTGGGAGATGAGCGACGCTGACGGCCGCGTCGTGTGGACCGGCACGACGGACACGGCGGACACGACCGTCGTCTGGCAGACGTCCGAGCCCCGCGCCGGCACGTGGCACGTCGGCGTCACGCCGACGGACGCGACGGGCGGCGTCAACGTGCACTGGGAGACGCGGTAGCCGGGGACACGGCGCGCCTCGGTGCGGCCGACGAGGTGGGCGGCGGGCTCATCGCCTCGATCGACGACTCGGGCGAGGGGACGGAGCCCGAGTCGCCGTGACGGGTCATACCCAATCCGGCTGCTTCATCTCCCGTGTCATTGCGAGCGCAGCGAAGCAATCTCGTCGGTCAGCGCGCTGTGTGGCGAGATCGCCACACCGCTTCGCTCCTCGCGATGACAGTCTGAAAGAGAGCAAACGGACGTGGTGTCATCAGCGTGGACGAGGAGTACGGGATGCTGCGCTACCTCGGCCTCCGGAGTGGCGGGCAGACGATGGAGGGCTGCAACGGCGCGCGGTGCGACCACCTCACCGCCCGCGACCCGGAAGCGGGCGAGGACACTCCGCGCGACTTGTACGTCGACGTCTCGATCCCGTGGACGTACCTCCAGCGGCAGGTCCGCCGCTGACGCGGGCCGGCGGATCGCGTCGGGACGTTCTCATCCTGGGAACGGCGCGGCGCGCGGCGGGTGAACGGCTCTCGACTCCCGCCCCCATGCTCGACCTCATCACGCCCAGCCTGATGGCGGCCGTCCGCGCCCAGTACCGTCTCGCGTGGGACGGAATCCACGGCGCCGCGCACTGGGGACGCGTCCTCGACAACGGCCTCGCGCTCGCGCCCGCGACGGGCGCCCGGCCGGACGTCGTGGCGCTCTTCGCCGTCCTCCACGACGCCTGCCGCCACAACGACCGCCGCGACCCGGAGCACGGCCCGCGCGCCGCCGTCTTCGCCCGAGACCTCCACGCCGCCGGCAGGTTCGCCCTCGACGCCGCCGGGCTGGACCTGCTCGCCGCCGCCATCCACGGCCATACCCACGACCGCACACACCCGGACGCGACTGTCCGGACGTGCTACGACGCCGACCGCCTCGACCTGCTCCGCTGCGGCATCGCGCCGGACCCGCAGTACCTCTGCACGGACGCCAGCCGCGACCCGGCGCGCATCGCGTGGGCCAACGCGCGCAGCACCGCCGGCGTCATCCCACCCATCGTCGCGACGTGGTGACGTGCGGCCTCAGCCGCAACTCAGCGAGCCGTCGGCCGGCGGCGAGAGCCGTAGCGGGACGCGCGTCCGCCCGCTCGTGCAGGCCCCTACGAAGTCGCCCATGGCGTTCATCTGGAGCGTGCAGGCGAGCGGCCGTGCCCCGCGCGCACCGGGCAGCCGGAAGCGCGCCAGCTCGAACGCGAGGCGCCCGCGGCTGTACGTCGCCGTCTCGGTGTGGCCCGAGTGGCCGGCCGAGACGAGGTCGATCTTGAAGCCCGTCGCGCAGCGCTCGATGGCCGCCGTCGCCGGGCGCGCCGCGCGGCCGTCGCCGAGCGTGCCGGCCCACGTGCCCGAGGCGAGCATCTGCGCCTGAGCCGGCGCGGCCGCGAGAAGGACGAGAAACAGGACGAGGCGCATCGGATCAGGGTCGGGCCAGACGTCCCGCAAGATCCCACCGCCGACCCCGTAGAGACGCCCCGCCGGGGCATCTGCCCGCATGCCGGTCCGCCATCACCGCAGCCGGTCCGCCAGATCGCCCGGCACCACGACCGGGCCGCGCGGGACGCGCGCCCAGTCCCACGCCGCCGCGACGGCCGCCGGCGGCCGCGCCGCGGCGCCCTGCCCGAGCACGCCCGCGAGCCACCCGACGAGCGCCTCGGCCGAGACGCCCGCGTCCAGCAGCGCGTCTACGCCGAGCGCGCCGTCCCGCTTCGACAGCTTCTTGCCCGTGGGCGCGACGAGCAGCGGGACGTGCGCGTACGCCGGAACGGGCGCGCCGAGCGCCTCGAGAAGCTGGACCTGCCGCGCCGTCGAGCCCAGCAGGTCGGCGCCGCGGACGACCTCGGTCACACCCGCCGCGGCGTCGTCCACGACGACGGCGAGCTGGTACGCGACGACGCCGTCGCGGCGCCGCAGCACGACGTCCCCGACCTCGGCCAGGACGTTTTCCTCGACCGTGCCCTGCACGCGATCCTCGAACCGGACGACGCCCGGATCGACCCGAAACCGGACCGCGGCGCCACGGAGCGTCTCGAGGTCGTCCGGCGCGAGCGGCGGCGTGCGCCATGCAGCGGGATACGGCGGTCCGTCCGATCCGTGCGGGGCCGAGGCGAGTCGGGCGAGGTCGCGGCGCGAGCGGCGGCACGCGAAGAGGCGCCCCGTCTCGGCGAGGCGCGCGAGGGCGGCGTCGTACGCCGCGCCGCGCTCGGACTGCCGCACGACCGGCCCGTCCCAGTCCAGCCCGAGGCGCCGCAGGCTCCCGAGCTGCGCCTCGGCCGCGCCCGCCACGACGCGCGGCCCGTCGATGTCCTCGACGCGGACCAGAAACCGTCCGTTCTGCGACCGAATCGACGCCCACGCCGCCAGCGCCGCGAGCGCGCTGCCAGCGTGCAGGTCGCCCGTCGGGCTCGGCGCGAAGCGTCCGACTGCGGCACTCATCCGCCCGTGAGCATCCGGCGGACGGCCTGCTCGCGGTAGGCGAAGATGCGGTCCAGCTGCCACTTCACGAGCGGGTATGCGACCTCGCCGAGCGGCGCCAGCGGCAGCCGCCAGCGGACGGTGTCGTCGATCCGCGTCCCACCGTCCTCGTCGGAAAACGTGTGCGTGTGGTGCCAGAGCGCGTACGGCCCGCGCCGCTGCTCGTCGACGAACAGGCGGTCCGGCTCCCAGCGCGTGATCTCCGTCAGCCACGAGAACGGGACGCCGAAGAGGCCGAGGCGGTAGCCGATGAGCGCGCCCTCGTAGATGCCCTCCGGCGGGGCCTGCGTGATGCGGAAGTCGAGCTCGGGCGGCGTGATGCGGCCGAGGTTGTCGGCCTCGGCGAAGAAGGCGAACGCCTCGGGCCGGGGAACGGGCAGGAGCGTCGAGGCGCGGAGCGTGTGCGTGAGGCTCATCAAGGCAGCATTTATGCGAGGTCGCGGAGGACGCGGTCGTTGAGGCGGTGCTCGCCGGGGAAGTGGACGACGCGGTGCGGCAGGCCCGCCGCCGTCATCCGGCGCTCCTGCTCGAGGATGCGCGCGGGCGTCGCAAGCGCGTCGCGGTCGCCTGCGATGAGCGTGAGGTCGGCCGGGGTGAGCCACGGCATCTCGTCGGCGAGGTCGAGGTCGTGCGGGAGGCCGCCGCCCCAGAGGATGAGCCGGCGCACGCGCTCCTGTCGCTGCGCGAGGAGCGGGCTGAGGGCGAGCCATCGGCTGACGGTCGCCGTGCCCTGGCTGAAGCCGAAGGCCGTGAGCGGGACCGCCTTCGGGTCGACATCGGCGCGCGCGCAGACGGCGACGAAGACGTCGTCGAGGTAGCGCGTGAGGTCAGCGATGTCGGCCTCGCGGTCGTCGCGCGTCATCCAGCTCGCCGCGACGCGCTCGTAGCGGCCGGGCGCGCGGCCACCGTTGTCGCCGTCGAGGTAGAACCGGCTGAGTCCCTCAGGCACGACGATGAGGCGCCCCGGCTTTTCGACGGCGCGAAAGTGGCGCGCGAAGTACGTCGCGAGCTGCCCGTAGCCGTGGCACGCGACCCAGACACCGTCCACGGGCCCGTCCTCCGGGCCGAGCACGACGTACCGGGCGGTCTTGACGGCGGCGATGTGGTGGACGGTCATGCGGGGAGCTTCGGGGGGATCGGGCGTCTCTGAACGCCTCGTCTCCAAACTCCTTCCCGTGCCCAGACCGTCCGGCGAGGCGCCGCGCTACCGCAAGCCGAACCTCCCCGAGAAGACGTGCGCCGTCTGCGGGCGCCCGTGGCCTGCGGCGTCCCCTTCGGGGAGTGCGCGGCGCACGAAATGGGCGCGCGGCTGGGAGAACGTGACGATGTGCTCGGAGCGGTGCCGCCGCGCGAAGCGCCCTGCGGATCAGTCCGCCGGGAAGAGGTAGGCGTCGTAGGCCCAGCCGGTCTGCCCGCCCTGCCGGCGCACGCGGCACCAGTGCCCGGGGTCGCCGTCGACGACGCGCGCCGGGCCGCAGCTCAGCACGGCGACGGTCTCGCCGTCGAGCATCCTGTCGAGGCGTGAGCCGCCGCCGTCCGGAGCAGAGCGGATCGAGAGGAACCCGTCGTTGGGCGTCGAGACGACGCGGAGGTCGGCCGTGGGCGCGAACTGGGGCGCCGGCTCGGGCGGAGGAGCCGGCTCCGAAGTGACAGGGCCGACGGGTGGGACCGCGACGGCGGGGGTGGCCGGCGCCACTACGACGGAGGGCGCCGCGGGCGCCGGCTCGCGCAGCAGGACGACCGCCGCGAGCACGATGAGCGCGAGGCCGAGCACGCCGATGACGATCCACGGGACGACGCTCGCTGGCGCCGCGGCCTGGGCGGCGGGTGCCGCAGCGGGCGCGACGAGGGGCGTCCCGTCGACGGCGCAGAAGCGGGTCGGCGGCGGGTATTGCCGGCCGCAGGCGGGGCACGTGAGCATCGGGGGTCGGGCGGTGAGGTCGGCGTCAGTACTGGCCGAGACTACCGCCGAACTGCATCGTCAGGCCACCGTCTTCGAGCGCCGCGGCCGGCGGCTCCGGCTCGAGCAGGTCCGGAAGGCGCCTCGCGGGCACTGGCGCCGCGCTAGTCCTCCTCGCGCGTGACGTACGCCTCGACGTTGCGGGGCAGCGGGCGGCGGCTCGGGTAGACCTGCGCGCGCGACTGGAAGCCCTCGACGGCCGTCGACTGGATCAGGATCTGGCCGGTGTCCACGCCGCCGCTGCGGTTGGCGAGCGTCAGGATGACGCCGCCGGCCTCGTTCCGCGCCGACTCGGTCGCGATGCCGAGGCTGGAGTAGTACTGCGAGATCGCGTCGATGGCCGTCTGGGCGGGGACCCCGAAGTAGGTCCAGCGCGTGGCGTCGGGGCGGCCGTAGGCGTCGTCGATGGTAACGCCGCGGGCGCAGCCGGTGAGGCCGGCCGCGCCGAGCGCGGCGAGGAGCAGGGCGAGCGAGAGCGTGCGCATGGGCGTCGTGGAGGAAGGTGAACCCGGCGAACGGCGCGAGGCGCCGAACGGTGCCCGGCTCAGGCCTCCTGCTCGGCGAACTGGAGCTCGTAGAGCCGGCGGTACATGCCGTCCTGCGCGAGGAGCGCCTGGTGCGAGCCGCGCTCGCGCACGACGCCCTTGTGGAGCACGAGGATCTGCTCGGCGTGCTGGATCGTCGAGAGGCGGTGCGCGACGACGACGGCCGTCCGCCCGTCCATCAGGAGGTCCACGGCGTGCTGGACGGCCTCCTCGGTCTCGGTGTCCACACTCGAGGTCGCCTCGTCGAGGACGAGCACGGCCGGGTCGTAGAGCAGCGTCCGCACGAGGGAGAGCAGCTGGCGCTGGCCGAGCGAGAGCGCGCCGCCGCGCTCGCCGACCTCGGACGCGTAGCCGTCCGGCATCCGGTCGATGAAGCGGTCCGCGCCGACGAGGCTCGCCGCGCGCACGACGCGCTCGTGCGGCACGTCCGTCCGGCCCAGCGTCACGTTCTCCTCGACCGAGCCCGAGAACAGGAACACGTCCTGGAGGACGAGCCCGATCTGCGTCCGGAGCTCGTCCAAAGGCAGCGTGCTCACGTCGACGCCGTCGAGCGTGATGCGGCCGCGCTGCGGCTCGTAGAAGCGCAAGAGCAGCGACAGGATGGTCGTCTTGCCCGAGCCCGTCGCGCCGACGAGCGCGAGCGTGCTGCCCGGCTCGGCGACGAACGAGACGTCGCGGAGGACCCAGTCGGGCTCGTGGGAGGCATGGGGGATGGGGGATGAGGCATGGGAGGACTCAGATCCATTGTCTTTCCCCTCATGCCCCATGGCCTCTGCCTCATGCCCCTCTCCGCCGTAGGCGAACCAGACGTTCTCGAAGACGATGCGCCCCGAGGCGCGGCCGTTCGGCAGGTGCTGCGGCGCCGCGGCGACGGGCAGCGACTGGTCGTCGTCGAGGAGGTCGAAGACGCGCTCGGAGGCGGCGAAGGCGGCCTGGACGGCGTTGAGCTGGTCCGAGAGGTTGCGGACGGGCTCGAAGAACATGCGGACGTACTGGACGAACGCGACGAGCGTGCCGATGGTCAGCGCGTCGCGCATCGCCTCCGTCCCGCCGAACCACAGCACGGCCGCGAGCGCGCACGCGGCGATGAAGTCCACGACCGGGAAGAAGGCCGCGAAGTAGTAGACCGTCTGGATCTGGGCGTCGCGGTGGTCGCGGTTGATGCCCTCGAAGCGGCGCTGCTCCTCGGCCTCGCGGCCGAAGATCTGGACGACCGACATGCCGGTGACGTGCTCCTGCAGGAACGCGTTGAGGCGCGAGACCTGGGTCCGCGTCTCGCGGTAGGCGCCGCGCATCTTGCGCCGGAAGACCTCGGTCGCGACGAGCATCGGCGGCAGCGACGCCAGCGCGACGAGGCCGAGCTTGAGGTCCAGCGACAGCATGAAGCCGGCGATGAAGATCAGCCGCGCCGAGTCGCCGATGATCTGGACGGCGCCGGCCGAGAGGAGGTCCGCGAGCGCCTCGATGTCGCTCGTCGCGCGCGTGATGAGCGTCCCGATGGGCGTCCGGTCGAAGAAGGCGAGGCGCTGGCGCTCGATGTGGCGCACGATGCGCCCGCGGAGGTCGAAGAGCGCGTGCTGCCCGATCCACTGCGTGAGGTACGTCAGCCCGAACGACGACAGGCCCTCGGCGACGAGCACGGCCGCGAGGATGGCGACGATCTTGAGCAGCCCCGGCACGTCGCCCGTGGCGACGTGGTCGTCGATGGCGATCTGGATGAGGCGCGGCCGCAGCGGCCCCAGCAGCGCCGTCGAGACGGTGAGCACGAGCGCCGCGGCGACGTAGCCGCGGTACGGCCACAGGATGGCGCCGAGGCGCCCGGCGAGGCGGCGGTCGGAGCGTTTCGGCTGGGCGTCAGGCATCGGGCGGTGCAACGGCGGGTCGGCTTGGTCTCTTCTCAAATCCTCCTACACCGTCATCCCGAGCTTGTCGAGGGATCTCGACGCGGTGGGCCGGATCGCAGTGCCTTTAGACGTGCGTCGAGATGGGCTGCGCCTTCGCTTCGCGGTCCTCAACTGCGCTCGCCTGGGGCTCGCTCCGTTCGGGATGACGCTGAGTGTGTGGCAGAGGTGAAACGACTCAGTCACGGCTCGGGCGGGGCGACGGAGACGACCTGGAGCTCGACGGCCGCGTCGGTGTTCGGGAAGACGGCGCGCGCCTCGTCGACGAGCGCCTGGGGCGAGTCGTAGCGGGCCGAGAAGTGGGTGATGAGCAGGCGCCGCGCGCCGGCGTCACGGGCGACCTCGGCGGCCTGCCGCGCCGTCGAGTGCCCGACCTCGCGGGCGCGCTCGCGGCGCTCCTCGCCGAAGGTCGCCTCGTGGATCAGCAGGTCCGCGCCTCGCGCAAGCTCGACGCCGCCGGCGCACGGCACCGTGTCGAGCACGTAGGCCACGGCCGCGCCCGGCCGCGGCGGCCCGACGAGGCCCGCGGCCGGGACGCGCCTCCCGTCGGGCAGCACGGCGGCGTCGCCGCGCTTGATGGCGTCGAACTCGTCGCGGCGCGTGAGCCCCGCCGCCCGCGCCGCCTCGCCGTCGACGTGGCCCGGGCGCTCCTTCTCCTGGTAGCGGTAGCCGGCGCAGAAGCCGCGGTGCTCGAGCGGCCGCGCCTCGATCGCGACGTGCGCGTCCTCGTACACGACCGCGTGCCCGAAGCCGGCGCGCAGGCCGACGTGGCGGATCTCGAAGGGCAGGTTCTCGGGGCGCGTCCCGGGCAGCGCCGCGAGGATGGCCTCGATCTCCTCGGGGCCGGCCAGCGTCAGCGGGCCGGTGCGGCCGAGCAGGGCGAGCGTCGTGAGCAGGCCCGGCAGGCCGTAGAAGTGGTCGCCGTGGAGGTGCGTGATGCAGACGGCGTCGAGGCGGCCGCGGCCGAGGCCGGCGCGCTGGATCTGGAGCTGCGTGCCCTCGCCGCAGTCGAACAGCACGACGCGGCCGTCGCGGCGGACGGCCGTCGCGGAGAGGTGGCGGGTTTTGGTCGGGAGGGCGGAGCCGGTCCCGAGCGGGACGACGTCGAGCACGGCGTAGGGGGAGTCGGCGGCGTACGCGGCCTGCGCGGCGGGGTTCGGACGACGCCTGCGTAGCGAGTCCTTCACCGTTCGTTCGAATCCGAACGGGGGGGCGGATGTCCTTACTCTTCCCGCGGCGCGCTTCGCGTCGGTCGGCCATACCATCCGGTCCCTGCAATGCGTGTGTTCACTACGGTCGCGTTCCCGGACGGGCCGCTCGGCGCGGGCGCGCACGCCTTCGACGCGGCGCAGGTGCCGCCGGGCGTCTACGTGGTGCAGGTCCGGGTGTCGCGCAGTGGTGGCGCGGCGTGGACCGAGGTCCGCCGCGTCACCATCGTCCGCTGAGGCGTCGTCTCACGTGGCCCGGTCTCTCGGTGGGAGAGGCCGGGCCGCACTCTTGCTTCTCGTTTTCCGGTCCCCGTTATGCGTCACATTTCCTGGCTGGCCGCGCTGTTTCTCAGCGTAGCTGCACACACCCAGACATTCCCACCGCTAGGCACCGGCGTCTACACGTGGGAACACGTCGGGAATGGTGGACGAGCCATCAACAGCTTCCGCTTTGATCAGGATGGCCGTCTGTATGGGTCGAGCGATGACTTTGCTACGTATGTGTTTGAGCCAGGCCCCGCCGGACCACCAGGAGGAATGTGGGAAGCGAGGGGGTATCTGGTCGGGATCGCTACGCTGCTTCCGCTCGGCGCCGACACACTCGTCGCTGCACGTGGCAATGGCGTCACGCTCGCACGCTCGACCAATGGCGGCAGAACGTGGACCGTCGTGATGGTAGCTCTGCCACTCGAAACCGTCGGGCCCAAGACACCCGCCGGCTTCGCCGTCGTCCCGCCCGGCACGCCCCACGCCGGACGCGTCCTCGCTGGCGGACGCTTCCACCACAGCGACGACCGCGGCGCCTCCTGGCAGCCCGCCAACATCGACGCGCTCCCCGTCGACCAGGCCGGCGTCCGCGACGGCTTCCTCGGCCTCTTCGCGCCCTTGCCCTCCGGTCGCATCCTCGCCGGCGGCGACTGGGGCATCGCGTACACGGATGACGGCGGCGACTCGTACGGGCCGACACCGATCTGGGGCGTCTACCGCTACCAGACCTTCGGCGCGGCGGCCGTCGCGACGCCGGGCAGCCGGCAGACGGGCGCGCCGGCGTGCGGCCTCGCCGACACGTCGCTGTGCGACGGCGCAATCGCGGTCGGGATCGGCGAGACGGGGATCGCCGGCGCGCAGGCGTGGCGGACGAACGACGGCGGTCGGTCGTGGTCGTCGCCGGTGGCGCTGCCGGAGCCGCGCGACGGCCTGTTGTGGAGCACCGCGGCGGGCGTGGTGGGGCTCGGCGTGGACGCAGAGACGGGTCTGGGCCGTGCGGTTACGGTGCTCCGCCGCGGCACGGTCTACGCGACGCGCGATGGCGGTCTGTCGTGGCAGGCGGTCGGTCGGATGCCGCTGGGCCAGGAGAACGATCTCGTGGGGCACTTTGCGAATCAGGTGGTGCTCGGTCCAGATGGTCACCTGTGGGTCTCGACCCGGTACGGGAATCCGACCCGCGGGTGGATGTACCGGAGCGCGGAGCCTGCGGAGGCGGCGTTCACGGTCGCGGGTGAGGCACCGCCCGAGACGCCGGAGCGCGTGGGCATCTCGGTGCGTCCGAACCCGGCGGGCGGTCGCGTCGAGGTGGTGCTGAACGTTGCAGAGGCGGGCACGGCGCGCGTGGTCGTGGTCGACGCGCTGGGCCGCGAGGTGGCCGTCGTACTCGATGGTGCGGTGGCGGCGGGCGATCGGTCGGTGAGCGTCGAGACGGGATCGTGGCCCCAAGGCGTGTACGTCGTCCGCGCCTCGGTGGGGTCGCAGACGGCGACGGCGCGCCTCGTCGTGGCGCGGTAGCCTACCTTGCCGCATGGCTAACGACCCGACCGCCGACCGCGTCGACCGCACCGCATTCTCCGTCGCAGCCTCGTTCGCCGAGGCCGACGAGGCCGACCGGCGCTTCTGGTGGAGCCGGACGCCCGAAGAGCGCATCCGCGCGCTCGAACTCCTCCGCCGCCGAACCTATGGCTCCCGCGTTGACGCCAGACTTCAGCGCGTTCTTGAGGTTGCTCGCCGAGCACCGCGTTGACTACCTGCTCGTCGGCGGCTACGCGGTCGGCTATCACGGCTACCCGCGCGTCACCGGCGACATCGACGTGTGGGTCCGGCCGACGCCCGAGAACGCGGACCGCGTCGTCGCGACGCTCGTCGCGTTCGGCTTCGGCGTCGCGGCGCTCTCGCCCGACCTGTTCACCGCCCCGGACTCGCTCGTGCGGATGGGCCTCCCGCCCAACCGGATCGAGGTGCTGACGTCGATCTCGGGGGTCACGTTCGATACGTGCTGGCCCAACCGCGTCGAGGACGTCTGGGACAGCGTGCCGGTCTGTGTGCTCGGTCTCGATGACCTGAAGACGAACAAGCGCGCGAGTGGCCGCGCGAAGGACCTGGCAGATCTCGACGAGTTGCCCTGACGGGCGCGCTACAGCCGGCCCGTCGCGCGGAGCCACGCCTCCGTCCGCCGCATCCCCTCGTCCAGGTCCACGGCCGGGCGCCAGCCGACGAGGCGCACGGCCTTGGCGATGGAATAGGTGCCGGGGTGCGTGACGTACTCGAGCGTCCGCCCCGACAGCGGCGGCGCCTTGCCCACGGCGCGGAACAGGCCGGCGACGACGGGCGCAATCGCCACCGCGACCGGGTACGGAACGGACCGCAGCGGCACGCCGAGCATCGCGGCGTAGCGCCCGAAGAACTCCTTGGGCGAGACGCCGACGCCGCCCGTCACATGAAACACCTCGCCCGCTCCCCGAGGCGACGCGGCCACGGCCAGCCCGCCCGCGACCACGTCGTCCACGAACACGGGCGACAGCACGCCGCGGTCCCCGTCGACGAGCGCGAAGCGGCCGGCGCGCAGCATCTCGACGGCGCGGACAGTCCACTGCGTCGAGCCGGGGCCGTACACGTCGCCCGGCCGGATGACGCTCGCCCTCGCGCGGCCGGTGGCGATGGCGGCGAGCACGAGCAGCTCGCTCGCGACCTTCGCGTCGGTGTACGGGTTGCCGGTCGTCCGCAGCGGGCCGTTCTCGTCGACCCCGTCGGGGAAATCGCGGCCGTGGACGACGATGGACGACACGTGGACGAGGCGCCCGGCCGTGGCGCAGGCGTCCAGGACGTGGCGCGTCGTCTCGACCGTCGCCCGGTGGAACTGCGCCGCCGTCCCGCTCTCGCCGACGCGCGCCGCGGTGTGGATCACGAGGTCGGCGCCGGCGATGTCGTCCTGCCACGCGCCCGGCGCGGCGAGGTCCGCCTGAACCGTTGCCCACGTTGCCTCGGCCGGCGGCGGCGCCACGTCGAGGCCCGTCACGTCGGCGCCGCGCGCGGCGAGGGCCGCGGCGAAGGCGCGGCCGAGGAAGCCGCTCGATCCGGTGACGACGGCGCGCACTACGGCTCGAGGTAGCTCACGACGCGCGCCGCGAGCGCGCCCGCGGGCGCTTTGCGGAAGCCGACGACGCCGCGACGCTCGGCCCCGGCCGGCACGTATGGGATCTGTGCCTCGGCGCAGACCGGCTCGCCCATCGGCCCGCCGCGCCCGCACACCTCGACGCGCACGTCCTCGGCCACGGCCCCGCCTGTGTTCGTCACGACGACGTGCGCCCGCACGCCGCCGCCTTCGGCCGCTACCGGACCGGCGCTCGCGCGGACGTCCGCCGGGCCGTCCGGACCCGCCACGCCCTGGTAGACGAGCGCCCCGAGGAGCGCCACGACGAGCAACAGGCCGAGCGCGAACACGGCGTTCTCGAAGGCGTTGCGCGGGTTCGGGTTGTGATCCATCAGGAAGAGCCGAGGAGGAGGCGGCCGGCCGAGGCGCCGAGCATCGCCGGGAACGAGAGTACGACGAGCGGCCCGAGGTTCGCCGCCACGCTCGACGTCTCTATCTGCCCGAACACGGCGAGCATCGCCGCCGAGGCGACGAGCGAGACGGCATAGGTCAGGATCGTCCCGCGGAGCGGCCCCACCGACGTGTCGCCGAGTCGCTTCGCCCCGCGGAACGCGCTGAAGTAGAGCAGTCCGCCGCCCACCGCGAGCGACAGCGCCACGATGCCAACGAGGCGCCCGAGACCGGCTTCCGTCCCGAGCAGCAGCACCTCCTCGGTCGGCGCCACGTTGGACGCGACGAGGAACGCGCCGCACAGCGCCACGACGATCTCGCCGCCGAGCGACCGCGGCTCCGTCTCGTCGCCCGCCTCGTCGTCCGACTCGCCCTCTTCCTTGTCCGGCGTCTGCCCGAGCTGCGCCGTGCCGACCGAGACGCCGATGGCCGCCGCCATGCCCTCGATCGTCAGGATGCCGAGCGCGTCCGCGGAGAACGGCGTGTCGGGGAAGCGCCCGAGCAGCGCGAGCAGGCCCCCCGCGAGGAGCAGCCCGAGGCCCATCTCCTCGACCGACTCGAGCACGTCGTCCAGCGCGCGGTGGCTGCCGTGGATGCCGGCGAAGCGGTTGTAGGCCACGAGCAGCGCGAACGTCCCGCCGATGACGGCGGCGAGGCGCAGCGGCGACGCGCTCATCCCGATGGCCCACATCTCCATCGTGTAGAACAGCGGCAGGCTGAACAGCAGCCCCCCACCGACGCCACGGGCGTACTCCTGAAGGGATTTGTGGACAGGACGGGTCTGGGCGTCTCGGCGGTCGGACACAGCTTCGGTGGAGAGAGTTTGGAGTTTAAAGTTTGGGGATGGGAAAGATCGAGTTCGGCCCTGCCTTTTCTCCAACCTGTGGGGCCGAGGCGTCCGTTACGAGCGCTCAGCCATTTCCTCTTCAACCTCCAAACTGCATTTCCCGCATTCGCTTTGCGAATGCGCCCGCAAAGGCCTCCGGCGCGCCGGCGTCCATGCGGAAGTAGAGTGCGGGCTCGATGAGCTCGACCTCCATCGTCCAGAAGCCGCCAGCGGGGGCGCGGACGAGGTCGGCGCGGGCGTAGAGCGGCGCCTCGCTCGTCGCGGCCTCCGAGGCGTCGAAGGCGGCCTGCGCCGCGGCGAGCAGGCCGGGCTCGGGCGTGACGGCCGTGATGATGCCGCCGTGCTCCTCCTGCACGCGGAAGTCGCGGGGCTTGGGCGTCTTGAGGATCGCGTGGCTCACGCGCCCCCCGAAGGCGAAGACCGAGAACTCGCCCTCGGCGACGACGGCCGGCACGAACGGCTGAGCCATCAGCGCCTCGCCCGCGTAATGTGCCTCGACGCGCGCCACGAGGTCGGTGTCCGCCAGGCTGTCTCGCGTGAGGCGGAAGGCGCCGCTCGCGTTGGCCCCGACGACCGGCTTGACAACAAGGTCGTCCGCGTCCACGGCGTCGAACAGGCCGGGCAGATCGCCGGGCTCGAGGCGCTCGCGCCAGACGGTCGGGACGATGGGCACGCCGGCCGCCTCGAGCTCCTGCAAGTAGGTTTTGCGGAGGTTCCAGCGGACCGTCCGGACGCCGTTGAGCAGCAGCGTCTGGGCGGCGATGCGGTCCAGCGTTGCGAGGAAGGCGTCGGGGTGCTCCTGGTAGTCCCACGGCGAGCGGATGATGACGGCCTCGAAGGCGCCCCAGTCCGCCGCGGCGCGCCACGGGACGTGCTCGACGTGCCAGCCGAGGCGCGCGAGCGGCGCCACGGCGAGGGCGTCGTCGATGACAAAGCCGGCCGGGTCGTCCAGCGTCAGAAAGGCACAGCGGCGCATGGCAGAATGGGGCATGGGTGATGGGGCATGGGGCAAGGCATTGCGACCCATGCCTCATGGCCCATGCCTCATGCCCTTTCGTCTTTCAGGAACTGGGCGTAGGTCGCGTAGCGGTCCATGATGCGCTGGACGTACTGCACCGGCTCGAGGCCCCGGCAGTAGCCGTGGCGCACCTCGGGGCGGTTGTAGACCTCGGCGCGCGACTTCTGGAGCAGCCAGTACGCGACGTCGGCCCAGCCGATGCCGCTCGGCGCGCCGATCGTCGGCGTGATGGCGAGGTTGCTGAAGTAGCCCGCCTCGAGGTCCGCGACGTTCTCCTGCGCGACGGTGAGCTCGATGTTGCCCCGCGCGACCTGCCGGATGAGCGACTCGGACGTCGTGTCGACCTCGACGACCTCGATGTCGCCCGTGATGTCGTCCTCGAGCTCCACGAGGCGGTCCGCGTAGGGGTCGCCCTCGGGGACGAAGACGCGCT
>JBBSQZ010000004.1:0-28553 GCA_038243565.1 Rhodothermales bacterium | reverse complement strand
GGCGCCGGTGGCGCCGCGGGCAGCCTCGTCGGCGCGCTCGTCGGCGCGGGCATCCCCGCGGAGAACGCCAAGGCGTATGAGGGCGACGTCAAGAACGGCCGCATCGTCGGCGGCGCGCACCCGCGCGACGCGGACCGCGACCTGTGCCGCGACCCGTACTCGACTACCGGCGCTTCGACCGTCTACTCGAGCTACTCCGATCTACACAGATCGGACCGCGCGGGGGGGGGGCTACGCCCCCCGCCCCGCGCTTTTTTGTGGACCCGCGGGCCTGGTAGGGCGCGCTCGCCGAGCGCGCCGCGTGGGAGCCGCTGAGGCGGCACGCCGCAGAACGTCGGACGAGCAGCGTACGGCTCAGCGAGCCGTCCCTACCAGGCCTTCTGGTGGGACGCGATCGCCGAGTGCGACGGGCTACGCGAGGCGCGCCGTGAGCGTGATGTCGGCCGCCTTCAGCACCTTGGACAGCGGGCAGGTCTCCTTGGCGTGCGTCGCGATGCGCTGGAACTCGTCGTCGGACATGCCGGGCACCGTCGCGTCGAGCTCGAGCTCGATCGTCGGGATCTCGAAGCCGCCCTCGACCTTCTCGACGTGGACGCGGGCCGTCGTGTGGGCGCGCTCGGGCGGGTGGCCGGCCGAGGCGAGCTCGTTCGAGACGGCCATCGTGAAGCACGCCGCGTGCGCCGCCGCGAGGAGCTCCTCGGGGTTGGTCGAGCCGGCGCCAGCGCCGTCGCCGAAGCGGGACTCGAAGGAGTAGGCGCTCTCGACAGCGCCGGACTCGGTGGACACGTCGCCGTGGCCGTCGCGGAGGGCGCCGTGCCACTCGGCATCTGCAGATCGGATCATGGTGGGGAAGGAAGACGGGAAGGGTGCGCCGGACATGGCGCTCCGTCAGAATAGGCCCGCCTCACGCCCGGTTCCGCAGGCCTCAGCGGCCCTCCGAGACGCCGTGAAGACGCGCGGCGCTGCGAACCGCGCCGCGGCGGGTCCGTGAGACGCGGCCACCTTCTCAAACCGATCATGGCGAAGGCCACCGCAGGCGACACCGTCCACATCCACTACACCGGCACCCTCGCCGACGGCACCGAGTTCGACTCGTCGCGCGGGCGCGCGCCGCTGAGCTTCACGCTCGGCGCCGGGCAGGTCGTCCCCGGCTTCGACACGGCCGTCGACGGCATGGAGGAGGGGGAGACGAAGACGGTCACGATCCCCGCTGCCGAGGCCTACGGCGAGCACGACCCCGAGAACACGCTCGTCGTGCCCGTGGACCAGCTCCCCAGCGGCGTCGCGGTTGGCGACCGCCTCGCGCTGACGACGCCCGACGGCCAGCAGGTGCCGGTGATGGTGGCCGCGGTGGACGACGCCGGCGCGACGATCGACGCCAACCACGAGCTCGCCGGCCAGGACCTGACGTTCGAGATCACACTCGAGCGGATCGGCTGACCGAGGCGCAGCTACGGCGCAGGCGTTTCCGTGCCGGCCCGCAGGATCTCACCCTCGGTGAACGACTCGAACGGCTCGATGACGACGGTGCCCGGCACGTCTCAATCGAGCATCCGTGCCGGCTCGACGGTCGGGTTGCCGGGATACGCCGTGCCGTCGAACGCTAGACGCGCGCGCCCGCCCTTCGCGCCGCCGCCGCTGACGGCGACGACGAGGTCGCGCCACCCGTTCGTCCGCGTCTCGGCGGCGACGATAGGCGGGCGGTTCACCGAGACGTCCGCGACGCGGCAGAGCCCTCTGCCCTCGGGCGTGAAGACGAGCGTGTTGCAGCCGCCGGAGCCGCAGACCTGCGGCCCGACGACGTGGGCGACGAGTTCCGGCTGGCCGCCGCCGTCGAGGTCGATCTGGCCGGAGAAGTAGCGGACCTCGCCATTGTCCGGCCCGTAGATCTCGAGCAGCGCCTCCTTGAGCGCGGCCTGAGGCGTCAGGCTCGCCTCGGCAGAATCGGCCAGCGCCTCGTCCGGCGGATTCGGTGCGGCTGGCGCAGAATCGGGCGTCGCGCAGCCAGCGACGGTGAGGGCGAGGAGGTAGAGCGAAAGGCGCATCGGACGGGCGGGAAACCAGGCAGGGCGCGTCGTCAGGGCGCGGCGTCAGGGCGCGGCGGGGACGAAGGTGAACGTCGTCGTGTCCTCGAGCGAGGCGCCACCGTCGGCGCCCCACACCATCGAGGCTGTGACCTGGCCGGGCGGTATCGTGAACCGCGCCGGGTCGAGGCGGACCGCAAACAGGAGCGTCCGCTGCTCGGAGGGCGTGATCAGCGAGGCGCGCTCGCCGAGGCTCAGCAGCGGCATGAGGTCGGCCCCTGCCGCAACCGCCGTTCCGTTAACGGCAATCGGCACGCTGAGGCGGAGCGTGGTCCGAGACGCGAGGGGCTCGTTTACCCACCGCACCTCACATGTCCTGCCGGTCGGGCAGGGCCGGTCCGTCTCGACCTCGGCCCACACGTTGAGCACGACCGCGCCGCGCAGCGTGTCAGCCTCAGCGACGAGCAGCGGGTTCGAGGCGTCCGGGGCGCCGACGCCGAACACGTGCATCGCCCGGATCGTCTTCGTCTGGACGACAGGGCCGGCAGGCGCGCTGGGCGCGTCGGGACGGTCGGGCCCTGCCGAGTCGCATCCGGCCGATGCCATGAGGACGACGGTGAGGAGGGCCAAGAGTCGGTTCATTGGGGCGCCGGCGGGTGAGAGTGCGAAGCTAAGCGGCGAACCGGCAGCGGCCGAGGCGCCCGGTGGTACGGTCAGGCGATGATGACCCGTAGAGCGCGAGCCTCCCACCGTGTCATCCCAGGCCCGCCCCCGGATCTCCCTTTTCTGGAGGATGGCCGAGAAGGGCGGATCCGCCCGTGCGGTCGGCCCCAGCGGTGTGTTCTGCGGCCGGGGGCTCACGGTGAGGCGAACCAAAGACCGACGAGGAGGATGAGGATGAGGACGGCGGCGGTGAAGTAGATGAGCGAGAAGGTCCACATCCCGCGCAAGGCGACCCCCAGCGCCTCCCGATACGCCTGCTCTCCCTCGGGCGTCGCCAGGTGCTCCGCTGCCCGGCGGCCGCGTTCTTCCGACCGCCGCGCCCGGTCCTGCCGGTCAGCAGAGAGGAGCGGGTCGGACCCCGTCCGAAGCTCGCGCCGAAGCTGGGCTACTCGGAGCCGGACGTACCACTCACGGGCGTGGGTGTCGTCGCGCGAGCCTTTGGCCGCTCGGTGCCAGGTCTGGAGGTCCACGTCGGCCTCGCTGAGCTCTCTCGCGGCGATGGCGACGGCTGCCCGCTCGACCGGCCCCGGCTCGCCGAGGCGGAGGTGCCACTTTAGCCGGTTGAGAAGCTCGTGCCCCATGCGTGTTGAGGAGGCCGCAGAACACTTGGCTGCTCACCCGCCGCACAGCGAGCAAACAAGCCGGAACGGAGCGCAGGATACGGTGAGTAAGCCCGCGATGCGCTGGTCAGGCCGTGCGGTCGGTGTGCTGCGGCAGGATCTACCGCGCCGGTGTTGGAGCGCCTTCCTCAGCAGTCGGTAGAGGGATATCCTGACACAACTCGCAGTGCCGGCCTCGACTCGACTGGTAGAGACGCGCACCAATAAACACGGCGGTGGAAGCCGAAGCCCATAAGGCAGTGAACTGGACGCTTCCGAGGAGCCCTCGGCCTTTGAGCAGGCTGACGACGAACAGGACCGCCGCGATCATAGCAAAGACGGTCACGGTCCGGCGAATCCAGAAGGAAGCTCCCATGTTCAGTCTCGTGTGATGAGGCGGGCTGCTACGTGCGGCCTCAGCGCCAGTTGCAGCGAGCCGAGCGGGAGGCGCGGTAGAACTAGAACTTGCGCGGCTGGGCGGCGGGATAACCGGCCCGGAGCGCCACGATACGCGCCGCAAACGTCCCGGCGCAACCAGACGCCGCCGCTCTTTCCTCGCGCCACATTTCGGCACGACCCGCCCCAGCCCCCGCCGAGACGCTCATCCGCCCGCCAACTCGGTATAGATCAGCCAGCCGTTGAGCAGCGAGATCACCGTCACGATCGCGCCCAGCCCCCACGACGTCGCTGGCCGGTTCACGAACGGCCCCATGATGGCCGGGTTCATCGTGAACAGCAGCAGCGGGATCAGCACGAACGGCAGCTCGAAGCTCAGCGCGACCTGCGACGCCACCAGCACGCCCGTCGGCTCGAAGCCGATCATCACGATGATGACGCTCGGCACGAGCGTCACCGAGCGCCGCAGCCAGACGTTGACGTTGAGGTCCAGGAAGCCGTCCATCACCGTCTGCCCGGCCATCGTGGCCACGAACGACGACGAGAGGCCAGCCGCGATCAGCGCCACGCCGAAGGCCAGCGCCGAGTGGCCGCCGAAGACGTCCTCTAGCGTGACGTACGCGCCCTCGATCCCCTCGAAGGTCTTGCCGTAGAGCGAGGCCGCGGCCACGAGCAGCATCGCCGCGTTGACGAACATCGCGATGAAGAGCGCGCCGCCCGTGTCCCACGCCTCGAGGATGAAGTGCCTGCGGTGGACCGCCTCGGTGTCCCCCTCCTCGCGCATCATCAGGGTGCGGCGGTCCTGCACGAGCGTCGAGTGGAGGTAGACGCTGTGCGGCATCACCGTCGCGCCGAGGATGCCGATGGCGACGTAGAGCGCCCGGGCGTCCGGCACACCTGGAATGAGGCCTGCACCGATCATCGCGGCCGAGGGCTTCGCGAGGACCATCTCGAACACGAACGCGATGCCGATGATGGCGACGAGGCCCATCACGATGAACTCGGCGACGCGAAAGCCGCGCTCGCTCGCCTCCTTGATGCCGATGAGCCCGAACGACGCGATGGCGGCGAGGATGGCCCCGGCCCACAGCGGCAGCCCGAAGACGAGGCTGAAGCCGATCGCGGCGCCGATGATCTCGGCGATGTCGGTCGCGATCATCGCGAGCTCGGCCGCGACCCAGAGCAGGAGGGTGACGGGCCGTGGAAAGCGCTCGCGGCAGATGTCCGCGACGCCCTTGCCGGTCGCGATGCCGAGCTTCGCGGCGACGATCTGGATGAGGATCGCCATGAGGCTCGCCAGCACGATCACCCACAGCAGAGCCGGCCCGTAGCGCGCGCCGCCCTCGATGTTGGTGGCCCAGTTGCCCGGGTCCATGTAGGCGACGGAGATGAGGAAGCCGGGGCCTACGAAGCGGAGAAACTCGCGAAGCGTCGCCCGGGTGCGGTTCGGGACGGGGGCGGTCGTCGTGGCAGAGGTAGAGCGCGTGATCATGCAGCGGAAAAAAAATCCGGTTGAACGGAGACTGAACTAAAGTTTAGCAACGGCTAAACGCGCGGCATCTGGTTTGGATCTGCGCGGCGCGCTCTTCACCCGCGGCGGCCCGCCTCGAGCCGGCGCGTCGACCTCATCCGACGCGCAGGCCCGCGGCGACCGTCGCCCCGCCGTCGCGGTGCACACGCCCGGCGGGGCGGGGGCATGGCGAGGGCGAGTGCAAGGATGAAAGTCGAGGACATCGTGATTTAGCTCAGGCTAAAAAACGAAAGACGTCCGGTCAAGCGTAGTTTCTGCACATGCCCGACTCCTCCCGCTCCCCGATCACGCCCGCCGTCGAGGACTTCCTGAAGGCGGTCTACGAGACGGTCCGCGCCGGTGGCGGCGAGCCCGCCGGCACGACGGCCCTCGCCGACGTGCTCCGCATCGCCCCGCCGTCCGTCACGTCGATGGCCAAGAAGCTGGCCGAGGCGGGCCTCATCGACCACGTGCCGTACCGCGGCGTGACGCTCACCGAGGCCGGCCGGCTCATCGCCGTCGAGACGATCCGCCACCACCGCCTCGTCGAGACGTATCTCCACCAGGCGCTCGGCGTGCCGTGGGACCGCGTCCACGACGAGGCTGAGCGCTGGGAGCACGTCCTCTCGGAAGACGTCGAGGCGCGCATGGACGCGGCGCTGGGCTTCCCGACGCACGACCCGCACGGCGCGCCCATCCCGACGCCCGCGCTCGAGCACGCCGCCCCGGCGACGACGGTCCTCGCGGACCTGCCGCTCGGCGCGCGCGCGCGCGTGGCCGAGGTCGACGACGGCGACGGCGACCTGCTGCGCTACGTCGGCTCGCTCGGGCTGTACCCCGGCACGCCGTTCGAGGTCGCCGAGGCGGCGCCGTACGCCGGCGGGCCGGTGCGCGTGCGCCTCGAGGCGGGCGCCGAGCAGACCGTCGGCGACCGCGCCGCGTGCGCGATCCGCGTCGAGGCGGCGTAGCGGCAGGAAAATGCAGTTTGGAGTTTGAAGTTTGGGGTTGGCACGATGTGAGATCACGTCGACCTCAAACCCCAAACCCGCATGTATCAGCCGTTTTCCTTGATGGCGACGAACCGGAGCTTCGGGTAGTCCTCGATGGCGCGGTCCAGCCAGAAGGCGGACTCGGCAAGGAACATCAGGTCGCCGTCGGCATCGCGGGCGAGGCGGCGCTTCTCGACGCGCGCGATGGCGTCGAGGTCCTCCGGCTCGCCGACGACCCAGCGCGCGAGCGTCCACGGCTGCGGGTCCAGGATGACGTCGACGCCGTACTCGCCGGCGAGGCGCGCGGCGACGACCTCGAACTGGAGCGGCCCGACGGCCGCCAGCAGGACGTCGTTGGTCGCGAGCGGGCGCAGGCGCTGGATCGCGCCCTCCTCGGTGAGGTGCTGAAGCCCTTTCTCGAGGGGCTTCGACTTCAGCGCCGAGTCCACGCGGGCGCGGCGGAAGTGCTCGGGCGCGAAGCTCGGGATGCCCGTGAAGCGCAGCGGCTCGCCCTCGGTGAGCGTGTCGCCGATGCGGATCGTGCCGTGGTTCGGGACGCCGATGATGTCGCCCGGGAACGCCTCGTCGACGCCGGCGCGCTTGCGCGCCTGGAACAGCATCGCGTTGCCGACGCGCAGGTCGCGCTCGCCGCGCTGCAACCGGACTTTGAGGCCGCGCTCGAAGCGCCCCGAGACGATGCGCACGAAGGCGACGCGGTCGCGGTGCGCGGGGTCCATGTTGGCCTGGATCTTGAAGACGAGGCCCGTGAAGGCCTCCTCGTCCGGCTCGACCGTGCGGACGGCCGCGGCGCGGGGCTGCGGCGGTGGCGCGATCTCGACGAACGCGTCCATCATCGCCTCGACGCCGAGGCCGCCGCGGGCGATGCCGAAGAAGACGGGCGTGAGCGTGCCGGCGCGGTAGGCGTCGAGCGAGAACGGCGTGCCGGCGCCCTCGAGGAGCTCGAGGTCCTGCCGGAACTCCGTCGCCTGCCGGCCCAGGAGCGCGTCGAGGCGCGGGTCGTCCGGGCCGTCCACGTCGATCGGCTCGCCGGCCGATCCGCCGTGCGCGAGCGGCACGAACTGGCGCTCGTAGATGAGGTAGATGCCCTTCAGGCGCCCACCCGTGCCGACGGGCCACGCCATCGGCGCGGCGGCGATGCCGAGGCTCTCCTCGATGTCCTGGAGCAGGTCGAACGGGTCGCGGCCCTCGAGGTCCAGCTTGTTGACGAACGTCAGGATCGGCGTGTCGCGCATGCGGCAGACCTCCATGAGCTGCCGCGTCCGGCTCTCGACGCCCTTGACGGAGTCGATGACCATCAGCGCCGAGTCGACGGCCGTGAGGACGCGGTACGTGTCCTCCGAGAAGTCCTCGTGGCCGGGCGTGTCCAGGAGGTTCACGACGCGGCCGTCGTAGTCGAACTGCATCGCCGAGGCCGTCACCGAGATGCCGCGGTCGCGCTCGACGGCGAGCCAGTCGGACGCGCCCGCGCCCTTGCCCTTGTGCGAGCCGGTCGTCTCGGGGGTGTGGATGGCGCCGCCGAGGCGCAGCAGGCGCTCGGTGAGCGTCGTCTTGCCGGCGTCCGGGTGCGAGATGATGCCGAACGTGCGGCGGCGGGCGACGGCGTCGTCGAGGTCGCGGTCGAGAGTGGCGGAGTCGGCGGACACGGCGGGCAGAGGGGTTTCCGAAGGCTACTGACGCGGCGCCTGCGAGGCGGAGAAGAGGACGGAAATTGAGGCCGAAACCGGCCCGCTGCCGAACCGTTTGGCCAAACAAATACCGAGCCTGCCATGACGCTCACCGGCCTCCACCACGTCTCCGCGATCACCGCGCATATCGCCGAGAACAAGCGCTTCTGCGCGTCTCGGGCGAGGACGCGCTGCGGTTCTGGGCGCAGCGCCTCGCCGCGGCGGGCGTCGTGCCCATTCACGCCCGAGACGGCCGCCTGACGCTGGATTTCGAGGACGCCGAGGGTCAGCGCCTGATGCTCGTGGACGATGACGGGTTCGGTGACGTGCCGGCCGTGTGGTCCGGAACCGACGTGCCGGCCGCGTTCCAGATCCGCGGCCTCGGGCCGGTCGCGGTGTCCGTTCCCGCGCTCGACGGCACGCACGCGATGCTGACCGAGGTGCTCGGCATGACGGCCGTATGCCGGCGAGGAGGTCCACGCCTACCAGATGCACGATGCCGGTCCGCACGCCGAGCTGCACGTCGAGCCCGAAGCACCCGTCGTGAGGGCAGGCGCCTGCGGCGTCCACCACGTCGCCTTCCGGACGCCCGACGAGGCGATCACCCACGCGTGGGCCGAGCGGCTGACGCGGGTCGGCCTGCCGCACTCGGGCGAGGTCGACCGGTTCTACTTCCGCAGCCTGTACGTCCGCGAGCCCGGCGGCGTCCTGTTCGAGATCGCGACCGACGGCCCCGGCTTCACCACCGCCGAGGACGCCCACGCGCTGGGCGAGGCGCTCGCGCTGCCGCCATGCCTCGAGCCGCGGCGCGCCGAGATCGAGGCCGGGCTGGCGCCGATCGGTTAGGCCGACCGGCTGACGGGCCGGCTCACGAGGCGCGCGTAGGCGAGGAAGCCCGAGAGCGTCGCCGGGACGTCCGCGAGGTGCTTCACGGCCATCGCCCACGACGGGAAGAGGCGCGCGTTCGCCCCGGTGACGACGTACGCCGGGCCGTCGGCGAGCAGCTCGATCTCGGTGTGCCGCGGGTCGCGTGCGATGCTGTCGAACAGGAGCCGGACGGCGGCCTCCGGGCCCTCCAGCCACTGCATGAACAGGCCCGGGATGCCCGGCAGCATCTCCATCTCGCCGTAGACGAGCAGGCCCGTCACGTCGCCCTTCGCGTTGCGCGCGACGGCCGTCTCGAGGATGTCGCGCAGCGCCGCGGCGTCGATCGCGCGCGCGGCGCGCGACTGGTAGAGGAGCACGTAGAGCGAGTCTGCCGGCATAGGGAATCGGAGCAAGTGAGGCTACGATACGGCGCGCCGCGGCGGCCGCGCTGCGAGCCACGCCGCCCGCGCCGCGACGAGGCCTGCCGCGATGAGCCCGCCGAAAGGAAGCGCCTGCACGCCGGCAAAATGGACGACGAGGGCGGCGACGGCGCCCGCCGCGGCCAGCGCCGCGTAGACGCGCCACGGCCGCGAGAGCGCGCCGCGGCCCGCCGCCCACGCCAGCCCGAGGTGCGCTGGGAAGGCCCAGAGCAGGTTCAGGTTGGGCCCCGTCACCGTGTGGTCCGTCGCGAACCACAGGAACGCGACGACCACGCCGGCGATGCCGGCGACCCCGAACAGCACGGCGTCGGCCGTGCGGCCGAGCCAGCCGAGGCGCCGGGGGCGGAGCGCCGCGGCGCCCCACGCGAGCAGCAGCACGAGCGCCGCGATCGGCACGGCCGGCTCCGTCCTGTCGGGAACGACGCCTGCACCGGGCACCCAGAACAGCGTGTCGCGCGCCGCCACGAGCGGCTTTCCGCCGACCGTCGCCCGGTCCAGGGCGTCGGCGAGGCCGACGGGCAGGAACGTCTGCTCGCGGTCCGTCGCGACGCGGTCGGCGGGCGTGCCGATGCCGAGGTCCATGCCCATCGCGAGCGTCGGCGTGCCCCGGGTGTACGGCGCGAGGAGCTGCCGGAAGGTCGGGTGCGCGGCGGCCGGCGCGAGCTGGAGGGGCCCCTGCCCGGCCTCGGTCGTCGCGCGCTCGATGGCGTCGAGGAGACGCGTCGAGCAGTTGTCGAAGAAGAAGTCGTAGCGGTAGGCCCGGTTCTCGGGGAGGGCGTTCGTCTCGAGGTTGGAGAGGAGCGTTTCGGCGGCGGCGGGCGTGAGCACGAGGCGCTGCTCGATGATGGGCCGCCCGAGGTACTGGTACTGCGCGAGGTCGTCCTGGAAGGGCGCCGTGTCGAGGACGTAGTCCAGCTGGCCGCGCGCGAAGCGGACCATGAAGAAGGGCTGATCGAAGTCGAAGGTGCCGAAGTTGTAGGTCCGGTCCAGCCCGCGGGCGTCGCTCCTGACGCGGATCGCGCTGTGGCCGAAGAGGCTGTAGACCTCGTGCCCGGGCAGCATCGTCAGCAGCGAGACGGCGAGCGTGTCGGCCGGCGCGTCCATCGTCGCCGCGCCCGTCAGCGGCGCCTGGGCCGCCGCGGCGCTCGTGAGAAGCAGGA
Source organism: Rhodothermales bacterium (assembly GCA_038243565.1). Classification (GTDB taxonomy): domain Bacteria; phylum Bacteroidota; class Rhodothermia; order Rhodothermales; family Rubricoccaceae; genus DASVSE01. The sequence continues at coordinate 18,160 of JBBSQZ010000004.1, read as the reverse complement.
GGAGGAGAAAGCGCATCGCGCAAGATACCGGGGTGGGGGAACGGGGAATGGGCCGGACGAGGCGCTGCGCTGTGTTCCACCACCAACGTTCGACCGACCCGTAGTGACGCCCCGCCGGGGCGCCTCCGCCCGGATGCCGCCCCCATCCGCACATCGCGCCGCCCGCGACGCATCAAAACGGCCGCGCCCGGATCCATCGCCGCCGCCGCGCCGTGTGCACCCGCACCCGCCGCCGACCCGTGACCCGCCGAGACCGCGCCCGCATCGTCCTGGACCGCCTCCGCGCCGCGATCCCGCGCGCCGAGACCGAGCTCGACTACCGGACCCCGTTCGAGCTGCTCGTCGCCGTGATCCTCTCGGCGCAGTGCACCGACAAGCGCGTCAACCTGGTTACGCCGGCGCTGTTCGAGGCGTACCCGACCGCCGCGGCGATGGCGCAGGCGACGGCTGACGACATCCGCCCGTTCATCGCGTCCGTGTCGTACCCCAACAACAAGGCGACGGCGCTGGCCGAGACGGCGCGCGCGCTCGTCGAGCGCTTCGGCGGCGAGGTCCCGCGCGACCACGCCGACCTCACGACGCTCCGCGGCGTCGGCCGGAAAACCGCCAACGTCGTCGTCGCCGTCGCCTTCGACACGCCGGCCATCGCCGTCGACACGCACGTCTTCCGCGTCGCCAACCGGATCGGGCTCGTCCGCGATGCGCCGACGCCGCGGGCGGTCGAGGACGGCCTCAGCCGCGTGATCCCCGAGGCCGAGTGGGGCGAGGCGCACCACCTGCTCATCCTCCACGGCCGGCAGACGTGCACCGCGCGCGTCCCGCACTGCGAGCGCTGCGTCCTCGCCGAACCCGCCGACGCGGGCGAAACGCTCTGCGACTACGTCGCCGCGCTCGAGAAGCTCCCCGCGCCTCGGCCCGGCCTCGACGCCTCGAAAGGCCGCTACTACTCGGCGACGGCGAGCCGCTACTTCGACACGCCGACGCTCAAGGCCGACCGGCAGGGCGTCGACCAGATCGCCGACCCGTGGAGCGGCTCGATGAACGTCTTCGAATCCAAAACGGGCAAGACGACGCGGCGCGTCCGCGATTACCGCATCTAGCGGCGGCTCCCGTATCTTTCCGCACCTTCACAGAAGCGCTTCCAGAACCCGCCATGAACACCCCGACCGACACCGACGCCCCGCTCTCCGCCTACGAGAAAGCCCCCTCGGACGGCTCGACGCTGGACCCGCGCTGCGTCCCGCAGACGCTCGACGGCGAGCCGCCCGTCGGCGACGCCATCGTCCGCCCGACCTACTCCGACGAGGACGAGCGCAACTGGGGCTTCCTCTTCGACCGCCAGATGGAGATGCTGCCCGGCCGCGCCGGCGCCGCCTACCTCCGCGGCGTCACCGCGCTCGGCATGACGAACGAGCGCATCCCCGGCCTCGCCGGCCTCTCGGACGCCCTCGAGCGGACCGGCGGCTGGAAGGTGGCGCGCATCCCGGGCCTGCTCCACGAGCGCGACTTCTTTACGCTCCTCTCGCGCCGCCTCTTCCCGTCCACGGATTACATCCGCGGCACGGACGAGCTGGACTACACGCCCGCGCCGGACCTCTTCCACGACATCTTCGGCCACATGCCGATGCTGACGGAGCCCGCCTTCGCGGACTTCTACCAGCTCTTCGGGCAGGCCGCGCTGAGCGCCGAGGGCGTCGACCGCCAGAGCCTCGAGCGGATGCACTGGTTCACCGTCGAGTTCGGGCTCATCCGTGACCCCGACGAGATCCGCATCTTCGGCGCCGGCGTCCTGTCGTCCAAGGACGAGGTCGTCCACGCGCTCGACACGGCTGAGCAGCGCCCGTTCTCCATCGACGCCGTCATCGGCCAGGACTACGAGGTCTGGCACCTCCAGCCGATCCTGTTCGTCCTCGAGTCGTTCGACCAGCTCGTGACCGACTTCCGCGCCTGGGCGACTAGCCGTGGTCTCCTCGATGCGTAAACTGCACTCAAATCTTCCAGATGGCACGATGAGCTTGGACGGCCATATTGAGGCGACGCCAGGCATCGCAGGTGGCAAGCCGCGAATCTCTGGTCACCGAATCACTGTCGAAAACATCGTGATCTGGCACGACCGGCTTGGCCGGTCGGCTGATGAGATCGCGACCGAGTATGATCTGACCCTGGCCGATGTCTATGCGGCACTGACGTATTACTATGATAACCGTGAGTCAATAGACGAGAGGATGTGTGAAGGTGAGGCCTTCGTTGAGGCGCTCCGCATGGCCACCCGGTCGCCTGTCCAGGACAAACTCAGTAATCGGGCCTCGCGTGGTGGCTGAACGGGTCGAGTTCTACATGGACGAGCATGTCTCGGGAGCCGTTGTTCGGGGCCTCCGTCGTCGAGGAGTCATCCTCCTGACAACCCAGGAAGCGAAACGGATGGGGTTGTCAGACGAAGACCATCTCCGCTTTGCGAGTGGAACAGAGCGTGTTGTCTTCACGCAGGACGACGATTTTCTGACGCTTCATGCGTCAGGGATCAAGCACGCTGGGATCGCCTATGCGCATCAGAGAACTCCTATTGGTCGAATCATTTCTGGATTGCTGCTCATACACGACGTGATGGAGCCATCGGAGATGGCCGACCGGGTCGAGTTCATCTAGCGCCCGAGGACGGCTCGGGCGACGCGCATCGACAGCCCGGTGGGAACGAGACGCGTCGCGAGCGCCTGGGCGCTGTTCGAGACGCCCGGGACGACGGTCCGCCGGTCGTGCGCGAGCCCGTTCAGCCCGACGCGCGCGACCGTCTCGGCCGGGAGCGTCCCGAGGAGCGCGCTGCCGAAGAACGCGGTGTTCATGCCGGCGCGGCCGCCGAAGCCTGTCGGGACCGGCCCGGGGCAGAGGCACGACGCGTGGACGCCCGAGCCGCGCAGCTCCGCGTGCAGCGCCTCGGAGAACGAGCGGACGTACGCCTTCGTCGCGGCGTAGACGGCGAACGTCGGCGCGGGCACGAACGAGGCCGTGCTCGCGACCGTCAGGATGCCGCCGCGGCGCGCGGCGAGCATCGGCGGCAGCGCGAGGCGCGCGAGGTCGGTCAGCGCCGCCACGTTCAGCTGGATCATCCCGCGGATCTGCGCCGGGTCCGTCTCCGCGAACGGCGCGTGGACGCCGAAGCCGGCGTTCGCCACGAGCACGTGGACCGGCTCGCCGACCTGCTCGAGGAGGTTGGCGGCCGCGCCGGGCGCCTCGAGGTCGCAGGGGACGACGCGGGCCGTGCCGCCCGCCGCGGTCACCTCCTGTGCGACGGACGCGAGCGCCACCTCGCTGCGGGCGACGAGAATCACGCGGGCGCCGAACGCGCCGAGCTGCCGCGCCATCGCGGCGCCGATGCCGCCCGAGGCGCCGGTGACGAGGACGGTCTGGCCGCGGAAAAACGAGTCGGGCGCCAACAGCTTCGGGGAATGCGGGGGCGCTATTCTACGGAATGTCCCCACCCGCACCCGCTGTGACGCACCGCGCCCTGCTCGACCAGGCCACGGCCCGCCTCGAAGCGGCCGGCGTCGAGAGCGCGCGCCGCGCGGCCGAGTGGATGCTCGAGGAGACGACCGGCCAGACCCGCATCGCGCTCGTCGCGCGCCCCGACGCGCCCGTCGACGCGGCCGCCGAGGCGCTCTTCGGGCGGATGGTCGCGCGGCGCCTCGCCCGCGAGCCCGTCCAGTACGTCCTCGGCCACGCGGATTTTTACGGCCTGCGCCTCACCGTGACGCCGGCCGTCCTGATTCCGCGGCCCGAGACCGAGGAGGTCGTCGAGGAGGCGCTCTCGCGCATCCGCGGCCACGAGCGCCCGTGGGTTCTGGACGTCGGGACCGGATCGGGCGCCATCGCCCTCGCCGTGAAGCACGCGCGCCCCGACGCCGAGGTCTTCGCCGTCGACGTCTCGCCCGAGGCGCTCGCCGTGGCGTCGCAGAACGCGGCGCGCCTGCGCCTCGCCGTGACGTTCGTCCGCGGCGACGCCCTCCGCCCGCAGCTCGTCGCCGGCGTCCCGCCGACGTTCGACCTGCTCGTCTCGAACCCACCCTACGTGCCCGCCTCGGAGCGCGACGGCCTCGAGCCCGAAGTCCGCGACCACGAGCCCCACCTCGCGCTGTTCGTCGACGACGCGGACCCGCTGCGCTTCTACCGCGCGCTCGCCGGCCACGCCGAGGCGCTGCTGCGGCCCGGCGGCTGGCTCGCCGTGGAGACGCACGCCGACTTCGGCCCGGCCGTCCGGGACGTCTTCGCGGACGCCGAGCTGGCCGAGGCGCAGATCCTGCCGGACCTCGCCGGCCGTGACCGCATCGCGCTCGCGCGCAAACCATAAAAGCGCCCGCCCCGACGTGGGTCGGCGCGGTCGGAGCGGGGGAGAGGCTCAGGCGCCGCGGCCCGTCTTCTCCTGCAGCTCATCGATCTTGACGGACGCCTCGGCCTTCGTCAGGTCGTCGAGCGCCTCGGGGTCCTCGCCGGCCTGCTGCGCGAGCGTGTGGAGGTACGACTTCTGCGGGCCGGTCATCTCCTCGTCGCCGGTCGTCCAGGTCTCGGGGTCCTTGATGGCGGTCGGGTCGGTCTGGTCTTTGGGGGTCGACATGGTCGGAAAGGGCGGGTGGGAAGGGGAGAGGCAGACGCCTCGCGGGCAAGATGCGGCGCCGCGGTGCCACCCGCTCTGTCGCATCTCCGAGGGATCATGGAACACCGATCTTCCGAGTCGCCAGTCCCCACTTCCCAGTCCCCTCGACTGATGCGCCTCGGACTCTTCGGCGGCTCGTTCAACCCGCCCCACGTGGCGCACCTCGCCGTTGCCGAGGCGTGCGCGGCCGGGCTCGACCGCGTCCTCTGGATGCCGGCGCCAGACCCACCGCACAAGCCGCCGCTCAGAGTCTCGGGCACCGACCGCCTGGCGATGGTCCGCCTCGCCATTGCCGAGAATGAGCGCTTCGAGGCGTCGGACCTCGAGTTCCGGCGCCCCGGCCCGCACTACACCGTGGACACGCTGCGGGCGCTGCGCGCGGAGCACCCCGGCGCCGACCTCGCGCTCGTCGTCGGCGGCGACAGCCTCGCGGCGTTCACGACGTGGCGCGAGCCGGAGGCGATCCTCGAGATGGCGCGCCTCGTCGCCTACCGCCGGCCTGGATCTGAGTTTGACGGCGTGCCGGATGGCGTGCTGGCGCGGACGACGGCCGTCGACGGGCCGGGGCTGGACCTGTCGGCGACGGAGCTTCGGGCGCGCGTCGCGGCAGGCCTCAGCGCGCGTTATCTCGTCCCGGATGCTGTTCTGGATTACATCGAGGCGCACGGGCTGTACCGCTGATTCGGCGCGATGAACCGGGGCGCGGCGCGCTGGGCGGAGACGCGCCGCCGGCGCGTCTCTACGGGTCCGATCTTGTCTGCCCACCGTTCACCGACCACCGTCTCGTGACTCCGACTGAAAAGGCCGCCGGCCTCGTCATCGCCCGGCTGGGCAACAACCTGCCGCCGGCGCGCTCCGCCGCCGAAGACGCCGACGCCGTGGCGCGGCTCCTGGATCGGCACCCGCTCGGCGGGCTCATCCTGTTCAACGGCCGCTGGCCCGAGACGCGCGCGACGCTCGAGCGCCTCCAGACGCACTCCGACGCCGGCCTGCTCGTCTCGACCGACATGGAGCGCGGCTTCGGGCAGCAGGCGCCGGGCGCGACCGTCTACCCGCACGCCGCCGCGTTCGGACGGGCGGACGGCGCGGAAGCAGCCGTCCGCGCGATGGCCGCACAGAGCAGCCGTGAGGCGCTCGCCGCGGGCGTCCACGTCACCTACTCGCCCGTCGCGGACGTGGACCGCAACCCGGACAACCCGATCATCGGCGCCCGCGCCTTTTCCGACGATCCCCCGCGCGCCGCGCGCCTCGTCGCCGCCTTCGTCGCGGGCGTCCATGATGCCGGGCAGATCGCCGTGGCGAAGCACTTCCCCGGCCACGGCGGAACGAGTGAGGACTCGCACGCCACCACGCCGACCGTCGTGGACGACCGCGAGACGCTGGATAAAACCGACCTCGTCCCGTTCCGCGCCGCGATTGCTGCCGGAGTCGATGCCGTGATGACGGCGCACGTCTCGGTCCCGGCGCTCGACCCGTCCGGCGCCATCGCGACGCGCTCGGCGCCGATCCTCCGCGGCCTGCTCCGCGGCGAGATGGGCTTCGACGGCGTCGTCGTCACGGACAGCCTCCAGATGGCGGGCGCTAAAGAGAACGGCCGCACGGAGGCGGACCTCGCCGCCGACCTCCTCGAGGCAGGCGTCGACCTGTTCGTCGACCCCGTCGATGCCGATGCGCTGATCGTCGGGCTCGGACGCGCCGTCGAGGACGGGCGCCTCGACGTGGCGCTCCTCGATGCGGCGCTCTCGCGCGTGCAGCGCCTGCGCGACCGCCTCGCGGCGCGCTTCGGTGCCGGCATCTTCCGAGATCCGAGTCTGGCATACCCGCCCGGGATCGTCGCCTCGCCCGAGCACCTCGCGCTCGCCGAGCGTGTCGCCCGAGAGGCTGTCGAGGTCGCCCGTGGTCCGCTTCCCGATGACCTCGGCGATGGCGCGGGCGTCCTGTTCGTCGGCTTCCGCCGCCCGCCGTTCCCCATCGACCCGCCGCGCATGGCCGTCGAGGCGGCCGCTCGGGAGCACTTCCCCGCCGCCGACTACCGCGAGATCACGCCCGCCTCTCCGGACGCGGACCTCGACGCCGTGCGCGCCCTCGCCCGAGATGCGCGCCGCGTGGTGCTGGCGCCCGTCGTCCGGCCATCCGCGTGGCACGCCTTCGGCCTCGCTACGCGGGAGCAGCGCCTCGCCGACGATCTTGCCGACGCGGCCCCGGCGACGCTGTTGCTGCTCGGCGACCGCCGCGGCCTGGCAGGATTCCCCCGCGCCGACTCCGCCCTCGTCGCCTACTCCGACGTCGCCGCCTCACAGGGTGCTCTGGTTGAGAGGTTGAAGGGTTGGAAGGTGGAAGGGGAAGATTCTTGACGCCGAGCGTCTTTACCCTTCAGCCCCTCCACCCGGTCACCCTTCAACCCTCCGATGCCCCGACCGACGCTCGACGCCACCGAAGCCCGCGTCGCCGGCGCGCTCGCCGAGAAGGCCCTCGCGACGCCCGACCAGTACCCGATGACGCTCGCGAGCCTCGCCGCGGCGTGCAACCAGAAGACGGCCCGCGACCCGGTCACGGACCTCTCGGCGCGCGCCGTCACGGACGCGCTCGAGCGCCTCGGACGCCGCGGGCTGGCTGGCACGACGACCGGCGGCGGCCACCGCGTCGCCAAGTTCCGGCACCTCCTGGACCGCGCGCTCGACCTCTCGCAGCGGGAGCTCGCCGTGCTGGCGGTCCTGCTGCTTCGCGGCCCGCAGACGGCCGGCGAGTTGAAGACGCGGACCGCGCGCCTCGCCCCGTTCGAGTCGGTCGAGGCCGTTGACGAGGCGCTGTGGATGCTGGCCGACCGCGACGAGCCGCTCGTCCAGACGCTCCCACGCCGGCCGGGTCAGGCGGCCGACCGCGTCGCGCACCTGCTTTCAGGTCCGATCCCCGACGACGCCGAGGCGCCGGACGAGGCGGCCGCCTTCGAGCCTCCGCCCGTCCCGGATGTCGCGTCTCTCGAGGCGCGCGTCGCCATGCTCGAGGCGCAGGTCGCGGCGCTGCGCGAGGCGCTCGGTGACGTGTAGCGAATCGGCGCTGGCGTGGGCGTTTTGAGGGATTGCGGGATGACACGGCGGTGTCAGCGCGGCTGCCGATCTTGACTCAGTTCAACCCCCCGCACCCATGTCCCAGATCGGACCGACCAACGTCGAACTCGCCGAGGCGCTCGAGCAGATGGCCGAGCTGCTCGTCCGCCGCGGCGAGCACAACCCGTACCGCGTGCAGGCGTACCTCCAGGCCGCCGGCACGATCCGCACGCTCGACGTGCCCGTCGCGACGATCTACGGCGACGGCGGCAAGGACGCGCTGACGGCCCTGCCGGGCGTCGGCGTGAGCCTCGCCGGGCACCTCGCCCAGTACGTCGAGAGCGGCCGCATCGGGCTGCGCGACCGCCTCCTCGCGGCGTCGGACCCGGTGGCGCTGCTCGAGACGCTGCCGTCCGTCGGCCACCGCCTCGCCGTGCGCCTCGTCGACGACGTGGGCGTGCGCTCGCTGGCGGAGCTCGAGCGGGCCGCGCACGACGGGCGCCTCGCCGCGATGCCCGGCGTCGGGCCGCGGACGCTCGAGGCGATCCGCCTCCAGCTCAACTCGATCCTCAACCGCTCGGCGCGGCGCCGCGCGCGCCGCGTCGGCCGGCAGGTCGCGCAGATGCTGGCCGCCGAGCGCTACGAGGCGCACCCGCTGCCCGAGGCGACCGAGCCGGAGGACCGCCCGGCCGAGCGCCCGCAGGCGACGATCTATTCTTTGTTTCCGCCTGCGGCAGCCTGAAGGACAGTTTGAAGTTTGGAGTTTGAAGGGCGGGGAGAGCACTGCCTGTGATACCCAACGTGCTGCGCAACGGCCTCTCCAAACCTCAAACTCCAAACTTTCCCCTCATGCGCCGCGCCGGTCGGCGAAGTCCAGGAAGCGGTTCGCCAGCGTCCGCCCGAGGTCCGGCGTGTTGCCCCACGCGCGGTTGTTGCCGACGAGGTGCAGCGTCACGCCCGCCTCGACGGCCTTGTAGGCGATGGCGACGGCCTCGTCGACCATCCGCTTCGCAGGCCCCGTCTCGGACAGCTCCGGCACGGGCGCGTCGAACGGGTAGGCGAGGCGGAACGACTCGTCGAACGTCATGTCGCGCGGCTGCATCAGGCGCACGATCGCCTCTCCGCTGCCCGACGTGAAGCGCTCGCCGACGAGGCGCCACTGGTCGCCGAGCGTCGGCAGCCACTGCCAGTGCGAGAAGCAGAAGCCGAGCTGCTTCTCGGCGAGCCAGTCGAGGTAGGCGGGCGAAAGGAGGTGGCCGGAGCGGATCTCGACGTGCAGCGGGACGCCGCCCGGCGCGCCCGGATCGCCCGACGGCAGGTCGCGGACGAAGCGGTCCATCTCGGCCACGAACGCGTCGGGCTCAGGGCTTTCGCGCGCCCGCTCGTACGGCTGCTCCGCGATGACGCCCGCGAGCTTGACCCCCAGCGCCTTCCGCGCCGGCGCCAGGAAGCGCGCCTCGAACGCCTCGGCGTCCAGGAAGTCCGGGTTCTCGACGTAGGTCACGCGGCCCTCGGCCGTGCGGCGGACGCGGCGGGCGAGGAACTGCTGCGGCGCCTTCAGAAGAAAGCGCGCCGAGGGCGGCGCCACGTCGGCATACTGCTGGAGTTGGAACAGGCCCGGCGACGGCTTCCCCGACGGCTCGAGGAGCGGCCGGTAGTACGTGAAGTCGATCTCGAGGTCCGGGAAGTGCAGGAAGTAGTCCTCGGCCGAGGCGACCGGCAGCGTCCGGTCGTCCAGCGTCACGGTGCCGACGCGCTTCGGCTTCGACATGACCTCACCGGCCCAGACGTCGCGCGGGTAGATCTGCCCGATCCAGCCCGCCGAGCGGTCCGACGCAGATCCGAGGCGGACATGCGGATTGAGACTCCGGAAGTCGTAGCGCTCTACGTGCGCGCGGCGCTCCGCGACGGACAGACGCTCGCTCATGGCCGCTCACCGGATATGATGGCGACGGCGCCCTCGAGCGCCTCGACGTTTGGCGTTTCGTCCGGATCGAGCATCGGCGGGGGCGACTCGCCGCGGAGCATCTGCTTCAGCACGTGCCCGGCCACGACGAGGCCGATGCCGAGCACGAGGTAGTACGTCAGCAGGCGCCACACGATGAGGACCGGGCCGATGAAGCCCTCCGGCAGGAGCGGACCGAGGTAGAGGACGGCGAGCGCCTCGATGCCGCCCGCGCCGCCGGGCGTCGGCATGATGAGGCCGGCGAGCCAGAGGCCGGCCGTGCGGATGACGTAGAGCGTCGCGCGGAAGGAGCCGTAGAGCGGGAAGTGCTCGTAATCCTGCGGCACGCCGGCGACGAAGCTCAGCGCCACCATCAGCAGGATGCCGTAGCGCGCGGTCCAGTAGAGCGCGGTGTAGCCGATGCCGACGACGTAGAACTTCAGCGGCCGGTGGCGCAGGCGCCGCGCCTGCTGCCCGAGGCGCCGCGTCTCGCGGCGGACGGCCGGCTCGAAGCGCCGCAGCCACTTCAGCCGCACGACGAAGCCGGCGACCTTCTCGATGAGCTCGGGCCGGAAGAGCGTCGCGTAGGCGAAGAAGGCGATGTAGACGAGCAGCCCGCCGAGGTACGTCGCCACGGTCCCGACGCCGGCGGCGCCGAGGCCGGTCGGGAAGACGGGCAGCCAGATCGCCGAGACGTACATCCCCACGATCGCGATGGCGAACCACATCTGGTCCATCAGCATCGTGAAGAGCATGATCGCGGTGACCTGCCCGTACGGCAGGCTGTTCTCGCGCGAGACAAAGAGCGCCGCGAACGGCGCCCCGCCGACGGCCGGGGGGGCGAGCGCCGACATGAAGTCCCACGTGATCTGCCCGCGGATGCCCGCACGCGGCGTCAGCGCGCCGCCGGAGACGTGGCGCAGGCGCAGCCCGCCGGCCAGAAACTGGAGGCCGAGGCCGGCCACGGCGAGCGCGAACAGCCCGGGCTGAAAGTGCCGCGCGACGAGCGCGAACGCGCCCGGGTGGTACGTCCCGCGGAAGACGATCCCGAGCGCGGCGAGGCTGATCCCGACCGGCAGCAGCACGCGCCAGACGGGCGTCCGCCGGCGCGCCGCGGCCGGGTCGAGCAAAGGGTCGGGAAGGGCCGGGGAGTCCATGAGCGGAAGATAGGAGAGGCGCGAATCGTGGACCGTGGACCGGCCGAACGAGGCGCCGCAGTCAGCTCGGGCGCCGGCGGGCTCGGAAGGGACGCGCGCCGCGTAGGTTGCGGCCATGGAACTGTGGCACCGCTTTTGGAAGGGTTCGGGGTGCGCCCCGCGCCGTCCGCCGTTGCCCGACAGGACGCGCTGCGGGAACGCATGCGCACCGCACAGCCCCGCTGAAATGTCTCAGTCCCGCTCTTCCGTCTCGCCGCGCCGCGGCCCATCCCGCGACCGGCGTGCCTGAGACCGACTATCAGCCCGCCCGCGAGGTCTTCGCGTCGCCCTTCGACGAGGCGCGCCCCGGCGTCGCCCTCATCGGCGCCGGCGCCGTGGCGCGTGCGCTCGCGCTGCGCCTCGCCGACCGCGGCTACCCCATCCTCGGCATCGTCTCGCGGACGCACGCGCCGGCCGAGGCGCTCGCCCGTGCCGTCGGCGCCGACGTCGCGTCGGACCGCCTCGAGGACCTGCCGGCGGCGGCGCGCCTCGTCCTCCTCTGCGTGCCGGACGGGCAGATCGCGGACCTCGCGGAGACGCTCACGGGCGTCCGCCACGCGTGGTCCCGGACCGTCGTCGCCCACACGTCCGGTGCGCTCACCGCCGACGTGCTCGCGCCGCTCCAGGCCGAGGGCGCGACGGCCCTCTCGTTCCACCCGCTCCAGGCCCTCACGCGCCGCGCCGACGCGCGCACGCTCGACGGCGCCTTCGTCGGCATCGAGGGCACCGCGCCGGCACTCGCCGCGGGCGTGGAGCTCGCCGTCGGCCTCGGGCTGCGCTACGCCGTCGTCGCGGCCGAGGCGAAGCCGCGCTACCACCTCGGCGCCACGATGGCGTCCAACTTCGTCGTGACGCTGCTCGGCGTGGTGCAGGAGGTCTTCGCGTCGGTCGGCGTGGACCGCGAGGCGGCGATGGCGATGCTGCTGCCGCTCGTCCGTGGGACGCTCGACAACGTCGCGGCGCAGGGCCCCGAGGGCGCTCTGACGGGACCGGTCGTGCGGGGCGATGTCGAGACGCTGCGGCGCCACGGGCTCGCGTTGCGCGCGTTCCTGCCGCACCTCGTGCCTGCGTACGCCGCGCTGTCGGTCGAGACTGTGCGCCTCGCTGTCCGCTCGGGCGCGCTCTCGCCCGACCGCGCCGGCGCCGTGCTGGACCTCCTGCAGCGCATGGTGACGACGCCGCTGCCGCCGCGCGCGGCGCCGGCCGGAGCGGCGCCCGAGCCGCCGCACGAGGGGCTGGCCTCCGACGGGGGCGAGGCGCCCGAGCCCGTCCCGGCGTGGACGCCCGAGGTGTGATGCGGAACGCTCTGCTCGCCTCGGGGTCTACCGCGGTCACCGCGGGCACCCGATGACCTCTTCGACACCCCCCGACGACGTGCCTGTCTTCGACGACACGCTCGCGGCCAGCGCCGTGCTGGCGCTCGCCGAGCGGGGCGCGCGCCGTGGCCTCACGACGGCTTTCCAGAGTCTGCTCGCGGCGAGCATCGGCGCCGTCGCCGAGGCGACGCCGGCCGTCCGTGCCGCGTCGGCCGCGGCCATCAACCTCGCGCAGCAGCAGCACGTCGCCGTCATCGCCGACGGCCTGGAGACTGTCGGCGCGGCGCTCCGCGGCGGCCTCTCGGAGCAGGGCCGCGCCCTCATGCCCGAGCCGAAACGGGGCCTCCGCGAGATCGTCGCCCACCGGCCGCGCCTGCGCCCGCGCCCCGAGCCGGCCCTGCCGTCGTGGGGCGAGGCTATGGTTGCCGCCGCCGACGCGCTCGCCGAGGCGACGGAGCGGGTCGCGACGCTTGCGGCGGTGCAACCCGACGCGTCGTCCGCCAAGATCCTCGGCGAGGCGCTCGCCGCGCGCCTCGACCACGACCGCGACGCGGTCGTCAACGAGGCCGCGCGGACGGGCGGCTGACGCCGTGCACCGTTCAGTTCACGACGCCCACGAGACCCATGTTTTGCCCTCGCAAAGGAGCTTCTTGGGAACCGCACAATCGTCGTTCGGTTAGGTGCTGGTCATCACAACATGAGTTCAATGAGCCTTGACATCGTGCCTGAGCTCGGTTCAGACAGACCTGTGGCGCGCGCACAGATCCCTGCAGATCCCATCGAAACGCTGTCTCAGCAGAGCGGTGTCTCCGCTGAAGCCTTGAAGACACTCAGCCCAGCAGAGCTTCATGGGATGCAGGATCTGGAGCGTACCATCTCTCAAACCAGTGCTGCTGTAGAACGTGGGGAGATGAGCCAGGAGACATACGATGCCGCTGTCGTCGCCCGTGATGGGGTTCGCGCGCTCGTCGAAGGCCGAGTGGCGACCACCGAACCAGAGGAATCCTCCCGCGACCTCTCGCTCGCAGGTGCACCTCAAGACGCTCACCTGACGATTAGAGACAACACCATCACAATTCAATCTCGTATCTACATATATGGCTCAGGCGCCTCTCAGCAGGTTGCTGATGATTACGAACGCCAGATTCAGCAGGACTGGGGCCAGAATCCGGCTACAGGCGCCCCCTGGACTTTCCCTGACCACCTGACTGGACGAGACTATACTGTAAGATTCGATGTGGATGTGAGATTGCTGAATCCTCAAGACCCACACGAGGTGCCATTGGTAATACCAGAGACTTTCGATGTTTGAAGTAGAAACAATTTTGTAGAAGTAATTAGTAGGGGCGAAGCAACATCGAGAGGGAATCCATCGGATCCCTTTCGTTCTCACGTGTTCATGGGCGACGAAGGGACCTGGGTAGGTGCTGGTCCTAGAGAACCAAGGATCTTAGGAGATCGCACTGCATCGCACGAATTTGGGCATATACTAGGATTTAAAGACAGATACAAAGATAGAGAAATAAATGGAGTCACACAGTCGATGCCGGACTCCGGTTGGGAGACCAACCTTATGTCTTCTTTGACCGGGCGGGTAGAACAGAAGAACATTGACAATCTCGTCACGGAATATGTAAGGTCATCGAGATCTAGAAACTTAAGTAGAGGAGAAAAAGCGAAGTTTGATTTGAACAATTCTTTTATGAAGCGATGATAAAATTATATATCGTTAATTTTATCATTGATATTGTGTGGATGTTCGAGGGGCAACCAAAAGAAAGAAATTACTGGCATAAATGTAGGCATGATCCCAAGTGAGGTCGAATCTATTCTTGGAATGCCTGACGAAGTGCATACATATAAACTCTTCTCTCGGGATTCGGTCCTGTGGTCTCTCGCAGATTCGAGCTCAATTCCTGGCCGTGTCTGGTCCTACAATGCAACAGACGCTAAGCTCAGCAAGACAGTAGCAGAAGGGGATACTATTTTTGAGCGATCAGAAACGTGGAATAATATAATGTTAAATTTAACAACGTTAGGCCATCAATACAATGTAGGATAAGAGAGGGTCGGCGACCAGTGGGAGGTATCCTCATCTTCAATTAAAAGCAATTTGACACAGTACTGAAAGACGGTGTGGAAGTAAGTTTGTTTATTTTAAGGCGTCGCGTAAAGTTTTTTACTGAGCGACTGCAGCGGGAAGGCAGCGCAGATGGACGGTAAACCTTCGTGTCCCCGAGACGTTGATTTTCCCCTGCAGACGCCCGCCCAACGATGCTTTGCTCTCTCCTGCTTCGATCCGTCCTCGCGGCCGCGCTCGTCAGTGCCTTCGTGGGGTGTATCCGACAGCCCGCCCAGAATGCGGTCGATCCCAGCATCTTCGAGAGTGTCGGAGACCGTCCCGGGCGTGAACTCCCCGGTCTCGTCGGCCAGCCGCTCGACATCGTGACGGCGCACTACGGAGCACCGTCCGGCGACTCGCAGAAGACATACACGCGCGGGATGGGTCTGTACGAGGAGGAGTCGGGCGCCGGCGCGGCCATCCTCGATACGCTACGCGAGGGGACGAGCGCCGAGGTTCGGTGGCTGAACTGGGAGAATCCGAACCGCGCCGTCTGGGCCGCGCAGCGCGGTGACCGGTGGATCGTCGTGTCGGCGATGGAGTGGGACGACAACGTGCAGTTTTGAGGCACCGCGACCGCGTGGATTCTGGACGGGCCCGCCCACCCGGCGCCCGTAACCTCCCGTATCCACCGACACCCGCGAGATGACCGAGCAGGAACAGGTTCGCCGAGCGCACCGCGACGCCCTCCGCGCCGCGGGCGTCGAGCCGTACCCGGCCGCCGCCTTCGACACGACGACGACCGCCGCCCTCGCGGCCGACGCCTACGACGACGCCACCAACGACCCCGAGGCCGAGGGCACGACGCCGCTGCGCGTCGCCCTGGCGGGCCGCATGATGACGCGCCGGGTCATGGGCAAGGCTGCCTTCTTCGGCCTCGCCGACGACTCCGGGACCATCCAGGCGTACGTCCGCCGCGACAGCCTGCCCGAGAGCGTCTACAACGAGACGTTCAAGAAGCTGCTCGACACGGGCGACTGGCTCGGCGTCGAGGGCACGCTCTTTCGGACGCGCATGGGCGAGGTCACCGTCGACGTGGACCGCCTCGTGCTGCTCGCCAAGTCGCTACGCCCGCTGCCCGTCGAGAAGGAGGTGACGGACGGGGAGACCGGCGAGACGCGCACCTTCAACGCCGTCTCGGACCCCGAATTCCTGTACCGCCAGCGCTACGTGGACCTCGCGCTACACGCCGACGTCCGCCACGTCTTCCGCCAGCGCGCGCTCCTCGTCCGCACGCTGCGTGACGCGCTCGACGCGCGCGGCTACCTCGAGACCGAGACGCCGGCGCTCCAGCCGCTCTACGGCGGCGCCGCGGCCCGGCCGTTCACGACGCACCACAACGCGCTCGACCTCCAGCTCTTCCTCCGCATCGCGGACGAGCTCTACCTCAAGCGCCTCCTCGTCGGTGGCTTCCCGGGCGTCTACGAGATCGCCAAGGACTTCCGCAACGAGGGCCTCTCGCGGTTCCACAACCCCGAGTTCACCATGCTCGAGCTGTACGTTGCCTATCGCGACTACGACTGGATGATGGGCCTCGTGGAGGAGCTGCTCGAGGCCGTTGCGGTCGCGCTCCACGGCTCGCCGAACGTGCCCCGCGACGGACAGACGCTGACGTTCGCCGCGCCCTTCCGCCGCGTCCCGATCTTCGACGCCATCGAGGAGGCGACGGGACACGCGCTCTACTCGACCGAGACCGGCGTCGCCTCGCGCGACGCGATCGCCGACGCCGCCCGCGCGCTCGGCATCGCCGTGGACGACACGATGGGCGCCGGCAAGCTCGTCGACGAGATCTTCGGTGAGGCCGTCGAGCCGACGCTCATCCAGCCGACGTTCGTCACGGACTACCCGGTCGAGCTGTCGCCGCTCGCCAAGCGCCACCGCACCAAGCCGGGCCTCGTCGAGCGGTTCGAGCTCATCGCGGGCGGCAAGGAGCTCTGCAACGCGTTCTCCGAGCTGAACGACCCCGACGAGCAGCGCGCGCGCTTCGAGGAGCAGGTCCGCCTCGCCCGCGCCGGCGACGACGAGGCCGTCAACACGGTCGACGAGGACTTCCTCCGGGCGCTCGAGTACGGCATGCCGCCCGCGGCCGGCCTCGGGATGGGCATCGACCGCCTCGTGATGATGATGACGGACCAGGCGTCCATCCGCGACGTGATCCTGTTCCCGCTGCTGCGGCCGGAGGGCGACGGATCGGCCGAGGACGCGGGTTAACTCGGGCCGGTGCGGAACCGATACGATCACCGTCCCCGCCGCGCCCGTGACCCTGCACGTCCCCGACTCTCCCGCCGAGACGCTCGACGCGCGCGTCGCGGCGGCCGAGACGGCGTTGCAGCAGGCCGCCCTCGGCCGGCCCGACACGCTCGCGCTCCTCGAAATCGCTGTCACGCGCCTCGTAGACGCCTTCGAGGCGCAGACCGGCGCCGCGTTCGTCGGCGTGGGGGAGGGCGAGGCGTTCGTGCGCTGCGCCGTCGTCGCGCGAGGTGCAGTCCCCGAGATCGAGGACCTCACGCCGTGGCCCGGCCTGCTCGCTGAGCCATCCGTTCTCACGTCCGCCACGCCCGCCGCGGCGGAGCTGCTCGCCGCGTTCGGGGAGGACCACGCGCTCGCGCTGCCGGTCCGCGGCGCCGCGCCGGCGCTGATGGTGCTCGCCCGCGGCGCGCCCTTCTCCGAGGCCGAGCGCCTCGCCGGCGCGCGCCTCGCCGCCCTGTTCAGCACGCTCTGGGCGTGGACCGACGCCGAGGCGCGCTTCCAGCGGATGGTCGCGGACCTCGACGACGCGCTGTTCACCTTCGGCCATGACGTTGCGGGCCACCGCGCCTACGCCTTCGTCACCGCGCAGGCAGAGGCGCTGACCGGCCTCGACGTGGACGCGCTCCTCGCCGGCGACGCCGACTGGGCCGCGCTCGTCCACGCCGACGACCGCGCTGCCTTCGCTGCCCACGACGCGCGCCTGCGCGCCGGCGAGGCGTCGCGCGTCGACGCGCGCCTCGCGCTGCCCGGCGGCGAGACGGTCTGGGTGAGCGAGCGCGCCACGCCCGGCGTCGACGCCGCCGGCCGGCCGACGGCCAGCGGCATCCTCTCGGACGTCACCGCGCAGAAGCACGCCGAGGCGACGCTGGACCACGCCCGCCGCGTCGCCGAGCGCGCCGCCGACGCCCGCATGGCTTTCCTCCGCCTCATGAGCCACGAGCTGCGGACGCCCCTCGGCGCCATCCGCGGCTTCGCCGAACTCCTCGCCGACGAGATCGCCGACCTCCCCGAGGCGCCGCCCGTCGTCGCCGAGTTCACGCAGACCATCGGCGACGCCGCCGCCCGCGCGCTGCGCCTCGTCTCGGACCTCCTCGACCTCGCGCGCCTCGAAACCGGCTCGCTGGACGTTGCCCGCGCGCCCGTCGATCTCGTTCCGCTCGCTCAGGCCGCCGCCGCCCGCGTCGCGCCCGACCTCGCCGCCCGCGGCGTCGCGCTCCGCATCGAGGCGCCGGCCGGGGCCGTCGCGCTGGCCGACGCGGCGCGCACCGAGCAGATCCTGGCCCAACTGCTCGCCAACGCCGCCGCGTTCACGGTTCAGGGCTGCGTCACGGTTTGCGTGGAGGCGACCGCCGCCGTGGCGACGGTTTCGGTCTCGGACACGGGCGCGGGCATGGACGAGGTCTTCCTCGAGGCGCTCTTCGAGCCGTTCGCGCAGGAGGACGTGCGCGTGAACCGCGACCGCGAGGGGACGGGCCTCGGGCTCGCCATCGCGCGGCGCCTCGCCGAGGCGATGGGCGGCCGCCTGAGCGTCCGGAGCGAGAAAGGCGCCGGCTCGACGTTTACGCTCGCTCTGGAGCGGCACAGGGTATAGGCCATGAGGCGTGGGGAAAAGCGTTCTGCATCCGGGCGCTGACTCACT
>JBBSQZ010000003.1:0-30720 GCA_038243565.1 Rhodothermales bacterium | reverse complement strand
CTGCTGGATACGGCGGACTCGGCCGACGTCATCGACCTGCTCCGCACGCAGGCCGGCTTCGACGGGGCGCAGAAACGCTTTCCGCGCAAGGGGACGATCCAGGCGCTCCTCTCGGCGAGCGTCAACCGCGGCGTCTCGCTGGAGGACGTCGTCGCGGAGACGGCGCCGCAGTTCGCCGGCCACACCGAGGCCATCGCGGCGCTCGGACGCGCCTTCCGGGACTACAAGCGCGCCGCCGGCCTGGCGGACTACGACGACCTGCTCGCGCTCACGGCCGAGCTTCTTGACGCGCACCCGGACGTGCGGCAGGCCGTCTCGGGCAGCCTCCGCCACGTGCTCGTGGACGAGTACCAGGACGTGAACGGGCTGCAGGCGGGCATCGTCGAGCGCCTCGCCTCCGTCCACGGCAACCTCACCGCCGTCGGCGACGACGCGCAGGCGATCTACGGCTTCCGTGGGTCGGACGTGCGGCACATCCTCGGCTTCGGCGCGCGCTACCCGGGCGCGCGCATCCTCAAGCTGGAGCGCAACTACCGCAGCACGCAGCCCATTCTGGACCTCGCTAACCACGTCCTCGAGGGCGTCGGCTACGAGAAGCGCCTCGTGGCGAGCCGGCCCGGCGGCGACCTGCCCGCGCTCGTCCGCGCGCCGGACGATGGCGACGAGGCGCGCTTCGTCGCTCAGGTCGTGCTGGACGCGCGCGAGGAAGGGCTGTCGCTCGGGCGCATCGGCGTCCTGTTCCGGTCCGGACCGTGCGCGTTCGCGCTCGAGGCGGAGCTCGCGCGGCGCGGCGTCCCGTTCGTGAAGCGCGGCGGGTTGAAGCTCGCCGAGGCGGCGCACGTCCGCGACGTCGTCGCGCACCTGCGCCTCGCCGAGAACCCCGCCGACGCCGTCGCGTGGACGCGAGCGCTGAAGCTCGTCGAGGGCATCGGGCCGGCGGCGGCGCGGGCGCTGCTGCCGTGGGCCGCACACGCCGCCGAGACGGGCCGCGTCGACGCAGACGCCCTCCCGCCCGTCCGCTCACAGGCGGCGACGGCCGGCGCGCTCGAGCTCGCGCGCCTCGTCGCCCGGCTGCGCGCAGACGTGGCGGCGACGGCCGAGGCGCAGGTCGAGCGCCTCCTCGCCTACTACCGCCCGGTCCTCGAGCGCCTCTACCCGGACGACGCCGCGGCGCGCCTGGACGACCTCGACGCCCTCGCGGCGCTCGCCGCGGCGGCGCCGTCGCGCGCGGCCTTCCTCGAGACGCTCGCCCTGGACCCGCTCGACTACGCCGCGCAGCCCGCCGAGGGCACGTTCGAGGACGAGGCGCCGCTCGTGCTGTCGACGATCCACTCGGCCAAGGGCCTCGAGTTCGACACCGTGTTCTTGATTCACGCGCTCGACGGCATCCTGCCGAGCCACTACGCGCTGCGCTCGCCGGGAGAGACGGACGAGGAGCGGCGCCTGCTCTACGTCGCCCTCACGCGCGCCGAGACGAGCCTCTACGTCTCGTACCCGCTCGTTCACTACCGCCGCGGCTCGGGCGCGCTGCTCACCGAGCCGAGCCGCTTCCTCGCGGCCATCCCCGACGCGCTCCTCGAGCCGTGGTCGCTCGTCGAAGAGCCCGCGGCGCCGGCCCTGCCGCCGGCCAACGAGCCGAAGCGGCTGCCGGGCTGAGCGTACTGGCTGCGTTCGGGCGGAACGTGAAGAACAGGCAGGACATGCGCTGTGCTACGGCGCGAGGTAGAGGGCGCCGCCGCGCGCCTCGAACTCGGCCGCCTTGGCGCGCATCCCCTCGGGAATCGCCGCATCGACGTCGACGCCGTGCTCGGCCGCGTAGTCGCGGACGTCCTGGGTGATCTTCATCGAGCAGAACTTCGGCCCGCACATCGAGCAGAAGTGCGCCACCTTGGCCGAGTCCTTCGGGAGCGTCTCGTCGTGGAAGGCGCAGGCCCGCTCGGGGTCCAGCCCGAGGTTGAACTGGTCCTCCCAGCGGAACTCGAAGCGCGCCTTCGAGAGCGCGTTGTCGCGCGCCTGCGCGCCGGGGTGGCCCTTGGCGAGGTCAGCGGCGTGCGCCGCGATCTTGTACGTGATGACGCCCTCGCGGACGTCGTCGCGGTCGGGCAGGCCGAGGTGCTCCTTGGGCGTCACGTAGCACAGCATCGCGCACCCGAACCACCCGATCATCGCGGCGCCGATGCCGGACGTGATGTGGTCGTAGCCCGGCGCGATGTCGGTCGTGAGCGGGCCGAGCGTGTAGAACGGCGCCTCGCCGCACCACTCGAGCTGCTTCTGCATGTTCTCCTGGATCATGTGCATCGGGACGTGCCCCGGCCCCTCGTTCATGACCTGCACGTCCTGCGCCCACGCGCGCCGCGTGAGGTCGCCCTGGATGTAGAGCTCGGCGAACTGCGCGTCGTCGTTGGCGTCCTCGACGGAGCCTGGACGCAGCCCGTCGCCGATGGAGAACGAGACGTCGTAGGCGGCGCAGAGCTCGCAGATCTCGTCCCAGTGCGTGTAGAGGAAGTTCTCCTGGTGGTGCGCGAGGCACCACTTCGCCATGATGGAGCCGCCGCGCGAGACGATGCCCGTCCGCCGCCTGGCGGTCAGCGGGACGAAGCGGAGCAGCACACCGGCGTGGATCGTGAAGTAGTCGACGCCCTGCTCGGCCTGCTCGACGAGCGTGTCGCGGAAGAGCGCCCACGTGAGGTCCTCGGGCGCGCCGCCGACCTTCTCGAGCGCCTGGTAGATCGGCACGGTGCCGATCGGGACGGGCGAGTTGCGCAGGATCCACTCGCGCGTCTCGTGGATGTGCGCGCCCGTCGAGAGGTCCATGACCGTGTCCGCGCCCCAGCGGATGGCCCACGTGAGCTTCTCGACCTCCTCGGCGATGCTCGACGTCACGGCCGAGTTGCCCATGTTAGCGTTGATCTTGACGAGCGAGTTCCGCCCGATCATCATCGGCTCGAGCTCCGGGTGGTTGATGTTGGCAGGGATGATGGCGCGGCCGCGCGCGACCTCGTCGCGGACGAACTCGGGCGTGATGACCTTGGGAATCGAGGCGCCGAAGCTGTGGCCGGCGTGCTGCTGGAACAGGTCCGGGTGCGTCTCGCGGAGCGCGTCGAGGCGCTGGCCCTCGCGGATGGCGACGAACTCCATCTCGGGCGTCACGATGCCCTTCCGCGCGTAGTGCATCTGCGTGACGCACCGGCCGGGCGCGGCGCGGCGCGGCGCGCGGACGTGCTCGAAGCGGAGGTGCTCGGTCTTCTGGTCCGAGGCGCGCTCCTGCCCGAAGGCGCTCGTCGGCGCGGGCAGCTCGACGGTGTCGCCGCGCTCAGCGATCCAGGGTCCGCGGACGCTCGGCAGGCCGGCGCGCAGGTCGATCGCTGCCGCCGGGTCGGTGTACGGGCCGGACGTGTCGTAGACCGGGAACGCCGCGTTCACCTCATCGCCCGTCGCGCTCTGGGAAATCACGCGCATCGGGACGCGGACGTCCGGGCGCGAGCCCTCGACGTAGATCTTCTGCGAGCCGGGCAGCGGGCGGCGGACCTCGTCGGAGAGCTCGGTGATCCGGGCGTGGGTGGCGTCGTTGGCTGCTTTCTTCGCAGCGGCGGTCGTGGGCATCTCCATGGCGGCGTTCGGATGTGGGGACATGCGAAGCCGGAGCGCCCGGCACGCACGCGCGCCGCGCGAAGCACTCCCTACGCCGGTACGAACCGGATCAGGTGCGGAGGGTGTTTCTCAGTCCCGACGGGACACCCCTGGCTTCTCCCGCAACGTACCACTGCCGGACGCAGGCGGCACTCCGCCTCAGTCCACATCGACCGGCTCGAGGCCGAGGGCGTCCGTCGCGAGGCGCAGCGCCTCCCGCCAGTCCGCGTCGAGCGGGACGGACCGGATGGCGCCGTCGGGGTAGACGAGGAACTTGGTCGGGTAGGCCCAGACGTTCAGCGCCGCGCCGAGGCCGTCGTCGCCGCCGAGGTCGTAGAGCGCCGGGTACGCCACGCCGCGCTCGGCGACGAACGCCTCGGCCTCCTGCGGCCCCATCCCGCCGGCGCGGGCATCGTCGAGGACGCTCACGAAAGCGACGTCGGTGCGGCCGGCGAGGGCGGCGTGGAGCGCGTTGAACGTCGGGATCTCGGCGAGGCACGGCGCGCACCATGTCGCCCAGACGTCGACGAGCACGAGGCGCCCGGCGAGGGCATCGAACGAGAAGGCGCTGCGCGCGACGACGTCGGGCATCACGAGTCCGTCGAGGCGCAGCGCGTCGTCCGCGACCGTGGCAGGCGGCGTCTGTGCCACGGCGGCGGACGCGCAGAGCGCAGCGAGAGCGAGGGCGCGGAGCATCGGGCGGCGGAGCGTGACCAGGAAGCTAACCGGCTGGCTCGCTCAGCGGCCCGATGCAGTCAGTTTCCTCCGGGGCCGCTCATCGTCACGGTGAGCGTTCCGGTCTTGCCCTCCGCTCCGTCCTTGAATACGGTCGTCAGGGCGAGAAAGCGTGCGAGCCGCCCGACGGCGTCTGACGAGGCCGAGACGACCTCGATGTCGACGGCGCGGTTTTGATCGCCGACTCTGAACCGGGCCTGTGCGGTGCCGACCGTCAGCCCCTCGGACGGCGCCGCCCCGCTGGCGCCTCCGGCGAGCGACTCCGCACGCGCTCGGGCTCGCATGGATGCGGACATGTCGACGAAGGAGTCGAGCGACTCGGAGTAGTCGGTGTCCCAGTAGATACTCCGGCGTTGGCTCTGGCTGGCTGAACTGACGAACGAGACCGGCAGCGTCATCCGCACCGCGACGGCCCGCCCGTCCTGGCGGCCCGGTGTGAACCGCGCGGCCCGCAGCGCCTCGACGGCCGCCGCATCGAGGCGCGGGTCGACGCTCCGGGCGACCTCGATCTGATCCGAGGCGCCCTCGGCCGTGACGACGAACCGGAGGATGACGCGGCCCTCCACGCTGTCGCGCCGTGCCTCCTCGGGATAAACGAGGGCGGCTTGGAGTGCCGCGACGCCGCCGATCAGCTCCGGCATCTCGCCGACGAAGTCGAACACGGTGTCGCCGGCGGCGGTGAGCCGGAAGGCGTCGGCGGGGCGCGTGGACGAGCCGGCGACACGACTCTCCTGCACGACGACGCGACGCTGCCGGAATGCGGTGATCATACCGCGCGCGTACTCCTCGCGGCTCACGACCGGCTCGAGGTCATCCAGCGACTTCGTCACGCCGACTACCACGACCGGCGCCTCGAGCGATCCCGACGTGCCGACGTAGGCATCGAATCGGGCGTACGCGGGGAACACCGCGCCGCCGTCGAACAGGTCCGCCTCAGCGAGAATGCCGAGCGTGTGGTCGCCGACGCGGACGCTGAGGCGAGGACCCTCGAACGTCCCGGCGCGCTCGGCACCCTCGAACGGCGCGTCGGAGACGACGAAGCGGCCATGCTCCATCACGGCGACGTGGAAAAAGCGGAACGGCGCCGCCGTGAACTCGGACTCACCGCGGTCCACGACCGTGCCGTCGACCGTAATCGTCGGGTGGAGCAGACGGAAGGCGCGGTCCGGCCGGGCGCTCGTGAAGGCGGCGAGGGCGGTTCCGACGAGGACGAGCGCGGCGACGAGGCGGCCGGAGATCCGGGCGGCGCGGACGCGCGAGGGCGAGGCGGGCGTAGTCATGGCGGTGAGGCGGTGGAGCAGGGGAGGGCGCGCGACGCCGAGCGCGAGGCGCGGCGCAGGCACGTCGGAGAGCGACACGAGCAGCTCGGCGTAGGCGCGGCGGGCGTTGGGGCGCGCGGCGAGGACGGCGGCATCGGCGAGGCGCTCGCGGTCCAGCGCCAGCCCGCGCACGAGCACATGGACGAGCGGGTGCGCCGCGAACACGGCAGCGACGACGTGCGCCGCGACCTGCCACGCGTAGTCGCCCGCGCAGACGTGGGCCGCCTCGTGGGCGAGCGCGAGGCGCAGCGCCTCGCCGCTCAACTCGGGTGGGACGGCGACGACGGGCCGCAACGCGCCGAACGTGAACGGCACCGCGCCGCCCGAGACGACGCGCACGGCGCGGCGCACGCCGGCGGCATCGAGCGCCGCGCGGGCCGCATCCTGCACGGCGCCCGGCGCCGTGGGCCAGCCGAGGCGCGCGAGGCGGACGTGCGCGACCACGAGACGCACGAGTGCGACGGTGCCGAGGAGCGCAGCGAACACGAGCGCCGCGCCGATCCAGACGAGCGCGTCGGGCGGCCCGGCGGGAACGGCGGCCGTCGCGCCGACGACGATCTCGGGCAGCACGGCCTCACGGACGCGGGCGAGCGGCTCGGACACGACGGCCGCGGGCGTCGCCCACCGCACGAGCGGGCCGGCGACGAGGACGGCGGGGAGGGCCGCGAGGAGGGCCGAGCGCACCGGCAGGCTCAGCGCGGCGTGCGCCCGCCCGAGGCGCAGCGCGGCGTCGGTGAGAAGCGCCAGCGCCGTCCAGAGGAGCAGCGGGAGTGCGGCGTCGGCGAGGAACGCCGAGGCGACGGCGGCGAGAAGCTCACGCATCGGCGTCACCGGCTGCGCCGCTCGGGGCGTCGTCGCCCATCGCATCCAGGAGGCGGCGGATCTCGTCGCGCTCCTCGGCCGAGAGCGCCTCGTGGCGGACGAGCGTCTGCACGAGCGCCGCCGGGTCACCGCCGAAGACCTTGTCGAGGATGCCCGAGAGGACGCCGCCGCGCACGGCGTCGGGGTCGGCCGCGGCGCGGTAGACGTAGGCCGTGCCCTCGGTCTCAACGGAGAGCAGGCCCTTGTCGGCGAGGTTCTTCATAACCGTCATGACGGTCGTGTAGGCCAGCGGCCGCTCCGCCTCGACGCGCGCGTGGACGTCGCGGACGGTCGCCCGGCCGAGCGCCCACACGTGGCGGAGAACTTCCATTTCGGTGCCGCCGAGGGCGGCGAGGGGGTTGCGCATCGGGCCTACGATCTGGTTCGTAGGCTGAGTGTACGATCCGGATCGTAGCCTTGTCAAGCCCTGCCGTTTCGTTTCCATGCCTCGCACCGGCTCTTGCACCTGACGCGCCGATTCCCTACCGTACGGCTGGCCCGCCGCCCGCCCGATGCAGATCCTCGACTCCGCCCCGCCGCTCGCTACCGAGCGCCTCGACCGTCTCGAGGTCGAGCGCCTCGGCATGGACCGCTTCGACGAGGTCCGCGCCCTCAACGAGATCATCTTCGGCGAGTCGCGCGTCATCCACCGCCTCGACCGCGAGTGCCTGACGCTGCTCGTGGCGCGCCGCAGCGGCCGGGCCGTCGGCTTCAAGGTCGGCTACGGCGAGAGCCGGACGACCTTCTACAGCGCCAAGGGCGGCGTGCTGCCCGAGGCGCGCCGGTCGGGCGTCGCGCGGGCGCTGCTCGCGGCGTTGGAGGACGAGGCGCGGCGCCTCGGCTTCGAGCGCTTCGCCTTCGACACGTTCCCGAACAAGCACCCCGGCATGACGGTCCTCGGCCTCGCGGCGGGCTTCACCGTCACGGCCGCCGGCTACAACGCGGCCTACCGCGACTACCGCCTCCGCTTCGAGCGGCCGTTGTAAGAAGGAGAGGGCGGGCAAATGCCCTGTCGGACCGTGGCGCTCGGTCGCGGCGAGCGCGCCCTACCTGCTCCGCGGTTGACGGCGAGCGCTGCGCTGGTAGGGACGTCTCACCGAGGCGTCCGCCGCTCGAGGTACCCGCGTCGGGATGCTGCCGGAGGTGGCCTCAGTCGTCCGTCCCCTCGATGTCCGGGATGAGGCGTAGCAGGCCGAGCAGGCCGCCGAACTGGAGGCCCTCCTGCGCCGGAAGCAGCTCGGCGAGGCGCGCGCGGCGGAAGCGCGCCTCGGTGTCCAGGACGCGCTCGAGCGAGTCCAGCGGCAGCGCCCGCCGGCCGAGGTCGTAGACCTCGGGGCCGCGGTAGACCGGCCCGGCCGAGCCATAGCGT
Organism: Rhodothermales bacterium; assembly: GCA_038243565.1. GTDB lineage: Bacteria > Bacteroidota > Rhodothermia > Rhodothermales > Rubricoccaceae > DASVSE01. The sequence goes on along the minus strand of JBBSQZ010000003.1, from coordinate 22,806 downwards.
TTCGCGAACCGCGCCGCTTCGCCCGCGCTTCCCGGCACCGTCAGCGTCATCTCGGACTGCTGGTCGAAGCGGACCGTCGGGATGCGGTAGCCGGGCAGGTTGACGGTGACGGAGCCCTCGCGCGTGAAGCGCGTCGGCATCCAGAGCGAGTCGCGCAGCGCCTCGTCGGCGTAGAGCGGCGCGTAGTCCCAGTGGTAGGCCACGTCGAAGAGATCCGCGCCCGCGGGACGGCCGCCGTCGAGGCGCAGGTCCGCGTCGGCCACGACGAGGAGCGTGTCCACGATGCGGATGCGGCCGGCGACGAGCCCGCCGCGCTTCGGCACGATGGCCACATCGACGAGGCGGCGCCCGCCGTCGTCCAGCGTCTCGCCGACGCGGAAGGCGTAGTTGTCGAGCGCGCCGGGCGCGAGCGGAGAGGGGACGCGCTGCCCGTCGAGCGCGAGCACGTCGTCGAGGTAGAGGTTCGGCGCGGGGCCGGGCGGCGCCCAGCGGAAGGGCCCGCCCTCGGGCAGGCGCCGCCGCGCGACGACCTCCTCGCGGCTGCCGGACTCCTCGCGGCTGCCGGACCCGGCCGACCACGAGACGTTGGAGAGCGTCTCGGTGAGCTGGACCGGGTGGACGCCTACGTCGAGGCGGCCGGCGCGCAGCAGCGTGAGGCGCGAGTAGACCTCGGCGCCGTATTGCCCGAGGCGCCCTGCGAGGTTCTGCCGGCGGGCGAGGACGCGGCGCCAGAAGCGGTCGCCGGGGTGCTCGCCCGTCACGAGCGCCTCGCCGACCGAGGCCGGCGCGGGCGCGAGGCGGACCGTCCGCCGCACGACGCCGTCCCGCACGTCGCCCGTCGTCACGACGGTCTGAGCCGGTGCGTACCCGACGAAGCGCACGACGACAGTCGCGGGCAGGCCGGGGAGCGTGAGGCGGAACGTGCCGTCCGTGCCGCTCGCGGCGCCGGTCGTGGTGCCCGCGATCTGCGCCGTCGCGCCGGGGAGCGTCTCGCCCGTCTCGGCGTCGACGGCCGTCCCGAGGAAGACGGCGGACTGTGCCTGCGCCGCGGCGGGGATCAGCAGGGCGAGGAGCGCGAGGCGAAGCACCGGCGAGGCGAGGATGAGGCGGGTCAACGCCACGCCCGCGGGCTTCGTGCCGTTACACCGCGTCCGGCAGACCCGTTCAGGTTCAGACCGTGACGCTCGGACGCGGCGCGCTCGGCGAGCGTGCCCTACCTGCTCCGCGTCCACTGAAGGCGCTGCGCACGTAGAAACGCCTCGCCGGGGCATCCGCCTGTCAGCCTGGCCCGTGAGAATGCAGCCAGAGGTGGTTTTACTCGGCGCGGGCGGTGACGCTCAGCACGGGAAGCTCGGCCGCACCGTGCCCTGTCGCCTCGAGGTGGTCACCGTCCTTGACCGGGCCGACGCCGGCGGGCGTGCCGGTGTAGATCAGGTCGCCGGGCTCGAGCGTGAACACGGACGACAGGAAGGCGACGAGGCGCGCGACCGGGAAGATCATGTCGGCCGTCGTGCCGCGCTGCCGCGTCTCGCCGTTGACGGTGAGCGCGATCTCGACCGCCTGCGGGTCGCCCACGGCGTCGGCGGCGAGGAGCGGGCCGAGCGGCGCGAACGTGTCGAACCCCTTGGCGATGCTCCACGGGCCCTTGGCGGCTTTCGACTGCGCCTGGAGGTCGCGCGCCGTGAGGTCCAGCCCGAGCGCGTACGCCGCGACGTGCGAGAGCGCGTCCGCCTCCTTGATGTGCCGCCCGCCCGTGCCGACGACCGCGACGAGCTCGAGCTCGTGGTGCACGTCGTCCGACTGCCGCGGCAGCACGATCTCCGCCCCCGAGGCGACGAGCGCCGTCGTCGGCTTGAGGAACACGACGGGCTCGGCCGGCGGCGCCGCCACGTCGCCCATCTCTTTGACGTGCTCGGCGTAGTTGCGCCCGATGCAGAGGATCTTGCCGGGGCGGAGGGCGCGGCCGTCGGGAAAGGAAAGCGTCATCTGGGGGAAATGCGGTTTAACGTTTAAGGTTGTTTGTGCCCGTCCTTAAACATTAAACCTTAAACCGTCTTCGCTCACGTCCGGTCAGCGCTCAGCCTACTCTCACGCGCGCGAGCCAGTCCGGCGCCGTCGCGTCCTCGACGAGCGAGACGATGCGGCTGGTGCGGAAGCCCTCGACGATCGTCCGGATCTCGCCGCGCGTCTCGTCGAGCGCGTTCGCGATGAGGTCCGCGGCGAAGCCGCGCTCGCCCATCTCGATCGTCATCTCCATCGAGATGAGGCGCGAGATGGCGCGGCCGAGCTCGACGAGCTTGCGCTGCGGCATCTTCCAGTCGAGGTCGAAGGAGAGGGCGTCGCCGAGCATCGTCGAGGCGCGCGCCGTGAGCGGCTCCGCGGCGAGGTAGCGCCCGAGGTGCGTCTCCTTCACGCGCCGCATGGACTTCATGACGGACTCCGTGACCTGCTGGTAGAGGATGTCGTTGGAGCCCTCGAAGATCTGGAACGGCCGGCTGTCGACGGTCGAGCGGCCCGCGATGTGATCAGCCCGATACCCCTGCCCGCCAACGAGCTGGAGGAGTGACTGGGCGGCCTCCTGCATCCAGTCCGAGCAGGTCGTCTTGAAGGCGTTGGCCTTGAGCGCCTCGCCCGAGAGGTCGCGGTCCGTGCCGGCGTGCTCGGCCGTGTCCAGGCAGAGCGCGGCGCAGTTGGTGACGTGCGCCTGGAGGCGCGCGAGGCGGGCGCGGACCTGGTCGTAGTCCACGAGCGCCTGCCCGCCGACGAAGCGCTCGCGGCAGTGCGCGAGGGCCTCGTCGAGCATGCGGCGGAGGTAGCCCATGCCCATGCCCGGGAACTGGAGGCGGCTGCGGTGCAGCACGTCCAGCATCATCTTGACGCCCGTCGTCTCGGGTTCGAGGCGCGCGTCGTCCGGCACCTCGATGGCGACGCGGTTGAGGCCATAGGGCAGCATCCGCAGGCCGAGGTTCGGGTAGACCTCCTCGACGTCGATCGTCTGGCCGGGCTGGGTCTGGTCGGCGACGAAGAAGTCGACGTCCCGGCGCAGGTTGCCGTCCGAGGCGAGCGGGCGGGCGGTGACGAGCCAGTAGTCCGCCCAGCCGGTGAGGCCGGCCCAGTGCTTGGTGCCCTCGATCTTGACCGTCCCGCGGCCCGTCGCGCGCCACGCTGCCTTCATCGAGAGCGCGTCCGAGCCGTAGTCCGGCTCGGTGATCATGAGCCCGCCGAGGCGCTTGTCGCGCAGGAACCCGCTGAAGGCGCGCGTCTTGAGCGTCTCGGCGCCGTACTTGGCGACGGGCTGCAGGAACAGCCCGCCGTTGATGCCGACGAGCAGCGTCATCGCGAGCGACTGGTAGCCGGTCTCCTCGAGCACGGCGAGGCCCTCGCGGACGAGCCCGCCGCGGCCGCCGTACGCCTCAGGGATGTACACTGAGAGCGGGTCCGTGTCCTCGCGCATGCGCGCGAGCACGAACGGCGGCACGCCGCGGTCCGCGTTGACGGCGTCGCACGAGACGCGCTCCTCGAACAGGTGCTTGAGCCGCTCGCGGTAGCTGTCGATGAACTCGGCGAAGGGCAGCCTGGCCCGGGCTGCGGGCGTGCCGGCAGTCGCTGCGCACGAGGCGGACGGGGCGAGGCGGCGGAGCGGGAGGGCAGGCATGCGGATCGGATCTGAGGGCGGGCAAAATAAGGACGGATGGCCCGTGGTGGGCCTCGGGAACGGAGAAAGACCGCTGTCCGTGTCCGGCTTCCTCCGATGCTCCACCCGTGCCTGCCGTTCCCTCTGGCCTCGACCTTCCGCCTCATGTCGCTGTCGCCCTCGCGACGCGGCACGACGCCAGCATGCTCTCGCCGGAAGAGCGTGCCCGGATGGCGGCGTTCCAGAGCGCCGAGCGGCGCCTCGCGTTCGCCCTCGGCCGGACGGCCGCACGGACGCTGCTCGCCGAGCGCCTCGGGCAGGACGCCGCCGACGTCCCGCTCGTCGTCGCTCTGGACGGCGCGCCGACCATTCCAGCAGGCTCGGTGTCGATCGCGCACACGGGCCGCGGCGCCTCGGCCGTCGGCGCGGCCGCCGTCTCGGGCGCGCCGGTCGGCATCGACGTCGAGCGCGTGGCGCCGCGGCGGCCGGATCTCTGGCGCCGCATCCTCGCGCCCGAGGAGTACGGCCTCGTCGAGCGCCTCGGTGGGCCGACGGACGACACGCAGACGCTGCTGTGGTCGCTCAAGGAGTCCGTCCTCAAAGGCCAGCGGACCGGCTTCCGCGCCGCGGCGCAGTCCGTCGTGCTCACGCTGGGCGCCGACGGCCACGCGTCGGCAGAATCAGCGACGAGCGGCGCGTGGCAGATCGCCTACGCGCCGCTCGGCGACGCCTGGCTCACCGTCGCCTGGGCGGAAGAGGGGCATGAGGGATGAGGGAAATGCAGGAGGGCGGAGGGCGGAAAAAACGAGCTTGCGTTCATGCCCCACCCTCACATCCCTGCGAAGGTGTTGCACTGGCCGAGGTCGCCGGACTGGAAGCCGCGGCGGAACCACTTCTGGCGATCCGCCGACGAGCCGTGCGTGAACGACTCGGGCTGGACCTGCATCCCCGCCGACTGCTGGAGCCGGTCGTCGCCGACGGAGGCGGCCGCGGCGAGGCCCTCGTTGATCTCGCCGTCCTCGAGCACGTCGCGGTCGGTCTCGGCGTAGTGGGCCCAGATGCCGGCGTAGCAGTCCGCCTGCAGCTCGGTCGCAACCGAGCGGGCATTGCTCTGGCGCCCACCGAGCGTGCCCTCGAGGTCCTGCACGTGGTGGCCCACTTCGTGCGCGATGACGTACGCCGCGGCGAAGTCGCCGGGCGCGCCCATCCGCTTGAGCTCCTCGAAGAACGACGGGTCGATGTAGAGCTTCTTGTCGGCGGGGCAGTAGAAGGGGCCGGTCCGCGCGTCGGCGGTGCCGCAGCCCGAGTTGACGACGCCCGAGAAGCGGACGAGCGTTGGCTCGGGGTAGTCGAGGTTGCCGCGCTGGAAGAGCTCGCTCCAGACCTGGTCCGTGTCGCCGAGGACGGCCGCGAGCCAGTCGTTGATGGGGTCCGAGAGGTCCGCCTGCTCGGTCGTCTGCGGCTCCACGGGCCCGCCGCCGCCGCCGACGAGGCCGCTCGTGTCGATGCCGAAGTAGGCGCCGATGAGGAGCACGACGAGGCCGCCGATGCCGAGGCCGACGCGCCCGCCGCCGCCACCGCCGCCGCCGCTGGCGACCTGTACGTTTTGTGACCGACCGCTTCCGAGACGCATGGGAGTTCTGGCTGAGCTAGGGGATTGGCCTACGCACCCGGCGCCCGTGCTGATCCGCCGGCACGCCCGGAGCGCCGCGTCCACTTTACTCGCGCGAAGGGGAGCCGATACCGGACGCCGGTGCGCGCCTGAACGCGTGCCGCTCGCCCGCCCGAACAGCCGGCCGGCCCGTCGGTTTGCTCGCCTCCTATCCCGCCTCTCCATGTCCACGATCCCGATCCGCCGCAAGCGTCTGCTCGGCCTGCCCGTCTGGGTGCTGCCCACCCTCATCGCCATCGTTCTGCTCACCGGCTGGATGGTGTTCGCCGCCGACGATGAGCCGAAGACGGACGTCATCGAGGCCGGCCCGGCCAACCCGCCGGTCATCCCCGAGCCGCAGGCGGACCTCGGCCTGCCGCCCCCCCCACCCCCGGGCGCCCCGCTGCCCTCTGCCACGCCGGTAGAAAGCGCGGCGCCCGCGGCGCCCGCCGACGAGGCGACCCTCGCCGCGGCGGTCGCCGCCGGCGCCGCAGCCGGTGCCCGCGCGAGCCAGGCCGTCCTCGCCTCGGCGGCCGACGTCGGCCGCACGATCCGCGCCCCCGGGCTGGCTGAGGGCGCGCTGAGCGGCCGCGCCGTCCGGCTCGCGGGCGTCCGCGTGACCGAGGTGCTCAGCGACCGCGCGTTCATCGTCGGGACGGGCGCCGACCGCGTGATGGTCATCATGGACCCGTCGGGCGGCGACGCGCCGGTGCGCGCCGGCGAGCGCGTCTCGATCACGGGCGCGCTCGAGCGGTTCACGCCCGGCGCCTCGGAGTCGGGCGTCGCGCGGGACGCCGGGCAGCGCGGCTACGTCATCGCGACGCGCCCCGGCGGCATCGACCGATGAGCCAGAGGAGCGAAGGCGGAGGGCGGAAGAGTCGAACGGACCGCCTCGCACGCGTCCGAACGTGCGCCGCTCGTCGCGCCTGCCGCGTCCCCCACACCTGTCATTCCAGCCTTGAGCCGGGATCTCCTCGATGTCGGTCGGCGCACGTCGCCCGGATCGGGGCACGGCCTACCGACCAGGAGATCCCGGGTCGAGGCGCGGGATGACACAGTAGCGAGAGCGGAAGAGAGAGCGGAGCAGGTTCCGCTCGCTGTCCACTTGCGCATTCCCCATTCCCCATTCCCTCATCCCAATGTCCCGCACCCTCCTCACCGCCGACAGCGACTGGGAAATCGAGAACCCGATGCAAGACGTCCGCGGCTTCGCCGCCGTCGACGGCGCCGGCCAGCCGGCCGGCACGGTCATCGCGCTCGTGATCGACACCGACGCCGCGCTCGTCTCGTCCATCGTGCTCGACTCGGGCGACGAGGTGCCCGCGCTCGACATCACCATCGGCGACCGCGTGGTCTACCTCGCCGGCGCCATTCCTGGCGCCGCGACCGTCCCAGACGTGCCCGAGACGCTCCACGGCGCCCTCCGAGACGCGGACGTCCCGCCAGCGGCGCAGGACGACTTCCGCGCCCACCACGCGGCCAACCCGACCGAGGCGGGCTACGACGCCGTCGCCGCGGCCTACCGCTTCGGCTTCGCCGCCGGCCGCGACGAAGCACACGCCGACGCCGACGCCGCGCTCCACGCCGGCTGGCCCGATGCGCATCCCGCCGAGCGCGCTGCGGCCCACTACGCGTACGGCCGCGCACAGCAGGAGAGGCCTGTTTTTCGTCCGTAGCAGACGGAGCGGGTAGATCGGGATTCTCCCTAGGTCAGGACTTTTGTGACGCGAAGGTCGAACTGCGCGGGGGGAGGTGAGTTAGAAGAGGGCACGTCCGCGTGCCTCTCTCACCTGACTCTCCCCCGCACATGGCTACGATACCCGTCGAAAAGAAGGCTGGCGCACCCTGGTGGCTCTGGCTCCTCGGCCTGCTCCTGCTCGCCCTCCTCATCTGGTTCTTCTTCCTCCGCAACGACGACGAGGTCGAGACCGTCGACACGACCGAGCAGACGCCGATCGCGACACCGGTCGGCCTGAACCTCGCGGACGTCTGGGTGACGCGCGTTGTCGGGGACAAGACCTTCTTTGTCGCACCGGACTCGGCCGGGACGGACGAGACGCTCGTCTTCCTCGAGGAAGAGGCCACGCCGGGCACGGCGACCGAAGGCCGCTACGACGTCACGCCGGGCCAGCACATCGCCCTTACCGGCGCGCTGATGCCGGTCGGCGATCAGGACCTCACCGCGTGGGGCCTCACGGCCGACCAGGCCGCGATGATGACGCCCTCGTCCGAGTACGTCCGCGCGACTGCGCTGACACAGCTTGGCATGATGGACGACGCGATGATGGGCGACGACGGTGCGATGGCCGCCGATACGGCCGGCATGATGGCCGGCGCGGTGCCGCCGCCACCGCCCGCGGCGCCCTCGACGGGCACGATCACAACGACGGACGCGCTCTACGGGGCGGACCTCAAGCCGATCATCGGCCGCCGCGTCGAGATCGACGATGCGACCGTTCTCTCGGTCGTCGGCGACAGCACGTTCTACGTCGGCTCGGGCGGCAAGCGCTTCCTCGTAGCGCTGTCGCAACTCGGTGAGAGCCAGAATGGCCCGGGCGACGGCTCCGACGGCCGCTTCAACATCGACGCGGGCCAGAAGATCAGCCTCCGCGGCACCGTGATGGCCTTCGACTCGGCGAGCCCGGTCTTCCGCGGCCTCTCCGCGGCGGACCGCACGGCGGCGACGACGCGCGGCGCCTTCGTCAACGTGACGCGCGCCGCCGATCTGAAGAAGAAGTAGCCGACCGCACCCGCCGCCCCCGATGGGCGGCGGGCGCTCCTCTCTCATCTCATCTCTGAACCCTATGTCCCGCATCGCACTCTCAGACACCGGCGACTGGCAACTCGTCAACGACGGCCAGGACATCCGCGGCTATCAGGTCGTGGACGAAAACGGCCAGCCCGTCGGCACCGTTGCGACGATGCTCGTCGACACCGACTCCGAACTCGTTACGACGCTCGTCCTCGACAACGGCACCGAGGTCCCGACGGCCGAGGTCACCATCGGCGAAAACGTCGTTTACCTTGGCACAGCCCTTGAAGGCGCCGGGCTCGAAGGCGCCGAGATCCGCGAGGGCGTCACCGTGTTCGACGACGGCGGCCGCGTCGTCCGCCGCGAGAGCTCCGCCGACATGGAAGACTTCGACACCTACGCCGACGACTTCCGCACGCACCACACGGCGACCTACGGCCCGGCCGGCCGCGCCTACGACGACGACCTCGGCGCGTACCGCTACGGTTACACCGCCGCCCACGGCGACACGTACCGCAACCGCGCCTACATGGACGCCGAGAACGACCTCCGGACGGACTACACCGCCGGCCGCGACTTCGACGCCGACCGCGAGGCCGTCCGCTACGGATATGACCGCGCCCAGCGCCGCCGCTCGTGACGCCGATCCGCGATTCGTCCGGAGAGACGGCCTGGCTCGACGGCACGTTCGCCGACGGCCAGCCCGTGCCTGTGCGCCTCGAGTCGGGCCAGCAGGTCCGCATCGCGCCCGACCTCGTCGAGCGCGCGACGGACGGCAGCCTCGTCGCCCGCGTCTCGTTCGCCGACGTGGCGGACGGCGCGGCGCGGGCGTCCAGCCCGGCCGGCGAGACGCTCCTCGAAATCCAGGAGCGCCTCGACGTCACGCGCGTGCTCAAGGAGGTCGACCGCGCCCTCGTCTCGGTCCGCACCGGACAGACCGAGGAGACGGTGGCCGAGCCCGCATGGCGCGAGACCGTCGACGTCCGCCGCGAGGCGGTTGACGAGGTCGTGACCGACATCGAGGACGTGCGCCATGAGGGCAACGTGACCATCGTGCCGATGTACGAAGAGGTCGTCGTGGTCGAGCGCCGGCTCGTGCTCCGCGAGCGCCTGCACATTACGCTCACACGCGAGGAAACCCGTATTCCCCATACGGTCGTCCTCCGTCACCAGTATGTCGAGGTCGAGCGCCAGCCCGTCCGCGACGGCCCGCCGAGCTCGGATGCTCGGAGCGCCGGATAGCGCGCCTGCCGCCGGCGCCCACCGGCGGAGTTCACGCTGTGCCCCGCACAGCTCCTTTCTCGTTTTCTCACTTCTACCCCTCTACTCATGGCTAAGACCATTGTTGGACTCTACGACGACCGCGCCACCGCCGGCCGCGTCGTCTCCGCACTCAAAGACGCCGGCTTCACGGACCAGCACGTCCAGTTCGCCAGCGGCGAGCAGGGCAGCCGCACCGACTTCGAGGTCGACGCGAGCACCTTCCGTAACCCGGCCGCGCTCACCCGCTACGGCATCGACAACGACGAGGCCGGATTCTACGGCGAGGGCCTCCGCCGCGGCGGCTCGCTCGTCGTCGTCCGCGCCCAGGACCAGGACGCCGAGATGGCCGTCGACATCATGGCCGAGGGCAACCCGGTCCGCTACGAGGACCGCATGAAGTCCTACAAGGCGGAGGGCTACACCGCCACCGACGCCAAGGCGCCGGCCTACTCGGCCGATGACATGAAGAAGGAGCGCTCGACGTACGCCGACGAGGGCACGCAGCGGCTCCAGGAGATCCAGGAGGCGATCAAGATCGGCAAGCGCGAGGTCGTCCGTGGCGGCGTCCGCGTCTCGACGCACGTCGAGAGCGAGGACGTCTCCGAGGTCGTCCGCCTCCGCGAGGAGTCGGTCCGCGTGGACCACACCGACGTCAACCGCGAGCTGTCGCCGGAGGAGGCCGACCGCGCCTTCCAGGACAAGACGATCGAGGTCGTCGCGCACGCCGAGGAGGCCGTCGTCGAGAAGACGGCGCGCGTCACGGGCGAGGTCACGGTCGGCCTCGAGCAGAACACGCGTGAGGAGACCGTCGGCGGCACGGTCCGCTCGACGCACGTCGACGTCGATCAGACGGAGGCCAACGCGTCGATGGGCGACGAGGCGCACTTCAAGAGCACGTACGGCTCCTCGGGCCGCACCTACGACCAGATGCGCCCGGCCTACGACTACGGCCGCTCGGCGAGCTCGCGCTACGGCTCGGGCGACTGGGCGTCCAACGAGGCGGCCATGCGTAAGGACTACGACACCACGGTCGGCCAGAAGGCCGGCAACGCGTGGGACGACGTCAAGGACGCCGTGCGCCACGGCTGGGAGAGCACCAAGCGCGCCGTCTCGTAACGGCGAGCCGCTGGCTCTCGCGGGGCACCGGGACATCCGTCTCGGTGCCCCGTTTTCTTGTGTTGAGCGCCTCGCTCGGCCGGGCGAGACCCCCTGGCCGCGCGGGCGCATATCGAGGCAATACGGGGTGTTCAGGGTTCCCGCGCAGCCTGCCCCCCTTGAAGTGGCAGGGCTGTTAAGTTCTGGGCGCTTTGGTTTACTTCGATAAAAATGTCAACGTCATCCCGAGCTTGTCGAGGGATCTCGACGCCTCACCGGAGCCGCTGCAGTCAGAGTCACCGCCCATTCGGCTTCGCTCAGGGCAGGCTATCGAAATCCCTCAACTGCGCTCGCCGTGGGCTCGCTCCGTGGGCTGCGCCGGCCTTCGGCGCGGGATGACGGTGGTGTTGGATTTGGGGAATCCAAAGAACTTAACAGCCCTGCCGCTTCACGGGGGACAGGCGAGCCGCGCGACGCCGGCGCCTCGCTGCAGCAGGACACACGCGCGGTGAGACAGGGGGTCCCAATCAGCCGAGCGCCGTGCCTCGGTCAGCCGGCGAGGCGCCTCGCCCGGCCGGTATCTTCCGCGCTCACCCACAGCCAGACCATGACGGAGCCGTTCACGCGCGTCAGCGCACTGCCCCAGCACATCGGCGAGCGCGTGACGCTCAACGGCTGGCTCTACAACGCCCGCGCCTCGAAGGGGCTGGCGTTCCTCGTGATGCGCGACGGCTCGGGCCTCGTCCAGATCGTCGTCAACGAGCAGGCCGTCGGCGCCGAAGCGTTCGCCGCGGCCGAGTCGCTGACTCAGGAGAGCGCTTTCCGCGTCGAGGGCGTCGTGAAGGCGGACGAGCGGCAGGCCGGCGGCGTCGAGGTGCAGGCCGAGACGCTGACGGTGCTGTCCATCGCCGAGCCGTACCCGATCACGCCCAAGGAGCACGGCGTCGAGTTCCTGATGGACCGCCGGCACCTGTGGCTGCGCTCGCAGCGGCAGTGGGCCGCGCTGCGCGTCCGCAACCGCATCATCATGTCGATCCACGCCTACTTCCAGGGCGAGGGCTTCGTGCAGATGGATGCCCCGATCCTGACCGGTAACGCCGTCGAGGGCACGTCGACGCTGTTCGAGCTGGACTACTTCGGCGAGCCGGCGTACCTCACGCAGTCCGGCCAGCTGCACGGCGAGGCGATGGCGATGGCCTTCGGGAAAGTGTATACCTTCGGACCAACGTTTAGAGCTGAAAAATCGAAGACGAGGCGCCACCTCACCGAATTCTGGATGATCGAGCCCGAGATGGCCTTCTACGACCTCGCGATGAACATGGAGGTCGCCGAGGAGCTCCTGGTGCGGATCATGACGGACGCCCTCGCGGACTGCCAGCCGGAGCTCGCGATCCTCGGCCGCGACACCGGCAAGCTCGAGGCGGCGATGAAGACGCCGTTTCCGCGCCTGACGTACTCCGAGGCCGTCGAACTTCTGACCTCCAACGAGACGCAGAACCTGCTCGACTCCGAGGAGGCCGGTTTGGAGGACCAGAAGGTGGCCCTCGAGCGCGAGCGCGACGCCAACACAGCGCGCTACGGCAGCGTCAAGGCCGGCGAGAAGCGGCGCCTCGACGCCCGCGAGATCGAGATCGGCAACCGCCTCGCGGACATCGACGAGACGCTCCGCTACCTCCCCGAGTGGAAGAAGAGCGCCAGGGAGTTCGAGTGGGGCGCCGACTTGGGCGGGTCGGACGAGACGGTCCTCACGCGCCACTTCGACACGCCGATCATCGTCCACCGCTACCCGGCCGTCGTCAAGGCGTTCTACATGAAGCGCGACCCCGAGGACGACCGCCTCGCGCTGGGCATGGACGTGCTCGCGCCCGAGGGCTACGGCGAGATCGTCGGCGGCGGCGAGCGCGCGACGGACCTCGACTTCCTCAAGGCGCAGGTTGCCGCACACGGACTTCCCGAGTCCGCCTTCGACTGGTATTTCGACCTGCGGCGCTTCGGGTCGGTCCCGCACTCCGGCTTCGGGCTGGGCCTCGAGCGGACGGTCGCGTTCGTCTGCGGCCTGCCGCACGTCCGCGAGACGGGCCCGTTCCCGCGGCTCCTCGGCCGGCTGCATCCGTAATAGACGGGAGGGTGAACAGGTTGAAGGGTGGGGAGGTGGAAGGGTGGGCTTCGCCGTCCTTCGGATGAAGGGGAAAGGCCCTTTATCCCGTGCGCCTCGGCTCTCGAGTTTCCCCTTCCACCCCTCAACCCTGCCACCCTTCAATCCTCCCATGCGCCTCCTCGCCGCCGCGCTCATCGCGCTCGTCTCCGTTCCCGCCCTGGCCCAGCCTATGCCCGCGCCCCCGCCGCCCGGCGTCATCTCCGTCTCGGGCGAGGGCGTCGTGAGCGTCTCGCCGGACCGCGCCCGCATCCGCGTCGGCGTCGTCACGCGCGCCGCGACGGCGCCCGAGACGCTCCGCCAGCACGAGCAGGACGTCCTGCGCGTGCTCACGCGCGTCCGCCAGCTCGGCGTCGCCGACCGCGACATCCGGATCGAGTCGCTCTCGCTCGGCGAGAACTACGGCGAGAACGGCCGCGACGGCTACGTCGCCCAGCGGACCGTCACGGTGACGCTGGACACGCTGCGCCTGGTGCCGGACCTCGTCGCCGCCGTCGTTTCCGAAGGCGCGAACCAGCTCCAGGGCATCGACTACGTCGTGCGCGACACCCGCGAGGCTGAGGCGCAGGCGCTCGACCGCGCCGTCGCCGACGCGCGCGCCAAGGCCGAGCGCATCGCGAGCGCCTCGGGCGTGGCGCTCGGCCGCGTCGTCGGCGTGCAGGAGGCCGGCGCGCCGCAGGTCGGGCCGCCCCGCCCGATGTTCGCCCGCGCCGAGGCGAGCGACGCCGTCGCGCCGACGCCCGGCGCCTACTCGGCGGGCTCCAACGACGTCGTCGCCCGCGTGACGGTCCAGTTCGAGATCGCCGGCCGATGACCTGTCCGACCGTTCCGCTCGCGTTCGTGGAGCGCCCCGACGCCGAGATGGCGGCCCGCGCCGAGGCGTTCCACGACGAGATGGCCGCCCGCCGGTCGGTCCGCGACTTCTCCGACCGGCCGGTCCCGCGCGCGCTCATCGAGGCGGCGATCCGGACCGCCGCGACGGCGCCCTCGGGCGCGCACATGCAGCCGTGGACGTTCGTCGCCGTGTCGGACCCGGAGACGAAGCGGCTCATCCGCGAGGCGGCCGAGACCGAGGAGAAGGCGGGCTACGGCGGGCGCATGTCGGACGAGTGGCGGCGGGCGCTCGCCCGGCTCGGGACCGACTGGCGCAAGCCGTTCCTCGAGACGGCGCCGTGGCTCGTCGTCCTCTTCGCGCAGCGGACGGGCCGCGACGCCGCGGGCGCGCCGGTGAAGCACTACTACGTGCAGGAGTCGTGCGGCATCGCGGCGGGGCTGTTCATCACGGCGCTCCACCACGCCGGCCTCGCGACGCTCACGCACACGCCGAGCCCGATGCGCTTCCTCTCTGAAGTGCTCGACCGGCCGCCGAACGAGGCGCCGTTCATCCTCTTCCCGGTCGGCTTCCCGGCCGACGGCGCCCGCGTGCCGGACCTCGACCGCAAGCCGCTCGACGCCGTTGCCGTCTGGCGCTGACCTTATCCAGCTCAAGTTGGGTAGGGCGCAACTTGGGTTATCGGGTTGAGAAAGTAGCGCCGCGGCCGATATTGACGGCATGACGCCCCCTGCGACCCACGCTCCCTGGACCGGCGAGGCGCTGCTCGCCCTCGTCGCGGACCTGCTGCCGCTGCGCCGCTGCCTCACCGGCGACGGCCTGCGCGAGACGCTCGCCCGCGTGGGCGAGATCGTGCCTGTCGCCGTGACGGAGGTGCCGACGGGAGAGCAGGTGTTCGACTGGACCGTCCCGCCCGAGTGGCGGGTCCGCGAGGCGCACATCGCGCTCCCGTCGGGCCGCCGCGTCGCCGACTGGCGCGCGAGCCCGCTGCACCTCGTCCAGTACAGCCGGCCTGTCCGCGCCCGGATGACGGTCGCCGACCTCGCCCCGCACCTCCACTCGCTGCCAGCCCAGCCCGACCTGGTGCCGTACCGCACGGCCTACTACGCGCCGACGTGGGGCTTCTGCCTCAGCCACCGCGACCTCGAAGCGCTCCGCGACGAGTTGGGTGACAACGGAGAGGCCGAGGTCGTCATCGACGCCGACCTCTTCGACGGGTCGATGAGCTACGGCGAGATCGTCGTGCCGGGCGAGACCGACGACGAGATCCTCATCTCCGCGCACGCCTGCCACCCGGCCCTCGCCAACGACAACGCGAGCGGCATCGCCGTCGCCGCGGCGCTCGCCGCGGAGCGCGCCGCGGGCCCGACGCGGCGCCACACCCTGCGCGTGCTCCTCGCGCCGGGCACGCTCGGCGCCATCGTGTGGCTCGCCCGCAACCGGGAGCGCCTCGGGCGGATCCGCCACGGCCTCGTCCTCTCCAACCTCGGCGACGCCGGCGGCGTGACGTACAAGCAGACACGCCGCGGCACGCTCCACGCGCCCCTCGCCGTCGACCGCGCCGTGGCACTCGCCATGCGCGACCGCGGCGGCGCGCTGGACGTCCGCCCGTGGACGCCCGACGGCTACGACGAGCGCCAGTTCGGCTCGCCCGGCATCGACCTGCCCGTCGGCCGCCTCACGCGGACGCCCCACGGCGAGTACCCCGAGTACCACACCTCCGGCGACGATATGAGCCTCCAGCGCGCCGCCTCGCTCGAGGACTCGCTCGGCGTCCTCCGCGACACCCTGGACGTCCTCGACGGCGACGGGCGGTTCCGCACCCTCCAGCCGTTCGGCGAGCCGCAGCTCGGCCGCCGCGGCCTCTACGCGCCCATCGGCGGCCACGCCGCCGCGCCCGAGGCGCAGGCGGCCCTCACCTGGGCCCTCGCCCTCGCCGACGGCGAGCATTCCCTTTTAGACACGTCAGAACGCTCCGGCCTGCCGTTCGCTGTCCTTCGCACCGCCGCCGACCGGCTGCTGAAGACGGACCTCCTCGCTCCGATCGAGACGCCGGAGGAGTTTGAAGGTTGAAGTGTGGAGACGATCACGACAACGCCCCACACGACCACGAGGCGATGACCGACCCACCCTTCAAACTCCAAACTCCAAACTCTACGCCCACCGACGCTGCCACGGCGCGATGACCGACCACCCGACCTACTCGCCACCCGACCCCTCCCGCTGGGCCGCGTCCCGTGCGCACCAGGACGCGATGCACCGGCTCGTGCCCGGCGGCGCGCACACGTACGCCCGCGGCGACGACCAGATGCCCGAGGCGATGCCCGTCGTCGTCGCGCGCGGGCAGGGCTGCCGCGTCGAGGACGTGGACGGCAACCGCTACGTCGAGTACGGGATGGGGCTGCGGGCGGTGACGCTGGGCTACGCCGAGCCGCGCGTCGTCGCCGCCGCCGCCGAGTGGCTCCAGCGCGGGACCGGCTTCTCGCGGCCGGCCAGCATCGAGCGCGCCGCGGCTGAGACGTTCCTCGACCTCATCCCCACCGCCGAGCGCGTCAAGTTCTGCAAGGACGGGTCCAGCGCCACGACGGCCGCCGTCACGCTCGCGCGCGCCGCGACCGGCCGCGACCTCGTCGCCGTCTGCTCGGACCACCCGTTCCTGAGCCAGCACGACTGGTTCATGGGCACGACCGACATGGACGCCGGCATCCCGAGCGTCGTCCAGAATCTGACCGTCGGCTTCCCGTACGGCGACTCCGCGGCGCTCGAGGCCGTCCTCGACGCCCACGCCGGGCGCGTCGCCTGCGTCGTGATGGAGGCGACGCGCGGCGCGGACGACCCGACGGCCTACCTCCACGCCGTCCAGGCCGCGTGCCGGGCGCGCGGCGTCGTGTTCGTCCTGGACGAGATGATCACGGGCTTCCGCTGGCACGCCCGCGGCGCGCAGCACCTCTACGGAATCACGCCGGACCTCTCGACTTTCGGCAAGGCGCTCGCCAACGGCTTCTCGGTGTCCGCCCTCGCCGGCCGGGCGGACCTGATGGACCTCGGCGGAATGGAGACCGAGGCGGACCGCGTCTTCCTGCTCTCGTCCACGCACGGCGCCGAGACGCACGCGCTCGCCGCGGCCGTCGCCGCGATGCGGATCACGCTGGGCGACGACGCGGTCGGAACGATGGAGCGCGCCGGCGCCCGCCTGCGCCGCGGCGCGGACCAGGCCATCGACGCCGCGGGCGTCCGCGGATTCGTCGGAGTCGCCGGGCGCGACTCGAACCTCGTCTTCACGACGGCCGACGCCGACGGAATCGCCAGCCAGCCGTACCGTACGCTGATGCTCCAGGAGCTCACGCGCCGCGGCATTCTCGGCCCCAGCTTCGTCGTCTCCGCCGCCCACGACGACGACGCCATCGACCAGACCGTCGACGTCTTCGCCGAGGCATGCCTCGTCTACCGCGACGCGATCGACGCCGGCTCCGTCGCCGGCTTCGGCGTCGGCCGGCCCGTCCAGCCCGCGCTGCGCCGCCGCGCGGGCCTCGTCTGGACTGCCCCCTCCGGCACTCCCGGAGGGGACGGCGCCGCCCACGGCGCCGCCACCCGCTCACCTTCCGTCCCGATCCCATGAAAGTCGTCCTGTTCTGCGGTGGCCAGGGCACGCGCATCCGCGACCACTCCGGCGACCTGCCCAAGCCGATGGTCACCGTCGGCTACCGCCCGATCCTGTGGCACGTGATGAAGTACTACGCCCACTTCGGGCACACGGACTTCATCCTGTGCCTCGGCCACGGCGCGGACCACATCAAGCGCTACTTCGTCGGCTACGACGAGACGGTCTCCAACGACTTCGTGCTGACCGGCGGCCACGACGTCGAGCTGCTCCGGTCCGACATCCAGGACTGGCGCATCACGTTCGTCGACACCGGCTACGACGCGTCCATCGGCGAGCGCCTCGCCGCCGCCCGCCCGTTCCTCGGCGGCGACGAGTGGTTCCTCGCCAACTACGCCGACGGCGTGACCGACGCGCCGCTGGACATGGTCATCACCGAGGCGCAGCGGACGGGCCGCGCCGTGACGTTCCTCGGCGTCCACCCGAACTACACGAGCCACGTCGTCCAGGCGACCGACGACGGCGAGGTCACGGACGTGCAGCACGTCACCGAGATCGGCCTGCGCATCAACGGCGGCTTCTTCGTCATGCGCCAGCGCGTCTTCGACTACATGCGGCCCGGCGAGGACCTCCTGAACGAGCCCGCGCAGCGGATGGTCTCGGAGGGCGACTTCGGGATGTGCCGCCACGACGGCTTCTGGGCGTGCATGGACACGTTCAAGGAGAAGCGCCTGCTCGAGGACATCTACCAGAGCGGCGTCGCACCGTGGGAGGTCTGGAAGCCGCGCCAGGGCTGGTCCGGCGACGGCCTCGCCGGCGAGCCGCTGGTGTACGGATGAGGAGAGGGCATGGGGGATGAGACAGGGGCCATTGAGGTGAAAGGCACCTCTCCCATGCCTCTTGCCCCATCCCTCATGGCCCCAGCAGCGCCGCGATGGCCGGCTCGAGCGCCTCGACCTCGTGCAGGTCGATCTCACCGTCGCCGCGCCACGCGATGGCGCCGTCCGGGCCGAGGAGCAGGGCCGCAACGTCGCATCGGCCGATGCCGAGCGCCTTGCGGATCGCTTTCGGCTTGGTGTAGGCCACGGCGGTCTGCGCCTGCGTGCCGGCCGCCTCGGCGCGGGCGCGGACGCTCATCAGCGCGAGGTCGCCGACGAGCTTCAGCCGCGGCGGCACGACGACGAGGTCCAGCACGTCGAGCCCGGGAGCGCCGTCTGCGAGGCGCGCGCCGAGGCGCGTCCACTGGCCGGCGAGCGGCGCCGCCTCGTCGTCGAACGACACCACGACGAGCGTCGCCGCGCCGAGGGCGCCGGGCAGGTCGAGCGCCTCGCCGTCCATCCGGACGCCCGAGACGGGCGGGAAGTGCGTCGCCGCGGCGCGGGAGAAGAGGCCCATGGAAAACGGAAGCGGGGCTGAAACGGATCGCGCCCCACCGGAGCGGGTCCGGTGGGGCGCGTCGAAGCGTCCGGCGCCGTCAGCGGGCGACCGTGAGGCGGCGCGTCACCGACTGCCCGCCCGCCGTCAGGCGTGCGACGTAGATGCCGGCCGGCAGGCCGGACGCGTCCAGCGCGACCGTGTGCGGGCCTGCCGACTGCGCGCCGTCGGCGAGCACGGCGACCTCGCGGCCGAGCACGTCGTAGACGGCGAGGCGCGCGTCCTGCGCTGCATCGAGCTCGAACGTCACCGCAGTCCGGCCCGTCGCGGGGTTCGGGACCGTCGGCGCGATCCGCAGCCCGGCTGCGGCCGACGGGCCGTCCTCGCCCGCCGTCGGGAAGAGCGCCTGCGCCGCGGCGGCGTTCTGCTGCAGCGCGACGAGGTTCGCGCCCCCGACGTACGCGAAGCGGACCGTCTGCGCGACGCCCGCGGCGAGCGTGAACGGCCCCGCCCCGATGGCGAGGCGGCGGTCGCCGTTAGTCGTCGCCGGCGTCCCGTTGACCGAGAGCGACTTGTAGAGCTCGGCCTGGTTGGCCTCCTCGGTCGCGCCGTCGAGCTGCGCCGTCGAGCTCCAGCCAGACTGCTGCATGCCGATGACCGACACGCCGTAGTAGTTGCGGTTGCCCGTCGTCGCGGCGCTGTTGGCGTAGACGGTCCGCGTGGCCTGGTCGAAGGCCGCCCGGTCCGCCGTGGCCGTCGGCGAGATGTCGAAGTCGGCGAACATGCCGATGTAAACGCCCGAGCGCGCCGTCGCGCTGGACACCTGGACCTCGACGATCACGAACGGATCGCCGGTGCGCGAGTAGCTCCGCTGGAGGACCGAGAGGCCGGCCGGGTTGAGGTTGTTCGTGCCGGCGTCCGTGTAGGCCGTCTCATACGCCTGCGTGAACGGGGCCGGCGGCGTGATGGCTACCGGGCGGGCGCCGAGCGTCCACTCGTAGCCAGCGCCCGGGCCGGGTGGCAACGGCGGCGCCGGCGGCGCGTTGGAGTAGGGCTCGCCCGAGATCTGCGTCGGGCTGACGGCCACGATGAGCTGGCCCTCGTAGAGCGGCGCCGCGGCGCCGAAGTTGAACGTGGTGTCGGCGAACGCGGCGTCGCCGACGTCGTTGCCGTAGTAGCCGGTGTTGAACACGCGGAGCGCAGCGACGCCGGTGTCGTGCGTCCGGTCGAGCAGGCCCTGCGCCCCGGCGGGGGCGGAGAGGACGAGCGCGGCCAGCGCGAGCGTAGCGAAACGAGTCATGGCGGGAGGGGTGGTGAGGAGGACGCGTGAAACTACGGATCGGGCGGCGTCGTCGCCACACAATCTCACACCGCGACGACGCCGCCGGTTTCGGCCGCCCGGAGGATCGCCTCGAGGATCCGAACGTCGCGCAGCCCTTCCCCGCCGGGCGTCGACGGGGCACGGTTCTCCTGGACAGACGCCGCCATCTCGTCCAGCATGTCGGGAAACTGAAGCGCCGTCCGGCCGCTGTGCTCGGTCCGCGTCTCGCCCGTCGCAACGGTGAGTGTGTTGGCGTAGTAGTCGCTCTCCGGGGCGAGCGTGATCTCGCCTGAGGCGCCCTGGACGTGGATCCGCTTGGCCTCGAAGGCGCGGTAGCCGCACGTGCACGACGCGACGGCGCCCGAGCCGAACTGCATCGTCCATGCGACGCCTTCCTCGACCGTGACCTCGGGATCTCCCGAGCCCGGCAGCAGGCGCGCCTGGACTTCGGTCGGCTCCTCGCCGAGCAGGAAGCGCGCTCCGTTGACCGAGTAGATGCCGATGTCGTAGAGCGACCCGCCGCCGGCGAGCCCCTTCTTGGCCCGCCACTGGTCGCGCAGGTCCGACAGGTCGAGCGTCCGCATGTGGTCCGCCACGACGACGCGCGGCGCGCCGATGTCCCCCTGGGCGATGATCTGCTTCGCCTTCTGGTTGAGCGGCTCGAAGTGGACGCGGTAGCCGACCATGAGGCGCTTGCCGGCACGCTCGGCCGCGGCGATCATCGCCTCGCAGTCCGCTACGGTCGGCGCCATCGGCTTCTCGCAGAGGACGTGCTTGCCCGCCGCGAACGCGCGCTCCGCCCAGGCGCGGTGGAAGGCATTGGGCAGGAGGACGTAGACCACGTCGACGGTCTCGTCCTGCGCGATCCGGTCGAAGTCGTCGTACGCGTAGACGTGGTCGCGGCCGAGCCCGTAGGCGTCTGCGACGGTCCGCGCCTTGTCGGCGTTGCCGCTCACGACGGCCGCGAGGCGCGCGCGCCGCGACTGCGCGAAGGCGGGCGCGATCTGGCCGAGCGCGAACGCGCCGAGGCCGACGAGCGCGAAGCCGACGCGCTCGTCCGGCGGCAGCCCGCGCGGCCGGTCGAGGTCGGGGAGGGGCCGGCCGGCCAGGTCGTCGGGAAGGGCGAGCGTCGGGTCGAGCATGACAGCGGCGGGGCAGGGGAGAGCGCCTCGATCTCGCCGCGCCGCGCCTGGTTCCGCGCACGAGGCGCCTCAGGACTCTCCCGAGGTGCCAGCTCAGCGGACGACCGTGACGCGCTGCGCGGCTGAGATGCCGTCCGCGACGAGGCGCGCGACGTAGACGCCGGCCGGCAGGCGCGCCGTGTCCAGCGTGGCCGTGTGCTCGCCGGCCGCCTGCGGGCCCTCGGCGAGGACCGCGACTTCCCGGCCGAGCACGTCGGTTACAGCGAGGCGCACCACCTGCGGCGCGTCGAGGCGGAACGTGAGCGCCGCCCGTCCCGTCGCCGGGTTGGGCTGCGCCGGGCGCAGTGAGGCGCCGTGGGCCGCTCCCGGAACCGCCTCACCGTCCGTGAACTGGTTGCGCGCCGCGTCCGCGGCCGCGCGGAGATCCGCCAGCGTGTTGCCTGCGACGAGGGCGACCTGGACGAGGACGGAGCCGCCGGCCGGGATCGTGAATGGGCCGGAGCCGAGGAGCGTCGCGCGGTCGTCCGTGCCCTGCGGGACCTGGCCGGGCGTCGTCATGATCCGGAAGAGCGCCGCGTCGTCCGTGGCGAAGTTCGGGAGCGCGACGGCCCAGCCGGCGAGCGGCGTCGTGCCGAGGAGGACCTGCCCGACGTACGGGTTCGAGCCGTTGAAGACGTAGGCCATCCGCCGGGCGGCGTCGAAGCCGGCCTGGTCCACGCCCGTGATGTCGAAGTCGGCGAAGAGGCCGGCGTAAACGCCCGAAAGCGTCGCGTCCGACCCGTTGCGGATCTCGTAGGCCAGCGCGACGAGTCGGTCGATCCCAGGCGACGCGAGCGAGCGGCTCGTCTGCGTGACGGTGATGCCGAGCGGGCTCGGGGCCGCCGCGTCCGAGAACGTCGCGCGGAAGGTTTGCAGGCCGTTCCCGGTGCCGCCCGGCACCACCGCGACCGGGTCGCCGGGCGCCCAGTCGGCGGTGCTGTACGCGGCGCCCGAGAGGCGGCCCGGGCCGGTGCCGACGAGCAGGTGGGCGTCGAACAGGAAGCCCTGGCCCGCGAAGACGAGCGGCGCTGCGCCCGCTCCCGCGCTCGCGCCGACGGAGCCGTCGTTATAGACGCCGAGGCGGAGCACCCCGGTGTCATGGACGGTTTGGGCCGAGGCGGTCGAGGTGAGGAGGACGGCGAGGAGAAGCGAACGGAGCATCAGGAGGCGGGACCGGGGAAACGAAACGCGGCGCCGGTCGCGAGAACCGGCGCCGCGCAAGGTCGCCTGAATGTCCGTCGATATCCAGCGTTACAGGTCCTTGACGACTTCGGGGACCGCCTCGCCGTCCGCGTCGTCGTAGTTGTCGATCTGCGCGCGCTGGAGGCCGCCCGAGAAGTCGACGTAGATCGTCTTGGTCTCGGTGTAGAAGTCGTAGACCTCCCAGCCGCCCTCGCGGTGGCCGTTGCCCGTCGCCTTGACGCCGCCGAACGACATGTGCGCCTCGGCCCCGATCGTCGGGCCGTTGATGTACGTGATGCCGGCGTCGAGGTCGCGCATCGCGCGGAAGGCGCGGCCGACGTCCTTGGTGTAGATCGCCGACGAGAGGCCGTAGATGACGTCGTTCGCGACGGCGACGGCCTCCTCGTACGAGCCCACCTTGATGACCGAGAGGACCGGCCCGAAGATCTCCTCGCGGGCGACGCGCATGTCGCGCGTGACGCCGGTGAAGAGCGTCGGCTGGAAGAAGAAGCCGTCGTCGAGGCCCGGCCCGGTGGCGCGCTCGCCGCCGAAGGCGATCGTCGCGCCGTCGGCGCGGGCGACGTCCATGTAGCCCGAGACCTTGTCCAGCGCCTTCTGGTTGATGAGCGGCCCCATCTCCGTCTCCGCGTCGTTGCCGTAGCCCAAGCGCAGCGCCGTCGCCCGCGTCGTCAGCTTCTCGACGACCGCGTCGTGGACGCTCTCGTGGACGATGAGGCGGGACGTGGCCGTGCAGCGCTGGCCCGT
>JBBSQZ010000002.1:0-34134 GCA_038243565.1 Rhodothermales bacterium | reverse complement strand
GCGGGCGGACGAGGCGTACGGCCGTGAGGCGCGCGCGGCTCCGCGGCGCCCGCGAACCAGCTATGCCCCTGGCCCGCTCTCCTAGAACACATCGGACCCTCGAATGCCCACCCCGACTCCGGAGCGCGTGACGGTCGCGCTCGACCCGACCCTCTTCGCCGCGCTCCAGGCCGGTGCCGCTGTCGCCGACATCTCCGTGTCGGACCTCGTGAACGACGCCGTGCGGGCGCTTCTTGCAGAAGACGCCGACGACCTCGCGGCGCTCGACGTACGTGCGAGCGAGCAGCCGATGTCGGTCGAGCAGTTCGCACGCGACCTCCGGGCAGAGGGCGCGATCTGATGGCCGAGCTGTATAACCAGAGTTGTGTCACTGTGAGCGAGGCGAAGCAATCTCGTCGCTCAGCGCGCTGTAGAGCGAGATTGTTTCGTCGCTTCGCTCCTCGCAATGACACGTTGGGTAGGGCGCGCCTTGGGTTGTACACCTCCATCAAAGACGTCCACAGACCGAGCCCGTCCCATGCGCCTTTTCGCCCTCACCGCCCTCTGCCTGGTTTCCGCTGCCGCGTTGGCACAGCCATCGGCGGATGGGGACTCTCTCCTTGCTCGCCAGCTCTCCCTCCGCGTCGAGGCCGACCAGGCCGCCCGTGGGCTCTGGACGCTGGCCTTTCAGCGAGGCGAGCAGCCCAGTCAGCTGGACGGCCTGCTCGGCGTTGCCATCGACTCGCTCAACACGGCGTGGCTCAAAACAGTCATCGCAGAAACGGGCTGGCCGACGGTGAGCCGGGTCGGGGAGCAGGGCGTTCACGACGCGATGCTCCTCGTCCAGCACGCCGACATGGACCGGGACTTTCAACGAGACGTGCTCGCCCTCATGGAGGCTGGCCCAGACCGCGAGACGCTGGGCATGGAGCTCGCGTACCTCACCGACCGCGTTCGAGTGCATCAAGGCGCGCCTCAGGTGTACGGGACGCAGCTGAACGTGGTCGGTGGAAGGCCGGAGCCGTTCGCGATCGAGGACCCGGACGGCGTCGACGCGCGGCGGGCCGCCGTCGGCCTCGAGCCGCTCGCGGACTACATCGAGTCCTTCCGCCGGGACGTGCTCGGCGGGGCGCCTGCGGACGAGGCGGATGAGGACCAGACACCGTAGCAGGCAGGCGGTGCGCTACCGCGCCGCCCGGCGGCGCTCGGCCTCGGTGCGGAGCGTGGCCGCGACCTCGGGGTAATGCTCCGTGATCCGCTCGAACATGTCGGCCGTGAGGATATAGAGGTCGCTCGGCGTCGTCGCGCGGACGGTCGCCGTGCGGACGTCCGCGGTGACGAGGGCGATCTCGCCGAAGAAGTCGCCGGCGCGGAGATGGCTGAGGACGCGGCCGTCCGGCGCGAGCGCCTCGACCTCGCCGCGCGCGATGAAGAACATCTCGTGCCCGTGGTCGCCCGCTCGGACGACGACGTCGCCGGGGAGGCAGACGAACGAGCGCATGTGGAGGGCGACCTCGCGCACGAACGCGTCCGAGGCGTCGCGGAAGAGCGGCACGTTGCGGACGAGGTCGCGGCGCAGGTACAGCGCGACCTCCTCGCGGAGCGCCGGCGGCAGCTCGGAGAGCGTCGCGTCCTCGTCCGAGACGAGGTTCTGCTCCCACGCGTAGTCGAAATACGCCTGCACGCGCTCGCGCAGCGGCTGCGGCAGCGCGCGGTAGTGCATGAAGGCGGCCATCCGCTCCTGCTGCTGCACGTGCGCCGCCCGCAGCGGGTGCAGGTTGTTGAGCACGGACGCGATGTTGCCGATGAGGAACGCGTAGACGCCCGCGCCGAGGAGCATCACGCCGATCGCGTAGAGCTTCTGCAGCGCCGTGTGCGGCGTGATGTCGCCGTAGCCGACGGTCGTGACGGTCGTGACGGACCAGTAGAGCGCGTCGAGGTACAGGCCCGCCCCGCCGATGGCGACGAAGCCGCAGGCGACGGCGTGGACGACGAGCGCGAGGCCGTAGAGAAAGACTGCCAGACGCAGGCGCGAGCCCCAGCCGGCGTGCGTCCGCGCGATGCGCCGGACGATCTCGCCCACGCGGACGAGCTTCAGCGCGCGCAGCAGGATCCACACACGCGGCGCGCCGGCCAGCACGAGCGGCAGCGTGGCCAGCACGTCCAGGGCGACGGCGAGGCGCGGGTGGGGCCCCCGGGGCGCGCGGGCGGCGAGGCGCAGCCGGAGCGCGGCGTCCAGCCCGAAGACGACCGTGAAGACGATCTCGAAGGCGCGCAGGTGCTCCGCCTCGATCCTGCCCGGCAGCAGCGACAGCGGCACGAGCAGCGCGGCGACCGTCGCGGCGGCCGTTACGACGCCGTCCCACGCGTTGAGCGCGGTCCGGGCGAGGCCGGTCGGCGAGGGCGAGGCGGGGCTCGGGGTCACGGCAGGCGGATCGGAGCCGCAGTCTACGCCGCGAGGGGGACGGCGGTACAGCCTGCCGCGACGCCGGGGGCCTGGGGGGATGCAGTTTGGAGTTTGACGTTTAGAGGGGTCGTGTCACAGTGCCAGATCGCAACACGTTCCCAAAATCGTGTTCTCTCCAAACTTCAAACTGCATGCTCTTCATACTCTTCCTTCCGCTCCAGGCAGGCCGCGACGGCGCCGAGGAGGCGCTCGCGGGTGTAGGGCTTCGTCACGTAGTCGTCGAAGCCGAGGGCGAGGAAGCGGGCGCGGTCGCCGGGGAGGCCGTAGGCCGTGACGGCGAGGACTGGCAGGCTGGCGAGCGTCGGGTCGGCGCGGAGGTCTGCGAGGACGTCTTCTCCAGAAACCGTGTCGCCGAGGTGGATGTCCAGCAGGACCGCCTCGAAGCGGTTCTCCTTCGCGAGCGCGAGCGCGGCGTCGCCGGTGGCGGCCGTCTCGACGTCGTAGGCGATGGTGAGGACGCGCTCGGCGACGAGGCGCGCCTGCTCGTTGTCGTCCACGACGAGGACGCAGGGCCGCCTGGGCGACAGCGACGGCGCGGCGCCGACGGCCGGGAAGGCCAGCGTGAAGACCGTCCCGACGCCCTTGGCGCTCTCGACGCGGATGGTGCCGCCCATGCGCTCAACGAGCTGCCGCGAGATGGCGAGGCCGAGGCCGGCGCCCTCGTGCGTCCGCTCGACGCCGGCGGACTCCTGCTCGAACTCGCCGAAGAGGCGCGGCAGGAAGGCCTCGTCGATGCCGATGCCCGTGTCCTCGACGCGGACGACGACGT
Organism: Rhodothermales bacterium; assembly: GCA_038243565.1. Taxonomy (GTDB): domain Bacteria; phylum Bacteroidota; class Rhodothermia; order Rhodothermales; family Rubricoccaceae; genus DASVSE01. Next base: position 30,919 of record JBBSQZ010000002.1, on the reverse strand, counting down.
GGCCGGCCTGCTCGCCCTGCCCGTCCGAGACGCGGATCGTGACGCCGCCGGCTTCGGTGAACTTCAGCGCGTTGCCGGCGAGGTTGTGGAGCACGCGCGCGAAGGCGGCGTCGTCCAGCGCCGCGACGGCATGGTCCGACTCGACGGCGGCGGTGATGGTGAGGCCGCGGTCGGCGGCGGCCGGCCCCATGATCTGGGCGGCCTCGCGGGCGGCGGCGGCGACCGACGTCGGGAGGCAGACGATCTCGCCGCGGCCGGCCTCGAGGCGCGCGAGGTCCAGCACGGAGTTGAGCGTCTCCATCAGGCGCCGGCCCGAGCGCGAGATGAGGTCCACGAACTCCTGCTGCTGCGGGTCCGTGATCTCGTCGGCGAGGATGTCCGAGAAGCCGAGGATCGCCGTGAGCGGCGTCCGGATCTCGTGGCTCATGTTGGCGAGGAAGGTGCTCTTGAGGTGCGCGACCTCCTCGGCCTGCCGCTTGGCCTGCACGAGGACGGCCTGCGCGCGCTTGCGCTCCGTGACGTCGCGGAGGTTGACGACGACGCCGCCGACGGCGGGGTCGTCGGTGAGGTCCGTCCCGACGCCCTCGGCGTAGATGAAGTGACCGTCGGCGTGGCGCAGGCGGACCTCGATGCGAGCGTCGCCGCCCGCCTCCTGCTGGAGGCCCGAGTCGAGGCGCGCGCGGGCGGCGGCGCGGTCGTCCGGGTGGATGATCGCGAAGACGTCGCGGCCGACGAGGTGCTCAGGTGCCGTCCCGAGCAGGTGCCGCGCGGCGGGGCTGACGTAGCTCAGGCGCGCGTCGGCGTCGAGCACGACGACGAGGTCCGACGAGTGCTGCACGAGCGCGCGGAAGCGGGCCTCGCTCTGCGCGAGCGCGGCGCGGGCGCGGCGCTCGGTGGTGACGTCCTGCGCGGCGCCCTCGTAGTAGAGCGGCGTGCCGTCCGCCGCGAGCGTCACGTGGGCGTCGATGCGGACGCGGCGGAGCCGCCCGCCGGGCGTGCGCCAGTTCGTCTCGTAGCGCCGCACGAAGCCGGCCTCGAGGATCGCGCGCTGGAAGGCGACGCGCTCGGCCGGGTCTTCGTAGAGCGCGGCCGCGTTGAGGTCCAGGGCGGCCTCCGCGCTCGCCGCGCCCATCATCTCGGCCATGGCCGGGTTGGCGAGCAGCACGCGGCCGTCCGGCGCCGTCCGGTACATCCCGATCGGGAGGCCGTCGGCGAGCGAGCGGTAGCGCGCCTCGGAGGCGGCGAGCGCCGCCCCGAGCGAGGCCGCGGCTGTCTCGGCCTCGTCGATCATGGAGCGCGTGTGGCGCACGTAGAGCACGCCCGCCCCGGCCGAGAGCGCGGCCCCGAGGCATGGCATCACGAGCGAGTACCACACGAGGGATTCGGGCGAAGACGTCGGAGGCGGCGCGAGGCCAGCCCTGTGGAGCGCGAACAGACCCACCGCCCCGGCGATGCTCAGGACGGTGTTGACGACGGCCAGCCGCAGGCCCGACGCCATCGCGCCAGCGAGCGGCGTCAGCACGATCAGCGCGAGCGCCGGGTCGCGGAGGCCGGCGTCGAGGGCCGCCTGTGCCAGGATCGTCCCCGTCGCGGCCAGCGTCGTGAGCCACGCGGCCGCCTCGTTCTGTCCCATGCGCACCGCCGCGACGGCGAGCGCGGTCAGCGCCAGCCCCACGGCGGCCCCGCCGACCTGGAAGCGGGTCCCCGAGATGGCCAGCGAGATCGTGAGCAGCACCATCACCGCGAGCGCGATCATGCTCGCCACGGCGACGACGCGCGCGCGGCGGCTCGCCGTGACGTCGAGGCCGGGCGGGACGAGGCGGTCGAGGAGCGCCTGGGAGGGCTGGGCGTCGTCCATCGGGTGCGGCTAGAGCGGTCTGCGGGGATCGACCGCGGGTATCGCCCGGCCGCGCCGAAACACAAGCGCCCGCGCGCCGCGTCGTACGTTGACGCCTCGCCAGCCCCGACCCGGTGCCCCGCCTCGCCCTCGCCCTGCTGCTCGCCGTCGCCGCGTGCGGCCCCGCCCCGGACCCCGACGCCGTCGCGACGCCCCAGAGCACCGTCACCGTCGATTACCGCGGCACGCTCGCCGACGGGACCGTCTTCGACGAGGCGACCGACGCCACGTTCAACCTCGGCGAGGTGATTCCAGGGTTCAAGACGGGCATCGCGGGCATGCGCGTCGGCGAGACGAAGACGCTCGTCGTGCCGCCGGAGGACGGCTACGGGCCCCTCGGGGCGCCGCCGGACATCCCGCCGAACGCGACGCTCACGTTCGTCGTCACCCTCAAATCCGTCCAGTAATGCTCTACGCCACCGCCACGCTCACGGCCCGCCCGGACACCATCGACGCCACGCGCGGCGCGCTCGCGGCGCTCGTCGAGCCGACGCGCGCTGAGGCGGGCTGCCAGAGCTACACGCTCACGCAGTCCACGGACGACCCGGCGGTCTTCCGGACGGTCGAGCAGTGGGACGACGCCGCGGCCATCGAGGCGCACCTGGCCTCGGCGCACGTCGCCGAGGCGTTCGCGAAGGCGGGCAGCCTGCTCGCGGCCGAGCCGGACATCCGCACGTTCGCGGTCGTCACTCCAGCGTGAGCACGGTTTTCCCCCGGGCGCGCCGGGTCTCCGTCTTCTCGAGCGCCTCGACCCCGCGCTCGAACGGGTAGACCTGCTCCACCTCGACGTGGAGACGGCCGGACGCGACCTCGCCTGCCAGCACGGCCAGCGCGGCCGGCGCGTCCGGCCCCATCATGACCTGGACGACCTCGACCTGCCGCTCCGGCGCGAGCTGGTCGCCAGAGACGATGACGACCCGGCCACCGCCTCGGACCACGCGCATGCAGCCGGCCCCGGTGCCGGGCTGGATGGCGAGCGCCGCATCGACGCCGCCCGGCGCCCAGCCGCGCACCTGCGCGTCCCAGTCGGGGTCGCGGTAGTCGACGGCCAGCTCTGCGCCGAGCGAGCGCAGGTAGTCGTGGTTTCGGGGCGAGGCTGAGGCCGCTACACGGCTCCCCCGGGCCCGGGCCAACTGGATGGCCAGCGTCCCGATGGCCCCCGACGCGCCCGCCATGAAGACGGTGCCGCCGGGCTCGAGACCGAGCAACCGGACCGATTCCATGGCCGTCCCGCCCGCCACCGGCAACGCTGCCGCCCGGACGGCGTCCAGCGCGTCGGGAATCGGGACCAGGGCGTGCTCGGGCACCGCGGCGAACTCGGCCCACACGCCGCCCTTCGGCTGCGCGCTGCTGACGAACATGACCCGGTCGCCGGGCTGGACGCGCGTCACGGCCTCCCCGACCGACTCGACGATCCCGGAGGCCTCGATCCCGATCGGGTAGGGAAACTGCGCCGTCGCCGGCATGAACCAGCGGTCGTGGAGGCCTACGCCGATCGCCTCGATGCGCACGAGCGCCTCGCCGCTGTCGATCTCGGGGACCGGCACGTCCATCAGGGTCAGCGCCTCCAGGTGTCCGGCCTGCGGTGCGACGATCGCTTTCATATCGGGTGCTCAGCGCGAGGGCGGCGGGTCATCGCAAGGTTACGCCGCGCTGAAAGCCGCCGCTCAGCCGGCCGCGAGGCGGGCGTCGAGGCGCGCGCGGACGGCGGGCCACTCGTCCCGGAGGATGCTGAAGTAGACCGTGTCGCGCACGTCGCCGGCCGCGCGGACGGCGTGCTGCCGCAGCGTGCCCTCCTCGGCGCCGCCGAGGCGCGCGATGGCGGCCCGCGAGGCGGCGTTGCGGGCGTCCGTCTTGAACTCGACGCGCCGCGCGCCGAGCGCCTCGAACGCGTGCCCGAGCAGCAGCCGCTTGGCCTCCGAGTTGACGGCCGTCCGCTGCCACGGCTGCCCGACGAACGTCCAGCCGATCTCGACGCGGCCGTGCTCCGGCGCCGCGTTGCCGAAGCGCGTGCTGCCCGCGACGGCGCCATCGGCGAGGATCACGAACGGCAGGGCGGTGCCCGCCGCCTGCGCGGCGAGGGCCGTCTCGACGTAGGCGTCGAGGTCGGCGCGCGAGGCGACGTCCGAGAGCGCCCACTGCCAGAGGCGGCGGTCCCGGGCGACGCCCCACAGCGCCTCGACGTGGCCCCGCGTGAGCGGCTCGAGGCGCACGTGCTGGCTGACCAGCGTGGCGGGCGAGAGCGGGATCATGGCATCCGGAACTGCGCCGCCTCGCGGAGCAGCGTCAGCACGGCGGGCGCCTCGTCGGGCCGCGCGCCGCGCTCGAAGACGTTCATGAACACGGTCTCGATCTCGTCGTCGGTGAGCGTCACGTCCGGGTCGCGGCGGATGGCGTCGCACAGGACGTCCTCGTCGTCGAAGCCGAAGTCGCCGTCGAGCCAGGCGCGGACGGCGGCCTCGGGTGCGAAGCGCGAGAGGCGCGCTCGGCGAGCAGCGGGCGCCTCGGCGGCGGCGGGCGGCGCGGTGCCGGGGCGGTAGAAGCTGGACGAGTGGTCGGTCATGGCGCGATGGGGGTGAGGGGGCCGGGGCGGAAGCGGCCGCCGGCGAACACGTCGCGGATGTCGGCCAGCACCTCGCGGTCGATCCGGAGCGTCTCGCCCGCGGCAAGGGTCACGTTCTGCACTTCGTCCACGCGCAGGTCGTAGTTCTCCCAGCCCATGTAGTCGACGAGCGTCCGCTGGAAGTCGGCGTCGACGACGCCGTCGGCGGCGTGGTGCGAGAAGCCGCGGGCGCGCCAGATGGCCTGGATCTCGCGCGCGATGGCGGGCGTGACCGGGACGAGGTTCTCGGGTTTCGTGTCGGTGAAGTAGAGGTCGTTGAGGCCGTAGAGGCGGGCGAGCTCGGCGATGGGCGTCGGGTGGTCATACACGGAGATGTCGACGACGGTGTCGGACCCGTCGTAGCCCGCGCCGGCCTTGACCACGAGGAGGGCGGCCGATTGTTCGCCGCGGCGGTCGCCGCCGGCGTGCCCGCCCGCGACGAGCGCCGCGAGCAGGCGCCGCGCGAGCGGCCCCTCGGTGGCCTGGAACGCCGTTGCCATCGCGTCCACGGTCTCCTCGCTCACCAGGATGTTGCCCTGGGCGGTGAAGCCCTGCCCGGTCACGACCTCGCCGGCCGTCGCGGCGCGGACCGACCCGTCCGCCTGCCCGACGCGGCCGCCGCGCCACTCGAACGCGTTGGCGCCGGTCCACGTCGCCGCGCGCCCGTGGCGGTCCACCATGCCGACCTGCCGCTCCTCGGGGTGCGGGTCGTCGCGGAGCAGGATCCGGAGCGCCTCGTCGGCCGAGGCGCCGTTCCGCATCAGAACGAGGCCTTGCGTGCCGTAGGCGAGGCGCGCGAAGCTCTGCGTCGCGACGGCGCCGGCGGCGGGGTCGGCCCACGGCACGACCGAGCGGACGTTGGGGAACTTGGACTGGACGGCGATGCCCATCTCGCCCGTCGTCGTGTCCACGGCGACGATCGAGAACGTCGAGACGAGCGGCTCGCCATCGGCGTTGACGTCGGGCGGCGCCTCGGGCCGCGGCGCGGGCCACGACAGCGCGACGCCGACGGCGAGCGCGACGAGGAGCGCGGCCAAGACGAAGGCGGCGCGGCGGAGCGTTGAGGCAGTCATCCGGTCGAGGCTGAGGTGAGCCTCGTATTCTACTCGCCGTTCCGCCTCGCGCCATGACCCGCCGCCTCGCCCTGCTCGCTTTTCTCGCCCTCGCGGCGTTTCCCGTTGTGGCGCAGAGCACCGGCGGCGAGGTCGCGGTCGCGCGCGTCCACTACGGCGGCGGCGGCGACTGGTACTCCGGCGACCCGCTGCCGACGCTCATCGCCTACGCCCGAGCCCACTCGCTGCTGGACCTCGACCCCGAGCCGCACACGGTCGACCTGGACTCGGACCGCCTCTTCGGCTACCCGTTCCTCTACCTCAACGGCCACGGCTCCGTCGCCCTGACTGCGGACGAGGCGGCACGCCTGCGCCGCTACCTCGACGGCGGCGGCTTCCTCTACGTCAACGACGACTACGGACTCGACGAGACGATCCGCGCCGAACTCCGTAAGGTCTATCCAGACCAGGAGCTGGCCGTCCTGCCCGCGTCGCACCCGATCTACCACGCGCACTTCGACTTCGCCGGCGGCCTCCCCAAGATCCACGAGCACGACGGCCTGCCGGCGCAGGGCCTCGGCCTGTTCGCGGGCGGCCGCCTCGTCGTGTTCTACGCCTACCAGTCCGACCTCGCTGACGGCTGGGAGCCGGCCGGCACGCACCCGGACCCGCCGGACGTCCGCGAGGCGGCGCTCCGGATGGGCGTCAACCTGCTCGTCTACGCGATGACGCAGGGTGCGGGCTCGTAAGGCGGTCAAGGTCGGGGCGGGTCGGCCGATACTGCGGGACGACCTCCAGCCCGCCCCCGCCATGACCCCGCTCCGCATCCTCTTCTCCGGGCTCGTCGCGGTCGGCGTGATGCTGTACGTGCTCAACCCCGGCCCCGAGCAGTTCGAGTCGTTCCTGCGCCTCGACACGGCCGAGCGCCTCGAGGACGCCGCCCGCGCTGCAGACCCGACGCTCGACGGCACGTCGCAGACGTTCCTCGCGGACCGCACCGGCCGCGACGTCGGCGGGGCGGCGGGCCTGCCGTTCGAGCGCGAGGACTACCACGTCTGGAGCCTCTACCGCGCGGACCGCAGCGCGCAGCGCCTCGGCGGCTCGTGGACGTTCCTCGGCGTCGCGGGCTGGTTCGTGCCGATCGCAAAGCCCGAGCCGGGCGACGCGTCCACAATCCCCGGCCTTCCCACCGCGCCGCCGCGCCCGCCCGGCATTCCGGGCTGACGGCGCCGTGCCCGGCTGGTTGAGCCCCCCCTGCCTCGCGGCGCCTCGTCCGGCCGCGCCGCCGACCAGAGGGGCCGTCTCGCGCTAGCTTGCCGCGAACCCGCCCCGCGCCGCCATGATGACCCAGTCGCTCACCGAGCAAGACCCCGCCGTCGCCGACCTCATCCGCCGCGAGACCGAGCGCCAGAACGACGGCCTCGAGCTCATCGCGTCCGAGAACTTCGTCAGCCCGGCCGTCCTCGAGGCCGCCGGCTCGGTCCTCACCAACAAGTACGCCGAGGGCCTGCCCGGCAAGCGCTACTACGGCGGCTGCGAGGTCGTGGACGAGGCCGAGGACCTCGCCCGCGACCGCGCGAAGCAGCTCTTCGGCGCCGACTGGGTGAACGTGCAGCCGCACTCCGGCGCGACGGCCAACCACGCCGTCTACCTCGCCTTCATGTCGCCCGGCGACCGCCTCCTCGGCCTCGACCTCGCCCACGGCGGGCACCTCACGCACGGCAGCCCGGTCAACTTCTCGGGCAAGCTCTACGACGCCCACTTCTACGGCGTCGACGTGGACGGGCCCAACGCGGGGCGCATCGACGTGGACAAGGTCCGCGAGCGGGCCCTCACCGTCCGCCCCAGGATGATCTCCGTCGGCGCGAGCGCGTACTCCCGCGACTTCGACTACGCCGCCTTCCGCAGCATCGCCGACGAGGTCGGCGCGATCCTGTGGGTGGACATGGCGCACACGGCCGGCCTCATCGCGGCGCACCTGCTGAACGACCCGCTGCCGCACGCCCACGTCGTCTCTACGACGACGCACAAGACGCTGCGCGGCCCGCGCGGCGGGATGCTGCTCGTCGGGACGGACGGCCCGTCGCCCACCGGCGAGACGCTCCGCAACGGCACGACCAAGACGACCGGGCAGGTCCTGGACTCGGCCATGTTCCCCGGCGCCATCGGCGGGCCGCTCATGCACGCCATCGCCGCCAAGGCCGTCGCCTTCGGCGAGGCGCTCCGGCCGGACTTCGCCGAGTACCAGAAGCGGACCATCGCCTGCGCGCAGGCCATGGCCGAGGCGTTCGTGGAGCGCGGCTACGCCGTCGTCTCGGGCGGGACGGACAACCACCTCGCGCTCGTGGACCTGCGGAGCAAGGGCGTCACGGGCAAGCAGGCCGAGGCGATGCTCGGCGAGGCGGCCATCACGGTCAACAAGAACATGGTCCCCGGCGACCCCGAGAGCCCGTTCGTGACGTCCGGCATCCGCGTCGGCGCGCCGGCGATGGCGACGCGCGGCTTCGGGCCGGACGAGTTCCGGACGGTCGTGGCGCTCATCGACCGTGTGATCGCGTCGGGCGGCGCCGAAGCGGCGGCCGTGCGGCAGGAGGTCCGCGCGCTGTGCGACGCGTTCCCGCTCTACGCCCTCGAGGCGGCCTGAGACGGAGGACGGAGGACGGAGGACGGAAGCAACCGCCTTTTTCTGTCCTCGGTCTTCTGTCCTCGGTCTTCTGTCCTCGGTCTTCTGTCCTCGGTCTTCTGTCCTCTGCCTTCCTCTGCATTTCCCGATGGCCGTGCTTCGCGCCTCGCGCAGTGAGAATGTGCGCCGCGCGGAGCCCGGGCGGCAGGGCCGCGTACGACCGCGCGCCGGCCGTCCGTTGGCCCGCACGTCGCGCCCGCGTCCCCGAGCGCCTCGATGGCGCGAATGCGCTGAGCACGGCACCCGAGTTGCTCCGGCCGCTCCGTATGTTCTCCCGCCCGACGCGGCGCCCCCGCACGCCCCCCCGATGGCCCACGACTCGACCCCGCTCCAGGAATCAGCGCTCGCGCGGCTCGGCCACACGCTGTACCAGCGCGCGCTCGTGCGCCGCGAGGACGAGGCCATCACGGACCCGCGCGGCCAGCCCATCGGCTGGCTCCTCGACACGCGGACGCCGATGCTCGACGGGGCCGTGTTCACCGAGGCCGGCGCCGTCATCGCCGAGCGCCTGCGCTCGCGCGGCGTCCAGCAGGTGGCGGGCTACGGCTACGGCGCGTTCCCGCTCGTCTGCTCGGTCCTGCCGCACGGCACTGGTGATCGCCCCCTCGCCGGCGGCTTCATCCGCGAGCGCCGCAAGCCCTACGGCCGCCGGCGCCTCGTCGAAGGGCCCCTGGACCGCAGCCGGCCCGTCGCCCTGGCGGACGACATCCTGAACTCGGGCCGCTCGGCCGCCCGCGCCGTCGCCCTGCTCCGCTCGGACGGCTTCGAGGTCGCCGGCATCGTGACGCTGTTCAACTTCACGTGGTCCGGCGGCCGCGCCCGCCTCGAGGCCGACGGCCTGTGGGTCGAGTCGCTGCTCGAGCTCAACCTGCGCGAGAGCGCACCCGCGCGCCCGACGGCCTCGGGCGATACGGCCTGACGCCTCTGTGAACCTCTGGAGATCGACCCCGCCGACGCCCGACGCCCCCGCCGAGCCCGGCCCTGCTGACGCTGCCGTCGCGATCCTCGACGCCGCCGGGACGCCCGTCCACACGGCCGCCGACGGCACGCTCGTCCACGACGCCGCCGCGGCGCCGCCCGTCATCCTCGACGGGAACGGGCAGCCCGCCGTCTCGGCGGCGGGCGAGATGCCGTTCCTGGACCACCTCGAGGCGCTCCGCTGGCACCTGCTCAAGGCCCTCGGCGGCGTCGCCGCGGCGTGCGTGCTGTGCTTCGTCTTCGCGGACTGGATTATCACCAACGTCCTCCTCGCGCAGACCAAGTCGACGTACTTCATGTACGACATCCTCGGCGTCAACGCCGTGGACGTGACGCTCCAGAACCGGACCGTCACGGGGCAGTTTTTCGCCTACTACGGCACGATCCTCGCCGCGGCGCTCGTCCTCGGGTCGCCGGTGATCGTGTACCAGATCTGGAAGTTCATCGAGCCCGGCCTGTACCCCGGCGAGAAGAAGGGCGTCCGCTTCGCCGCGGCCTTCGCGACGTTCTTCTTCGCACTCGGCATCGCCTTCGGCTACCTCATCCTCTCGCCGTACGCGCTCCAGTACTTCGCGACGTTCAGCATCTCGAGCTCGATCCTCAACGAGTTCGACATCAACCGCTACTTCTCGATGCTGATCGGGTGGACGTTCAGCGCGGGCCTGCTCTTCGAGTCGCCGGTCGTGATGGTCGTGCTGGCGCGCCTCGGCATCATCAACTCGACGATGCTCGGCACGAGCCGGCGCTTCGCGCTCGTGATCATCCTCGTCCTCGCGGCCGTGCTCACGCCGCCGGACCCGCTGAGCATGATCATCATGTCGATCCCGCTGCTGCTGCTCTACGAGCTCTCGATCTGGCTCGTGCGAGGCGTCGAGCGCGGCCTGCGCCGCGACGCCGAGAAGGCGGCTGCCGAGGAGGCGGCGCGACAGGGCACGGCCGTCGCCATCGCCCCGGACGAGCCCTCCGGCGACGGCATGCCGGTGTAGGGTTTCAGGGGTGACGGGTGGTAAGGTTGAAGGGGAAGAGCTGGCGTGGGCGCACGGTCGCGTCTGGCCGCTGCTGGGCTGCGTTGGCGCCAGATGGGGCCTCAGCCAGAGGTCCAGCCGAACGGGGTCGCCTGATGTCTTTCCCCTTCACCCGAAGGACGGCGAAGCCCACCCCTCAACCCTGACACCTTTCAACCCTCGACACCCGATGCGCCGCCTCGCCCTTGCCGCCCTCGTCCTCGCGCCCGGCCTCGTGCAGGCGCAGACCGGCGACGACCTCTTCGCCGTCCGGAAGAACTTCGCCCTCTTCGGGCGGATCTACGAGCTGCTCGCCTCGGAGTACGTGGACCCCGTGGACCCCGAGCGCCTCATGCGGACCGGCATCACGGCGATGACGGGCCAGCTCGACCCGTACACCGTCTTCTTCGACGAGGCGACGACGGCCGCCGGCCGCCTCCAGCAGGGCGCCGACGTCGGCGGCGTCGGCATCGTGGCGGCGCAGGCCGGCGGGCGCCTCGTCGTGGCAACCGTGCTCGACGCGTCGGCGGCTGAGGCGCAGGGCGTGCGCCCCGGCGACGCCATCGCGACTATCGCCGGGCGCCCTGCGGCCGATCTCTCGGCGACGACGGCGTCGGGCCTGCTCCGCGGCGAGCCGGGCTCGCTCGTCGAGGTTGAGGTCGAGCGCGAGGCGCCGGAGGGGCCGCCGAACCGCCTCCGCTTCCAGCTCGCCCGCGCCGAGGACGCCACGGACAAGGTCACGTTCTCCGGCTTCGCCGGCGACGCGGCGCAGGGCGTCGCGTATGTCCGCCTCGCGGACTTTCTCGGGCCGGCGTCGGCCCAGATCCGCACGGCCGTCGAGGCGCTGCGGGCGCAGGGCGAGATCCGCGCCCTCATCCTCGACCTGCGCGGCAACCCCGGCGGGCTGCTCAACGAGGCCGTCGACGTGTCCGGCCTGTTCCTGCCGCAGGGCACGCTCGTCACGGCGACGCGCGGCCGCGCCGAGGGCATGGCGTCCACCTACCGCACGACGGCCGCGCCGCTCCTGCCCGACGTGCCCGTCGCCGTCCTCGTGGACCGCCACAGCGCCTCGGCGTCGGAGATCGTCGCAGGCGCGCTCCAGGACCACGACCGCGGCGTGGTCGTCGGCGAGACGACGTTCGGAAAGGGCCTCGTGCAGGTCGTGCGGCCGCTGCCGTACGGGACGGCGGTGAAGCTCACGGTCTCGCGCTACACCACGCCCTCCGGCCGCGAGATCCAGCGGCTGACGTACGCGCAGGGGACCGAGGCGACGGCCGTCGCCGAGGCGGACCGCCGCGCGTTCCGGACCGACGCCGGCCGGGCCGTCCGCTCCGGCGGCGGCATCGAGCCGGACGTGGCCGTGAGCCTCGGCGAGCCAAGCGCGCTCGAGCAGGCGCTCGTCCGCGAGGCGGCCTTCCTCCGTTTCGCCAACCGCTACGCCGCCCAGCACCCCGCCCTCGACCCCGCCTTCCGCGTCGACGACGCGCTGTGGGCGGACTTCCGGCGCACCATCGCGGACGTGGCCTACGAGACGCCGGCCGAGGAGGCCGTCGACGCGCTCGAGCGCAGCTTCGCCGCGGCGGGCACCGACGCCGCCGCCGAGGTGACGGCCCTGCGCCGCGCGGCCGAGCGCGACAAGGCGCGCGACGCCGAGCGCAACGCGCCGCGCCTGCGCGCGCGCCTGCGCCAGGAGATCCTCGCGCGGAGCGTCTCGCAGCGCGGCCTCGCCGAGGCGGCGCTCGCCGACGACGCCGTCCTCGCCGCCGCCCGCACGCTCGTCCTCGACCCGGCCGCCTACGCGCGCACCCTCGGCCGCTGAGCCGGGACGTCAGCAGGACGATTCGGAACCGTTGCGTTCCGTTTGTGCACCTCCAGAATCGGGGGCGGGTGCATGACGTTCGTTTTCGCGGTCGGCACAGCGCTTGCGAAACCGGCGGACTCCCTGCCACCGGTCCGCTGCTCGTCGCCGCTCTTATCGCCCTCGCCGTCACGGCAGCGTCCGTCCTCGTCTCCGAGGTCGCTACGGCGCTCATCGTGCGCGCGTGTCGGCCGTCGCAGGCGCGGCGCCGGGCGCAGGCCCGGGCGACCGAGACGGGCGGGCTCGCGGCGCGCGCGCAGCGCTGGCTGCTCACCCCGCCCGGGCTCGGCGGCCCCGCCGACCCGGCGGGCGGTTTCCGCGGCCTCACCGTCGCCGCGCTCGGCCTCTGCGCGGACCCGCAGCGCCCGGCCGTCCAGCGCACAGCGTCGGGCGCGTACCAGCTGCTTCCGGTTCCGCCCTGCGCCGCGCTCCGCGCGGCCGCCGAGCGCCTCGGCGTCGGGGCATCCATCGGCGGCCTGCTCGTCGTCGGCACGGACGAGGCGCCGGAGGAGGCCGTCGCGGTCCTCGTGCTCGGCCCGCTCGTGCAGATCCCGCTCGACGCCGTGCCGTGGCCGCTGGTCCGTGCCCTCACGACGCCTCGGGTCGATCCGCTCCTGACGCTCGAGACGCCGACCGAGGCGCTCAAGCCGCGCCGCGGCGCGACGACCGACGCGCCGCAGCGCGCGCGCCGCCTGCCCTCGTGGCACTCGCCCAAGCCGACGACGCGGCGCCGCGAGCGCGCCGCCGCGCGCATGGCGGCCTAGTCCGAGCCGGAGGACAGAGTAGGCCGCTACTCTCCTATCGTGTCATCCCGGCCCCCGAGCCGGGATCTCCTGGACGGTGGGACGTGATCAGATGGTCACGCCTCGAACCGACGGACCTCGAGGAGATCCCCGGTCACGTCCGAGATGACATATTTGGGGTATCACGACGAACGTAAAGGGCGGCGCACGTTAGGAACTTCCCGAGGCGCTCAGCCCGACTTCTCCGACGCCTCAGCCGCGGCTGAGGCGTCGGAGCGCGTCCACGACCGCCGTGCCGTCGCCCGCCGGGTCCACCTCGGTGTCCTTGTACACGACGCGCCCGGCGCGGTCGATGATGAACGTCCAGCGCGCGGCCGTCACGTCGCGCGTCAGCGCCACGTCGTGGCCATCCACGTTTCGGGTGATCTCGCCGCCGGCACCGACGGGGACGCCGAAGGCGCGCGCGATGGCGCCGCGCGTGTCCGAGACGAGCGGGAAGTTGAGGCGGTTCGAGCGCTTGAACGCGCGCAGGTTCGCCACGCGGTCGCCGCTCACGCCGACGACCTCGGCGCCGAGCTCCTGCAGCCGGCTGCGGTTGTCGCGGAAGGCGCAGGCCTGCGCCGTGCAGCCGCCGGTCATCGCGGCGGGGTAGAAGTAGACGACCACAAAGCGCCGGCCGACGTGGTCGCGGCTGCGCCACGTGCTCCCCGTGTCGGACGCGCCCTGGAAGACCGGCGCGCGGTCGCCGACGTTGAGCGTCACGGTCTGCGCCCGCGGCGCCGCGGCGAGCGTGAGCAGCAGGCCGAGGCACAGGAATCGGGAGAGCGTGGAGCGGGTCGGCATGGCGGCGGGCGGGATGGGAGCACGAAAGACGCAGCCCGCGCCGCGCGCGGTTCCAACGGCCTCAGCCGCGCGCCGTAGACTCACCGCTCTTTCCCCGCTCCGACCGAAGGCCTCGGCGTGTTCTACCTCGGCCGCCCCGTCGACCCGACGACGAGCGAGACGCTCGCCCCGCCAGCCCGGGACGGGCTCGCTCAGCGCCATCTTCTAAACGGACGGGCTCTTCGGCTACCGCCCGCCGACGGCCAACCCGCCCAGCAAGACGCTCCTGCTGACGCTGCTGAAGCAGGCCCGCGCCGCCGGTCTCGGCGTCGTCCTCGCGACGCAGAACCCGGTCGACATGGACTACCAAGGCGCTCGCCAGCTGCGGCACGTGGGTCGTCGGGCGCCTGCAGACGGACCAGGACAAGCAGCGCCTCCTCGACGGCCTGATGAGCGCCTCGGGGGCGACCGAGCCGCCCTCGACCGGATGCTCGCCGCGGCGGGCAAGCGCCGCTTCCTGCTCCACAACGTCCACGCGCCCGAGCCGACGCTCATCGAGACGCGGTGGACGAAGCAGCCTGAGCGACGCTACTGCGCGTTCGGAGCGGCTGCCTCGGCGGCGCCGGGCACGATGTTGGCCGGCTCGGGCGGCGTCGCCTTCGCCTTCGCCTTCTTCTTGAGCTGCTTGTACGTGGAGAGGTCCAGCGTGTCCGGCGCGATGGCCCAGACGAGCGCGCCGCGGCCAGCCGTCACATCCGCCCAGCGGACGACCGGGACGTCGATGCGGAGCACGGCGCCGGTCTTGACCTCGAACGTGCCGCCGCCGACGAGGAGCGCGGCCAGCTGCGAGGTCGTCGGCTCGTGGCCGACGACGACGAGCGTCGCGGCGTCGTCCGCCTCGGCCTGGATCTCGGCGAGGACGGCCTGCACCGTCGCCTCGTAGAGCGCGTCCGTGATGCGGGCCGGGCCGGTCCAGGCGCCGGCCTCGGCGGCGAGGCGCATCGTCTCGCGCGTCCGCACGGCGGACGAGACGAGGGCGCGGTCCGGCACGCAGCCCGCGGCCGAAACGAGGCGGCCCATCTTCGCCGCGGCCTTCAGGCCGCGCTCGGCGAGCGGGCGCTCGGCGTCGGGCGCCTCGGCCGTCCAGTCGGACTTGGCGTGGCGCATCAGCAGGATCGTCTTCATGGGGGGAGGAAATGCAGTTTGGAGTTTGGAGTTTGAAGAGAGGCTGGATCGCGCCTGGATACCTGCCCTCTCCAAACTGTCGGGCCGCGGCGTCTCGACGAGTACATGACCCGTTCCCCTCTCCAAACTCGGAAGTTAGGGCGCGGGCGTCGTCAGCGGCTGCGCGCCGAGGACCGGGACGCCCGTCGAGGCGTCGATGCCGATCGGCGTCACGATCGTCGGGCCGGTCTGGAAGATGGCGGCGTACGTGAACACCGTGATGAAGCCGGCGACGCCGATCACGAGCGCCACGATGAACGCGCCGTACGACGCCCGCAGGAGCTGGTACTTGCGCTGCAGGACGGAGCCGACGCCGTAGATGTCGGCCATCATCATCTCGTAGAGCGCGACCGGGTCCAGCATCCGCTCCTTCATCGCGACCTTGAAGTCGGCCTCCGTGAGGTGGGCGAAGTTGCCGAAGAACAGGATGTTCGTGTGGTGCCGCCGGCTCTCCTCGAGCGAGATGTTGCGGCTCTGCACGCGCGGCCGCGCCGAGAGAACGGCGAAGATGAGCGAGATGAGGCAGCCGACGAGGAAAACGGACGTCGGGATGAGGAGCCACGAGTTGGAGTCGATCTTCGGTGCGATCGACGCGATCAAGATCGAGACCATAAGGCCGTTGATCGAGATCATGATGTTGGCCTTCGAGTCCGCGAGCGACGTCAGGTCCATGTTGACGCGGTAGCTCGTCCGGAAGAGCGTCTCGACGCCGCGCGTGGAGCCGAGCGACTGGAAGAGCGTGTCCGGGTCGTTCGGGTCGATCTGGACCTTGTTTTTCTTCTTCTTCTTTTTCTCAGGCAGCGCCGCGAGGTCGTCCGGCGTCTCGAGGTCGCGCATGTCCGTGAGCGTGTCCGTCGTGGTCGTCGCCCCGTCGCCGGTCGCGAGGTCGGGCGTGGTGGAGATCGTCAGGGGAGAATCCGCCATGGGCGTGTTGGAAAAGGGGACCCGAAGGAACGGCTAGAAAGCGAATCCAGTGCCGAAGGTGACCAGCGTGCTGGCGTCCGAGTGGCCGACGGTCAGCGTGAGCACGGCGCGGTCAAGGGCGTTGAAGAAGAGTCCGCCGCCGTAGCCGAGGTGGATGCTCGATCCTTCGTCCGGGTCCACATCCGGACACACCTGGCCGGGCGGGTCGCAGACATCAGTCAGCGGCACGTCGTCCGCCCAGACGCGGCCGGCGTCGGTGAAGGCGAGCGCGCCGACGGTCAGCGGGAGCGCGTAGGTGTTGAGGCGGAACAGGTTCGTGCGGAGCTCGGCGCCGGCGTAGGCGGCCGTGCGGCCCGAGAAGCGGTCGCGGCGGTAGCCGCGGACCGACCGCGACCCGCCGACGGTCGCGGCGTCGAAGAACGGGAAGTCTCCAAAGCGGTGGTCCGCGCCCGCCCGCAGCGCGAGCGTGAGGTGCCGCGCGTAGAGCAGCGGGACGTAGGCCTGCGCCTCGCCGCCGACCTGCCCGTAGCCCTTCGCGGCGCCGGTGACGCCGGCGCGGTAGGCGCCCGTCGCCGCGAGGCGCACGCCCTGCGCCGGCGCGGCGCCGCCGTAGGCCGTCGTGAGCGAGAGGCGCGCGAAGGCGCCGGCGTGGACCTGCGGGTCGTAGACGTCCGGCCGCGACTGCGCGAGCACGTCGACCGGCGTCGTGAGCGAGTCGGTGCGCGAGACGTCGGCGTAGCGGACGCTCGGGCCGGCGACGAAGCGGAGGCCCTGCCCCACGTCGTTGCCGAAGCCGGCGTCCAGCTGCACGCGCGCGAGGTCGACGCGCTCGCGGTCGTCCTGGAGCTCGGGCGTGCCGTTGCCGAAGCCGTAGAAGTTGCGGACGAAGCGCGGCGTCGCCGCGAGGGCGTCCACGTCGAGGTCGATGGTGCCGATGGCCTCCTGCATCCGGCCGGCGTAGAAGGCCGCGAGGCCGCCGGTCGAGACCGAGACGGTCGCGCCGACCGTATGCGTCGCCGCGACGGGGTGGAGGCGGAAGCCCGGGATCGTCTCCGTGACCTGCGCGCCCACGACGACGCCGTCGGTCGGGTTGTAGCTCACGAGCGGGAACGTCGACCGCCGGCGCAGCACCGTCTCGTAGCTGTCGTAGCGGTTGACGCCGGCGTCGTTGGTGCGGCGGTCCTCGACATGGCGGCCCTGCGCGCCGATCTCGAGGCCGTCCTCGGTGTCGTAGACGGCGACGTCGCCGGCGGGCGCCTCGAGGCGGTCGCCGCCGCCGCCACCGATGACGCGGACGGCGATGGTCTCTGGGCCGGTCCCGACGATCTCGAACAGGTCGCGGCCGCCGAAGCCGTAGAAGCGCACCTCACTCGTCTCTCCAGGGAGGAACGTGCGGGTGTACAGCACGTCGTTCTCACGGCCGTCCTTCGCCGAGCGGACGACGACGGAGAGGCGGCCGTCGGCCTCGCGCGTCGCCGTAAAGCGCTCGCGCTCGTCGGACCCGACCACGTCGACGATGTGGCGCTGGAGGTCGTAGACGTCGCCGGCGAGCTCGACGAGCCCGTCGCGGCGTGCGCGCAGGCCGCGCGTCCACTCGGCGCCGACGCGGGTGTAGATCTCGGGTGGCAGCTGGCGGACCGACTGGTCGATGACGGCGTCCGTGATCTCGGACTGGAGCTGCCGGGCGACAGCCTCCATGTCCTCGCGCGTGAGCGTGTTGAAGAAGCGGCGGTCCTGCTCGAAGCCGTTGGCCGTGAGGCCGCGGATGGAGCCGTAGTCCTCGCCGAAGGGCTGGAGGCGCTCGTCGGCGAACCGCTGCAGGAAGTACGGCGCGATGCCGCCGATGCCGTAGAAGGCGAAGTCGTGGTCCTTGGCGACGGGCCGGTAGACCTTGCCGCGCGTCGCGGCGTCGCCGGTGAGTGTCGGGTCGAGGTCGCCGGGCTCGTAGGCGGCCCAGCGCCACTGGTCCTCGTGGCGGTCCCAGTCCGCGATCATCATGTCGACCATGCGGGCGCGGAGGAAGGCGCGCTGGTCCACGTGGTGGTCCTGGTCCCCGCGGAGCTTCTCGAGCAGCTTGCCGCCCGAGATGACGTTCTGGACGCCCTCGAAGCCCTCGACGCCGCGCATGTCGTCGTCGGCGCGGACCTCAAGCAGGGCGGCGCGGCCGGCGAAGCGCTCGCGGTAGCGCCCCAGGCGCGGGTCGTCGGGGACGTAGACGAGGCGCGGGCGCGCGATCAGGACGCCGGCCGCGCGCGAGAGCGGGTACGCCACGAGCGCGCCGAAGGGCGTCTGCGCCGACCGGAGGTCCAGCACGACGTCGCCGGCGACGCCGTCGCGGAGCTCCTCGGGGATCTGCCCGGTGCCGCCCTTCTCGACGAGGCGCAGGCCGTACTCACGGCCGTCGGCGCCCTGGAGGCGCAGGCCGGTCGTCTGGTTGCCGCCGCCCTGGTAGAGCGGGACGAGCCCGCCGGCCTCGGTCCCGAGGTCCAGGACGGGCATCGCGACGGGCGTCGCCCAGACGTCGCGGTAGCCGGCGCCCCAGAAGGTCCGCTGGAAGCTCGAGTTGCGGAACGGACCCGTCAGGAAGTTGACGTCGGTCGGGGCGACGACGGTGCCGCCGAGGTTGCGCGGCAGGTCGCCGGCCGTCGTCTCGGGGATGTCAGGGTTGATGAGCTCGTTGTTGGAGTCCGCGATCTCGTGGCGGAAGACGACGCGCGAGGTTCCCGCCCGCACGTCGACCTCGACGGTCTCAGCCCAGAGGCGGCCGTCGGCGTAGTACGTCAGGCGCTGGTAGCCGGGCTTGGGGACGATGGCCGCGGCGCCGCGGCCGGCGACGGCGGGCGTCGCGCGGCCGCCGCCGGTACCCGAGATGAGGTACGCCTGGCGGCTCGTCTCCGAGCGGACGACGTCGAACGTCTGGAGGCTGCGGTCGTGGGACGACGCGTAGACGAGGCGGTCCTGCCGGCGGAACAGCCTGTCGAGGGCGTCGCGCATGACGCGGTAGCGCTCCGAGGCGAGGCTCTCGCCGCTCGTGCCGACGGTCTGCCCGATGAGCGGCCCGAGGCCGAGCGTCGCGATGGCCTGCCCGACCGTCCGCTGGCCGGCGTACGGCCCATTCGAGACGATCGGGTGGTGCCCGACGACGATCAGGCGGTCGTCGTCGCGGTCCTCAATCGTCTGCTCGAGGAACGTCGCGACGTCGGCGGGCGAGCGGACGTTTTCGCCGTCGTAGTGGCCGTCCGGCTGCTTGTCCGGGTCGCGGAGCCACCACGCGGTGTCGATGGCGAGCAGGCGCAGGCCGGGCGCGAGCTCGATGTCGCGCGGCCCGCCGGACTGGTCGCCCGGCGTGAGCACGCTGTCGCCGAGCGCGGCGTAGAGCGCGCCCTCGAGGCGCTTCACGCCGGCTTTTCCTTCCGCCCAGTCGCGGTCGCCGGGGATGGCGACGACACGGCCGGGGTAGCCCGCGAGCGCGCGGCCGAGCGCCTGCACGGGGCGCGTCGCCGCCTCGGCGCCGGCGCCCTCAGGGATGCCCGCCGCGGTCTCGTCGCCCAAGAAGACCACGGCCGAGGCCTGCCCGGCCGACCGCGCATCGTTTCCGATCGCCGTCAGGACGGCCTCGGAGCCCGTCGCCACGTCGCCGGTGTTGCCGGTGAGGAAGACGCGGAAGGCGACGACGCCGTCGGGCAGCGGCTCCATCTCGGCGCCGCGGTAGCGCGGCGCCGTGAAGTCGCGGGACGTCGCGCAGCCGGCGAGGCCGGCAACGCCGACGATGGCGAGCACGGCGAGGATCGGGGCGGCGAGGCGCCTAGCGGTCGGTCGGGTCAAAGCGCAGGAGCGTGGCGGGGCCGTGGGGCCCCTCGTTGGAGATGTAGAGCGTGCCGTCTGGTGCAAACGCCATGCCCTCGGGCTTCGGGAACAGCGCCTCGGGCAGATCGACGACGGTTGACAGGACGCCGGCCGGCGTCAGCACGGCGATGGCGGTGCGGGCCGACGACAGGACGTAGAGCTCGCCCGTCGCCGGGCGGATGGCGAGCGCGGACGGCTTGAACGGCTGGCGGGTATCGACGAGCCGGCGGTCGAGTGTAAAAACGGGTGCAGGCGAGAGTGTCATCGTCCGCAGGTCGAAGGCGTAAATGGCGCGGACGCGGCCGAGCCCGTTGCCCGGGTTTTCCTTACAGGCGATGAGCAGGCGGTTGCGCGGGGCGTCGTAGGCGAGGCCTTCGGCGTCGTTGCGGCTGGCGAGGTCCGTCTCGAAGCGCTCGGCGTCGATCGTCGCACCCCGGCGGCGGATGCGGTAGAGGTCGCCGTTGCTCTCCATCGCCCAGAGGTCGTCGCCGACGCGCTCGACGCCCTCGAAGTCGCCGAGGCGCTTGAACTCCTGCTCGCCGACGATGGCGCCGGTCGCCGGGTCGAGCTCGTAGAGGATTCCCGCCTCGTCCTGCACGGTGGCGAGGTTGCCGTTGGCGAGGACCGTTAGTGCGGACGTCTCACGGAGGGCCGGGGCGAGGGCGACGACGGCCGTGGGCGCGGCGAGCGCGTACGGAACGCGTGCGGCAGCCCGCGCGGCCGAGTCGGCAACGGCGACGGGCGGCGCGTCGGGTCGCACGGCGGGTTCACTGCACGAGGCGGCGAGGAAGAGGGTGGGGGCGAACAGGGCGACCAGTCTCTGCATCGTGCGCCAACGCCTGAGTTCGCCGCCGGGTTCGGCCTCACGCCGCCGCGGCTACCTTCGAGGCTGCATCCGACCGTCATTTCGTGCCGCTTTCGTTCCGCACGGCCGCCCGCACCGAGGCGCTCCTCGACGCGTTCGCCGCCCTCGTCCGCACCGAGCCGCTCGGCGTCGCGCTCGCGCGCGAGGCCGTCGTCGTGGCGCGCTCGACGGCTTTGCGGGCGCACGTCGAGGACCGGCTGGCGCGGCAGGTCGGCTGCGCGGCGTCGATCGACCTTCAGTCGCCGCGGCTGTTCGTGGCGGAGCTCGCGCGGCGCTTCGGCCTCGTGCCGCCCGCGCCGGCGGGCCGCGCCTACGAGGCGTCGGCGCTGGCGTGGCGCATCGCGCGCCTCCTGCCGACGCTCGGCGGCCCGCTCTACGCGCCGCTGACGGCGTACCTGGACCGACAGGCCGAGGCCGAGCGCCCGGGCGGCACCTTCGCCCTCGCCACGCGCCTCGCCGCCGCCTTCGACGACTACCAGGTCTACCGTCCGCACGTCCTCAAGGCGTGGGAGGACAGCAAAACCATCGTCCCCGGCTGGCCGCACGAGGCGTGGCAGGCCGAGCTCTGGCGCACGCTCCTCGCCGAGCCGCTGCCCGAGGAGCCCGGCGCGCCGCGCGAGCTGGACCGCGCGACGCTCGTCCGCACGCTCACCGAGAAGCTCGACGGGACGGTCCCGGACGCGATCCTGCGGACGCTCCCGAAGCGCGTCTCGCTCTTCGGGACGCCGCTGCTACCGCCGGCCTACCTCCGCGTCCTCGTCGCGCTCGCGCGCCACGTGCCGGTCACGATCTACGCCGCGCTGCCCGGCCGCGACGGCGGGGCCGCCTTCGGCGCCGAGATGCGGCACCCGCTCCTGCGCGCGCTCGGCGGCCACACGCGCGACACGGCCGACCTCTTCGACCGCATCGACATTCCCGAGGCGACGCACGTGCCGGCTGTGCTCGAGGCGCCGAGCGCACTGCACACGCTCCAGTCGGCTCTGCTGACCGACACGCCGCCCGAGCGCCTCGTCCCGCTGGCTACCGCAGACCGCTCGATCCGCGTGCTCGACGCGCACTCCGCGCTGCGCGAGGTCGAGGCGCTGCGCGACGAGATCTACGACGCCTTCGACGCGATCCCGGACCTGCGGCCGTCCGACGTGGCGATCCTCGTGCCGGACCTCGCCCAGTACGCGCCGCTCGTCGAGGCCGTCTTCGGGACGTCGCCGCCGGCCGTCCAGGGACGACGGGCGCCGGCGGCGCGCCTGCCGGTCCACGTCGCCGACCCGCCGCGCGGCGCCGAGCGCCACACGATCGACGCCTTCGACCGCCTGCTCGGCCTCCTCGACGGCCGCGCCGCAGCGTCCGACGTGCTCGGGCTCCTCGACGTGCCGGCCGTCCGCCGCGCGGCCGGGATCGACGAGTCCGAGATCGCGACCGTCCACGGCTGGGTCCGAGATGCGCACGTTCACTGGGGCCGCGACGCCGCGCACCGGCAGGGCCGGGCGGACGACGACTCGGAACTGGACGACGGCGACCTGCACACGTGGCGCTTCGGGCTGGACCGCCTGCTCCTCGGCGTGATGACCGGCCCGACCGACGCCGTCGTCCTCGGGCGCCGGCCGATGGGGGAAGGCACTCTGGACGCCGCCGACCTCCTCGGGCGCCTCGCCGAGTGGCTCGAGGCGCTCTTCGCCGGGCTCGACACGCTCCGCGCCCCGCGCCCGCTTGCCCAGTGGGCCGACGCGCTCCTGCTGTTCGTCGACGCCGTGCTCGCGCCGGAGGGGACCGACGAACTCGTAGCCGTCGTCGCCCTCCGCTCCGCCGCCGACCGCCTCGCGACGCTCCGCCCGACAACAGCCGGCGACGCGGAGCCGGCCGTCGGGCTCGGCGAGGTCCAGGCGCACCTCGCGCACGCGCTCTCGGCGCTGGACCGCAACGAGCCGTACCTCACCGGCCGCATCACCGTCGTCGACCCGACCGCGGCGCGCCTCGTCCCGTTCCGCGTCGTCGCCGTCGTCGGGCTGGACAACGCGTTCCCCCGCGCCGACACGCGCCCCGCCTTCGACCTGCTCGCCGCGCGCTCGGAGCCCGGCGACCCGGACCCGGCGGGCACGGACCGGCAGACGTTCCTCGACGCCGTCCTCTCCGCCCGCGACCGCCTCATCCTGACGTACACCGGCCGCTCGCAGCGCGACAACTCCGAGCGCGCCGCCTCGTCCGTCCTCGACGCCTTCCTCGACACGTGCGCCGCGACGTTCGAGCACGCGGAGCGCCTCGTCGTGCGGCACCGCCTCCAGCCGTTCAGTTCGGCCTATTTCCCCGTGGGCGGCGACGGCGACGGCCTGTTCAGCTACGCCGCGCAGCACCGCCGGCCGACGAGCCGCCCGCGCCCCGGCGCGCCGTTCTTCGAGCCGCCGGACCGCGACCTCGTCGTCGGCCTGCCCGGCGCGCTCGTCGAGACGACGACGGACGCGCTGGCGTCGGCGTGGGCGCACCCGTCGCGCGCCGTCTGCTCGGCGCGCGGCCTGCGCCCGGACCTGGCGGACGCCGAGGTCCGCGACGACGCGCCGGCCGAGCTCGACGCGCTCGATCTCTATGCCGTCAAAGATGGCCTGCTGGCCCTGTTGACCTCCGGCGCGACGCCGGCCTCGGCGTACGAGGCGCTCCGCGGGACGGGCGTGCTGCCGCCGGGTGCGCTCGGGCGGGCGTGGTTCGACCACGCGCACGGGCTCGTCGCCGCCGTCGCCGAGCGCGCCGGGGCCGTCGGCGTGGCGTCTGTGGTGCCGGTCACGGTGGAGAACGAGGCGTGGCGCGTCGGCGGGCGCGTCGCCATCGCCGAGGGCGGGGCGCTGCGCGTGCGCGCCTCGCGCGTCGGCCCGAAAGACCTCGTCCGCGGCTGGGTGGATCACCTCGCGCTGTGCGCCGCAGGTCTGTCGCCGGGCCGGACGGTCGTCGTGGGCCAGGACAAGGCGGTCGCCTTCGGGCCGCTCGAGGCGCCGCTCGCCGCGGCCTACCTGCAGGCGCTCGTCCGCGGCGCGCTGGCCTTCGAGCACGTCCCCGTCCCGCTGTTCGAACACGCCTCGCACGCCTACGCCGAGGCGCTCTGGACGCAGCGGCAGCCCGACGTGCGGCGCTCGGCCGAGAACCTCGCTGCGGCGGAATCCGCCGGCTGGCGGCCGGTCCGCGTCGGGCACTGCTTCGCGCGGTCGCGCCCCGAGAACGCGGCCCATCCCGGCGCGCTCACCGTCGCCGCAAAAGCCTTCTCCGATCCGTACGCGCCGCGCTGCGACGCCTCGGACCCATACGTCGCGCTCTGCTACCGCCACCAATCGCCCACGGACGCCTTCCCGGACGCGCTCGACCGCTGGGCGCGCCTGCTGTGGGCGCCGCTGCTGGTGACGATGGAGCGGTAGAAATACGGTTTAAGGTTTAACGTTTAAGGGTGATCACGCAAACCTTAAACCTTAAACCTTAAACCGCCTTCGCATTTCCTCAGCTTCCCTGCACCGCCCGCGCCGGGTCCACGGCGGCCGCACGCGACGCTGGATAGAGGGCGGCGATGGCGCACAGCGCGACGGCGACGACGGCGATGAGCGTCACGTCGAACGGGCGGATCGAGACGGGGTAGGCGTCGATGACGAACTGGCCGGGGTCGGCGAGCCTGGCGAAGCCGAAGGCTTTTTGCGCGAGCGCGAGGCCGAGGCCGAGCGCGAGCCCGATGCCGGTGCCGATGCCGCCGACGAGGAGGCCCTCCAGCAGGAAGATGTGCCGGACGTCCTTGCGCGAGGCGCCCATCGCCTGCAGGGCGCCGAGGTCGCGCTGCTTCTCGATCACGATCATCGTCAGCGCCCCGACGATGGTGAACGCGGCCACGACGACGATGAGGAACAGGATCGCCGAGGCGGCCCACTTCTCGGCGCGCATCACGCCGTAGAGCGAGCCCTGGAGGTCCGCCCACGTCTGGACGCGGTAGTGGCCCGGCGCCGACGCGTCGAGGCGCGCGCGGATGGCGGACGCCACGCGGTCGGCGTGGTCGAGGTCGTCGAGGCGGACGTCGACGCCGGTCACGCGGCCGGACATCCGGAAGAGCTGCTGCGCGTCCGGCAGCGACACGAAGACGTTCGTCTGGTCGTAGGTCGGCTCGAGCTCGAAGGTGCCGCGGACGGTAAACGTGCGCTGGTCCGGCAGGCCGAATGGGTACAGCGCGAGCGCCTGCTCGAGCGCGACGCCCGAGAGCAGCGCCACGCGGCTGCCGTCCATCCGGACGGGCGAGCCCGGCGGCGCCGCGGCCACGAGGTTGGTGCGCGTCGCGAGGGCCTGCCCGACGACGATGCCGGCCTGCGTGCCGCGCGGCGCGAGGTCGAAGGCGCCGTCGCGGATCGCCGCGCCGACGTCCGCGTCGAGCGCGCCCGCGGCGACGCCGCGGACGGTCACGATCTGGTTCACCGAGCCCTCGGCCGTCAGCAGCGCCTGGCCCTCGACGAACGGCGTCGCCGAGACGACGCCGGGCTGGTCTCGGGCGATCAGCGCGACCGAATCGGGCCGGACCATCCCGCGGCCGCCCGTCGCCTCGATGCGGACGTGCGGGTCGTAGCTCACGAGCAGGTCCCGGACGACGTCGAAGAAGCCGTTCATCACGCTCAAAACCACCACGAGCGCCGCGACGCCGACGGCGACGCCCGCGACCGAGACGCCCGTGATGACCGAGATCAGCGTCAGCCGGCGGCGGCCGACGAGGTAGCGGCGCGCGATGAGCAGGCGGTAGTCCACGGCGGAGGGCAGTGCGGAGGGCCGGCGTCCCGGCGTACGTTCGCAAAGTACCGCCCGCGCGCCCGTGGCCCTTCCGTCCGACTCTGCGCCCGCGGCGGCGCATTTACAGCCCCCCGGCGGGGGGCCGGCTGCGCCAGCAGCCGGGGGGGGCGTTCCGCGCCGCCCCGACCGAGGCGCCGCACATCGAGGCGCCTCGGTCGGATGGCAAGGCGTCGGGGCACCGCGGTCGGACGGAGACGCGCCGGCGGCGCGTCTCTACGGGACGGATCGGCGGTTTTGTGCCGTGCGGCGTCTCTCCTGGCGCCGCGGAACGCCCCCCCGCCCGGCTGGCGCCGTGCGCCCCAGGTCCGGGTTCACCCGGCCGCGGGGGGGCTGTTTGATTGCCCTGTGCTTTATCGCGGCGCTCGGCGGCGCGGCGCGGGCGCAGCCGACGGCGCCGCTGGCGCCGGACACGACGGCGGCCCGCCTCGGCACGAGCGTCGCGGGCGCGCTGCGGCTCACCGAGGACGGCCTCGGGGCCGGCGCCGAGGCGCGGACGCGCCTCACGGACGACGTCTCGTTCGTCTTCGAGACGTCGCGCGGGGCGGCCCGCGACGCCCGCGAGCAGCAGTTCTTCGTCGGCCTCTTCGGCGAGACCGTCACGCCGCTGAAGCGGAGCTATGCGCTCCTGCTGCCGGTCCACGTCGGCCTCGAGCGGCGGCTCTTCCGCGCGTCCGTCGAGGACAACGTGCGGCCGTTCGTCGCCCTCACCGTAGGCCCGACGTTCGCCGCGCAGTGGCCCTACTTCGACGACCGCAATGGCGACGGCATCCGCGACCCGGGCGAGGCGCGCCTCGGCCCGTTCGACGGCCTCTCGAACGCGAAGCTGCGCCTCGGCGCCGGTGGGACGCTCGCCGTCGGCGTCGCCTTCGGTGGAGGCGCCGGGCGGGCGGTGCAGAGCCTCCGCTTCGGCCTCGCCGCCCACGTCTTCACGCGCCGCGTGGACCTCCTCGAGCCGCGCCCGGACGTCGTGAACCCGTCCCGGCGCACGTTCTGGACGCCGACGGTCAGCTTCAACGTCGGCCGGCTCGCGCGGTGAGGCATGGGGCATGGGGCATGGGGCATGGAATCAAACCCTGCCTTTCCGCCCTCTGCCTTTCTGCATTTCCCCATCCCTCTTGCCTCATCCTCCATGCCCCTCCAGCTCACGCCTCGGCGAGCTCGTCCTCGAGGAGCTGCTTGCGGACCATCGCGGCGTAGGCGCCGCCGGCCCGGACGAGCTCCTCGTGCGTGCCCCGCTCCGCGATGCGGCCGTCGTCGAGGACGACGATCTGGTCCGCGTCGTGGACGGCCGAGACGCGGTGCGAGACGATCACGACCGTCCGCTGGCCGAACTGCTGGCGCAGGTTCGCGAGGATCGTCGCCTCGGTGCGCGTGTCGACGGCCGAGAGGGCGTCGTCGAAGAGGAGGACGGGCGGGCGGCGGATGAGCGCGCGCGCGATGGCCGTGCGCTGCTTCTGGCCGCCCGAGAGCGTGATGCCCCGCTCGCCGACGCGCGTCTCGAAGCCCTCGGGGAAGTCCTCGATGTTGGCGAGCAGGTCGGCTTCTTCGGCGGCCTGCCGGATGTCCGCCTCGGTGGCGTCCGGCGCGCCGAAGGCGACGTTGTTACCGACCGAGTCGGAAAAGAGGAACACCTCCTGCGGGACGATGCCGATGGCGCCGCGCAAGACGGTGAGCGGGATCGTCCGCACGTCCAGGCCGTCCAGCTTCACCGCGCCGCTCGTCGGGTCCATGAGGCGCGGGATGAGCCGGACGAGCGTCGACTTGCCCGCCCCCGTCCGGCCGACGACGCCGAGGCTGGTGCCGGCGGGGACGTCGAGCGAGACGCCGTCGAGCACGGCGGGGCCGCCGTCGAGGTAGCGGAAGGTGACGTCGTCGAACGTGATCCGGCCCTCGACCTGCGTGATCGCCTCGTCCGTCGCCTCGGAGTCTGCCACGTCCGGTTCGGCGTCGAGCACATCGAGCAGGCGCGACATCGAGGCGCTCGCCTGCTGGATCATCGAGGTCACGTAGCCGAACGACGCGACGGGCCACGTCAGGATCGTGACGTAGATGAGGAACTCGGCGATGTTGCCGAGCGACAGCTCGCCCGAGATCGCGAGGCGCCCGCCGACGGCGACGACGAGGACGGTGCTCGCCCCGATGAGGACCATCAGCGTCGGCCGGAAGACGGCGTCGACGCGGGCAAGGCCCAGCGAGCGGTCCTGGTAGGCCTGGCTCGTCTCGTCGATGCGGTTCGCCCACGTCTCCTCCTGCGCGTACGCCTTCACGACGCGGATGCCCGAGAGCGCCTCCTGGACGCGGCTCGTGAGGGTCGAGTAGGCCCGCTGCTGCGCGTCCGTCCGCGCGTGGATCATGCGGCTGACGAAGAAGACGGCCGTCGCAAGGATCGGCATCGGCAGGAGCGACCAGAACGTGAGCGTCGGCGAGATGGCGATCATCACGGCGAGCGCGGTCACGATGGCGGCGATGGAGCGCGCGAGGTACATCAGCGCCGGCCCGACGTACTGCCGGACGCGCTCGATGTCGGACGTCGCGCGCGTCATCACGTCGCCCGTCGCGTAGCGGTGGTAGAAGCTCGCCGAGAGCGTCTGGAGGTGCGCGTAGAGCCGGTTCCGGAGGTCGAACTCGATGTGCCGGCTCGCCACGACGACGAGGCGCCGCATGAGGAACGTGAACAGGCCCGAGAGCGCGCTCAGGCCGACGGCGAGCGCGCCGAGCAGCACGAGCGCGTCGCGGCTCTGCGCGTAGACGAGCGCCTCGGCGGGCGTCCCGCGGAGGAGCGTGTGCACGGCGACCATCCGCGGGATCGCGTCGACGGCCTCGCGGACGGTGACGGGCACGACGAGCGCGAGCAGGCTCGAGACGAGGGCGCAGACGAGGCCGGGGCCGATGAGCCAGCGGTAGCGCCAGAGGTCGGGGTTGAGGCGGGCGAGCGGGGACGCCATGCAGAGAGTCGGGGTGCCGCGCGTTGACGCGGCGCCCCGGACGAAGGTCCCGCTACCCGAGCGCCTCGAGGACGGCGTCGGTCAGTTCGAGCGCCTCGTCAGGCGCGGCGCCGTCGCACTCGACGTGCGTCCACGCGGCGGCGAGGCCCGAGAGGCCGACGTTGGCGGCGCTGCCGCGCATCTGGTGCGCGGCCGCGCGGAGCGCCTCGGCGTCGGCCGCGGCCTGCGCGGCGCGGGCCTGCGCGGAGAGCTCCGTCGCCGAGTCGCGGAACGTGGCCGTGATCTCGGCGAGGAACTCGGGGTCGTCTTCGCCGAGCAGGTCGGCAACGTGGGCGCGGAGCGCCTCGGCGGGTCGAGCGAGCGTGTGGGGCATCGGGCGGACGGCAGTTCTGTGGAAGATCGGCGGCCGGACGGAATCGTTAAGCCGCGCGCGGATTTGGAGACGGCGCCGACGGCGCGGGCCGGTACCTTGGGTGTCCCCCCGCCCGAGATCGCCGTGTCCCGCTCCTTGTTCCTCGCCGCCGTGCTCGCGCTCGCCGCGGCCGGCTGCTCGTCGTCGCACCGCGCGACGATCATCTACACGAACCGCCCGAGCCCGCCCACCGAGGCGCCACCGCCGCCGGTCGTGGTGACGCCGCCCGTTCTGGAAGACGAGCAGCCGACGATCGCCGTCGCCGGCCTGCCCGGGCCGACGCGCGAGTTCCGGGGCGCCTGGGTCGCGACCGTCGCCAACATCGACTGGCCGTCGCGGGCGGGCCTGCCCGCGGCGCAGCAGCAGGCGGAGCTCATCGGGCTGCTGGACCGCGCCGCCAGTCTCGGCCTGAACGCCGTCGTGCTCCAGGTGCGGCCCGCGGCCGATGCGCTCTACGCGTCCAGCCTCGAGCCGTGGTCCGGCTTCCTCACCGGGCAGGAGGGGCAGAACCCGGGCTACGACCCCCTGGCGTTCGCCGTGACCGAGGCGCACCGCCGCGGGCTCCAGCTCCACGCGTGGGCCAACCCGTTCCGCGCGGGCCACGCCTCGGCCCGCGGCCCGCACGCCGCGACGCACGTCACCCGGACGCACCCGGACTGGACCGTCCGCTACGGCGACCTCGTCTGGCTGGACCCCGGCGTGCCCGCCGCCGTGGACCACTCGCTCGCCGTCCTCCAGGACCTCGTGACGCGCTACGACATCGACGGCCTGCACCTCGACGACTACTTCTACCCGTACCCGATCCAGGCCGGCGGCCGCACCGTCGCGTTCCCGGACGACGCGAGCTGGCGCGCGGCGCAAGCCCGAGGCGAGACGCTCGGCCGGTCGGACTGGCGCCGGCAGAACGTCAACCGCTTCGTCGAGCGGCTCTACACCGAGGTCCGGGCGGCCAAGCCCGATGTGCTCGTCGGGCTGAGCCCGTTCGGCATCTGGCGCCCCGGCTCGCCGTCCGGCATCACCGGCTTCGACGCCTACGAAGGGCTCTACGCCGACGCGCGCCTGTGGCTCGCCAACGGCTGGCTGGACTACCTCGCGCCGCAGCTCTACTGGGCGCGCGATAGCCGCGGCCAGAACTTCGGCCGCCTCCTCGGCTGGTGGGGCGGCGAGAACACGCAGCGCCGCCACCTCTGGCCGGGGCTCTTCGACAGCCGCACGATGCCGGACGTGGGCACCTGGCGGCCGGACGAGATCGTCGGGCAGGTCCGTGAGGCGCGCGCCTCGGGCGTCTCGACGGGGACGGTCCACTACAGCTTCAAGGCGCTCGCGGCGAGCCGCGCGCTCGGCGGCGCGTTGCAGCGCGAGGTCTACGCCGAGCCCGCGCTCGTCCCGCCGTCGCCGTGGCTGGACGCCGTCCCGCCGCCGAGCCCGCGCGTGGCCGTCGAGCGGCGGACGGCCGGCCTCGAGGCCGCCTTCGGGCCGCGGGCGGGCGAGACCGTCCGGCAGTTCGTGATCCGCATGCGCCGCGGCGCGGCGTGGTCGTGGTCCCTCGCGCCGGGCGACGACCGCACGCGCGGCGTCCCTGCCGGTGTCGACGCCGTGGCGGTCTCGGCCGTCGACCGGTCGGGCAACGAGTCCGCCGCGACGATCGTCGAGATCGTGCGGGGGCTATAACGGCGGCGCTACCGCGCGACGACGAGGCGCGCCGTCGCCGTTTGCGCGCCAACCGAGGCGCGGACGACGTACACGCCCGCCGGCCACGATCCCGTCTCGACGGGCACCGTCCGCTCCCCCATGTCGACGGTGCCATCGAGCACGACCGCCACCTCGCGGCCGAGCGCGTCCACCACAACCACCCGCGCCGCGCCCGCCTCCGCCGTGCGCAGCACGACGGCGACACGGCCACTCGCCGGGTTCGGACGAACCGAGACGCCGAACGAGCCCGGCGCCGCGGGTGGCGCCTCGCCCGCGACGGCGAACGTCACCGGATCGACCGTTCGCAGCGTCCAGCCCGGAACCGAGTTGCCGAGACGCGTTCCGTCCACATACAGCCGACCGTCCTCGCCTCGGAAAGCCCAGTCTACGATGCCGCTGTGCGTCTGATTGGGGTCCATGTACCCACCCTCTACAATGCCCGCCATCGTCCACGTCGCGCCCGCGTCCGTGGTCGACCACACCTGGCCGCCCAGCATCACGGCGAGAACGCGCCGTTCGCCGAAGTCGACGACCGCCGCGCCGGCGTAGTTCGGATCGCCGCGCAGCTCGGAGAGCTC
>JBBSQZ010000001.1:0-43759 GCA_038243565.1 Rhodothermales bacterium | reverse complement strand
GCCGGCCGGCGCGAGCCACCGCGCGAGCAGCACGTTGACGACGAAGTTGGCGCCGGCGAAGCTGGCCTGGTCCAGGATCGTCCACGCGCCGCGGCCGAGCCACGGGCTGGTGCGGAGGGCGGAAAGGCGCGGGACGCGCATCAAGACGGCGGCGACGGGGCTAGCGTGTCGCCGTGCGGAATATCGTCCGGCGCGGAGGCGCCTGAACCCATCGGCCGGAATCGCGCAGGTCTGCCCGCGCATTCGGTGCCCACCGTAGAGACGCCCCGCCGGGGCGTCTCCGCCACGCATCACCGTGCGCCGAACGCCCACGATGCCGAGACGTCGTCACGTGCCGAAAATGCGCGCGACGTCGCGCCCGATTCCGATATCGTGCCCGATTCCGACGCCGTGCCCGCGACCGGGGCGCCCCGGCGGGGCGTCTCTACGGGTGCGGTGGCCTGAACGCGACCTGGCGATGCGTGGTCGTTACCGCGTGACGGCCTGGATCAAAAACCCGAACGTGCCGAGCGCGCCGATGAGCGTCGCGGCGTCCTGCCACCCGAACCGCCGCTTCGAGATCACGTCCACGAGGATCGTGTCGTCGTGGCGCAGCGCCGGGATCTGGTCCGGGCGGACGGACGCCGAGGCGAGCGTCGAGACGTAGATCGCGCCCTCGGACGGGCGCAGCAGGCGGATGTCGACGCGGCGGTCCGAGTCCCGGTCGCGCACGTCGAGGCGCGGGCCGCCGGCGAGCGCGAGCACGCGCCGCAGGTCCGTGTCCACGCCGACCTCGTAGAGGCCGGGGTAGAGCACCGCGCCCTCGACCTGGACCTGGATCGTGGCCTCGCCGGGGAGGTGGTTGTAGTAGTAGCCGGTCGAGTTGGAGCGCATCTGCTCGGACTGCCCGAGGCGCGTCACGACGGGCGCGTCCGCGGCCGGCGGCGAGATCTGGGCGTGCGCGGCGAGCGGGAGCAGGACGAGCGCCGCGAGCGCGAGCGCTGGAAGGGCGAGGAGGCGGGTCATCACGAGAGATGGGGGCGCCGCTCCTGCGCGCCGCCGTCGCGGCGGACGGTGTGGCGCACGGCGGCGGTGCGGGTGTAGCCGACGGCGCGGCGGGGGTTGAAGCGGTTCAGCACGGCGCCGATGCGCCGCAGGCCGACGCCCGAGAGCTCCGCCGCGACCTGCGCGAGCGCGTCGAGGTCCGTCGTGCCCGCCTCGGCGACGAGCAGCGCGGCGTCGGAGTGCGGCGCGAGCAGCGCCATGTCCGCCGAGACGAGCGCCGGCGCGGCGTCGATGAGAATGAGGTCGAAGGCGGAGCGCAGGTTGGCGAGCAGGCCGCCGATCTGGTGCGGCGCCCACATCTGGTCCGGGCGCTCGGCCGTCTCGCGCGGCGTCATCGCGAAGAGGCTCGGCACGGCCGTGGACCAGTAGACGAGGTTCGAGCCCTCAGGCCCCTCGCCGAGCGCGGGCTGGTCGCCGAGCCCGAGCAGGCCCGCGACGGACGGCTTGCGGAGGTCCGCGTCGACGAGGAGCACGCGGCGGCCGGCCTGGGCGGCGGCCACGGCGAGGTTCGTGGCGATGATGGACTTGCCCGAGCCCATCTCCGGCCCGCCGACGAGCACGACCTGCGGCGGCACGCCCGAGCCCGTCGTGAGGTTGGCGTGGAGGTGCCGGAAGGCCTCGGCGGAGGGCGAGAACGGCTGCGTGAGCGTGACGATGGCCGGGTGCACGACATTCCCGTCGACGTCCTGGCGGCCGCCCTTGAGCGCGGCCGAGAGGTCCGGCACGGTCCCGACGACGGCGAAGCCCTGGTCCGCGAGGTCGTCCGGCGTGTGGGCGCGGGCGTCGGTGCGGTAGCGGACGGCGGCGAGCACGAGGCCGACGAGCAGGCCGAGCAGCGTCCCGAGCGCGAGGTTGAGCGGCTTCTTCGGCGCGGCGGGCTTGGCCGGGAGTTGGACGCCGCGGATGGTCTGCGTCAGGCCGAGGTCCGTCGTGCCGGCGAGCTCGGTCGCGTCGAGCTGGGCGCGGAGGCCGAGCAGCGTCTGCGCCGCGGCGTCGCGCTGGCGCTGGAGCGCGGCGACGGTGATCTGCTCGGCGGGGATGCTGCGGAGCTGGCCCGTGGCCTCGCCGAGGCGGCTCGCGAGGGCCGACACCTGGGCGCGCGCGCCTTCGAGGCCCGCCCGCGTGGACGAGATCTGGCGCTGGATGTCGGCGAGGTACTGGCCGCCGTTGGTGCCCTGGCTGTTGAGGTCCAGCCCGCCCGAGTTGAGGGCCGACTGCGCCGCGGCGCCGCGGACGCGCTGGCGCTCGGCGCGGAGGCCCTCGAGGCGCGTCTGCATCGTCGCGAGGTCCGGGTGCGCGCGCGGGTTGCCGCGGTACTGCGGGTTGCGCTGGAAGATCTGCTCCATCAGCCGCTCGAGGTCCGAGATACTCTGGTCGAGGGCCGTCGTCTCGACCACGCTCGGCGCGGCCGACGAGGCCTGGAGGCGCGGGCCGGCCGAGGCGAGGTCCTGCTGGAGCTGCGCGAGCTGCGCCTCCTGCGTCCGGACCTGCACGCGCGCGAGGTCCAGCTGCGACTGGAGCGTGCCGATGTTGCTCACCGTCGCCTGCGTCTGGGCGTCGAGGCCGGCGGCGTTCTCGCGCGTCATGTAGTCCTTGAGGCGCGTCTCGACCGAGTCGAGCTCGCCCTGGCGCCGCAGGACCTGCTCCTCGAGCGCGTCGCGCGTCTGCTGCACGCGCCCGAGGTTCGAGTCCCGCGTCATCGTCTGGTACTGCTCCGTGAAGAGCGTCGCGATGAGGGCCGCCTCGGCCGGCGTGCCGGCCGTCGCCTGGACGCGGATGGCGTCGACGTTCTCGGCGGCGGGCTTGACCGTCACGACCTCGTTCTGGAGGAAGAGCGCGTACTCGTCGGCCGTCAGCGGGCCGTCGACCGTCTTCGCGGCGTCGCGGACGGTCGAGAGGCCGCGCGCGTCAGTGCGGCCGAGCAGCGTCGTGGCCGTCTTCTGCGCGATCTCGGGCGCCTGCTGGAGGATCAGCGCCTGGTTCAGGACGCGGCTCTGGTCCGTGCCCGTCGCCTGCGTGAAGCCGCTGTTGACGTTGGCCTCCGTCCCCGTCGCCGGCGGCGGCTGGACGAGCAGCACGCTGTACGCCTCGTACTGCACGGGCGCGAGGGCGTTGTAGAGCGCGGCCGCGCCGAGGCCGAGCAGCGTCGTGGCGAGGATGAGCCACTTGTGGCGGCGCAGCAACTGCATCTTGTCCCGCGCGGCACGGCGCGCCTCGGCGCGCGGCGCCGCGGGCGGCACTGGCGGCTGCACGACGGGTGGCGGCGGCGGGGCCGGCATCGGCGCGGGCTCAACGACCGCAAGGGCCGCCGTCTGGTCTGGCTCGGGGGCGTCGAAGTCGATGCGGAAGCCGGCGTCCGGGCTGTAGGTCGGTGCGCCGTCGCCGGAGCCGGGCGCGAACGGGTCGCCGACCTGGTAGGCAGCCTCGCTCATCGGCACGAAGGCGGGCGGCTCGACCTGCGCCGGCCGCGCGGGCGGCGCCGCGGCGGGCGGCCACGCAGCGCCGCCCGCGGCAAAGGCGTCGAGGTCCTCGTAGACGGCCTCGTGGACCGGCGCCGGGGGCATGCCCGAGGCCGAGTCGAGGCCGGTCCACGCAGGCGGCGTAGCCGGGTGCGCCGGCGCCTCAGCGTCCGGAGGGCGCGGGGCGGGCGAGGGCGGGAGCGGCGGGCGGTCTGGCATGGGAGCTCGGAGGTCGGTCTCGGTATCGTCGGGCGCCACGCGCTCTAAACTCGCGCGACGCCGGCACGTCCCGCAAGCGGCAGGCGCCCGGGCGCGCCGCGGCGTCACCGCGCCGGATTGACACGGCTGTGCACCCGTTTCAACGCCTGTCGTCCGGGCGATGGTCTCAGAGCGGGACTGAAGCCGGGACAAGCGCGTCGTTCCGACCCACGGCGCGGCGCGTCGCGGCGCGGTCCAGCGCGACGCCGAGCGGGAACGCGATGGCGTGCAGCAGGTCCGCCTCGAGCGTGCCCGGCTGGAACAGGTTCACGCCGATGAACAGGGCGACGGCGCCGAAGGCGGCCCACCGCCAGCGTTGTGGCAGGCGGGCCGTCCACGCGCCGAGACAGGCAAAGCCGCCACCGGACATCCCCACGTCGTCGGCCGCCGCAAGGCGCGCCCCGACGGCCGTCCCGGCGAGCAGAAGGGGCAACACGACGCCGAGCGCGAGCAGCAGCGTCGCCGCGACGTCGGCGGTCCAGAACAGTGCGAGCGCGCGGCGCGTGCCGGCCTGCCACTCGTACACGCCCACCGAGGCGGCGGTGAAGGCGACCGTCGCAGCGATGCGCGCCGGGTGCTGCGTGAAGAAGACGGCGGTCACGAGCGACCACGCGCGGAGCGTCCAGAGGTCGTGCAGCGCGAAGCCCCACCGGGCGATGATGTCGGGCCGGGGCGCCCAGCCGGGGCCGCTTGCGAGGGCTGCCACGGCGAGCAGCGCCGCGGCGAGGGCGAGCGTGAAGGGCGCGCGGCGGAGCATCGGCGCGGAGGGCGGAACTGCCGTTGGATTCGTCCGGCCAGGCCAGGATCCGCCGCGAAAGCCCACGCTACCGGAAGTCCGTCTGCGTCTCGGTGAAGGCGTCCGCGAAGCGGTCCACGGCGACGACCGAGACGCTGAGGCGCCGCGCCGGCGCCCCGCCGCGGCCGACGATGGAGGCGCGGACGGCGACGGTCCGCTGCCCGCGCAGCTCGACGCGGTCGATGGTCGTCTGCCCCTCGGCCGTCGACACCTCGCGCGCGGCGAGCACGCCGACGTCGGTGCGGTAGTCGATGCCGGAGAACGGGCCGCCGAGGCCGAACGCGGTGCGCGCGGCCGCCTCGTCCTGCACGCTTCGGAGCAGCAGAACCGGCGCCGTAGGCGGGCTCGCGGCCGTCGCGTCGCCCTGATAGACAGGGCGCACGAGCAGGACCGACATCAGCGAGTCGCGGACGTCGCAGCCGGCGACGAGCACGAGGAGCGACAAAAGCGCGAGGCGACCCATGGACCGGGCGGGACGTGGCCCGCCAAGGTAGGCGCGTCAGCGCACCACGACGGACGCGCCGGCGGACCCGACGAACGCCCCGAGGCCGCCCGCGACGTTCGTGAACACGCGGCTCGGCTGCACGAAGGGGTTGCCCGCGCTCGCCCGCTGCACCTCGACCGACTGCTGGTAGCGCGCGTAGTCCGCCGAGACGACTGTGCGCGTCACATGAGTGCGCGTCACACGAGTAGGCAGCGGCGCGTCGGGCAGGGTGGCCGGCGCGCGCGGTGCCGCGACACGACACTACGGCGCCGCGGGGCACCATGCCGTCCCGAAGAACGACTGATCGCCTGTCCGCTCGATGAGCCGCGTCGACCGTCCTGTCTCGACGTCGAACAGGCTCAGAACGGCCGCCGCACCGTTTACGCCGCTCCCTCGGCTGGTCTGGTAGACGTATGCCGTGCCGCCGGTCACCCACGTCTCGAACCTGAATCGGCCCGTGCCGTCGGGGAGCGCCGGCGCGGGCAGCGCGCGCAGCGTCCCGGTCTCGACGTCCACGATCCAGGTGTCGATCACGACGCTGCCGTCGGTGCGTAGGACGCGGATCGTCACGTCGGCCGGGCCGGGGCCCCAGCCGGCGAGATAGACCTCGCGCCCGAGCGCCGTGACCTGCCGCAGGCCGCTGCCGTCGGGAGCGATGACGAAGACCTCGCGCTGCCTCTCGCCGCCCCGGTCCGAGACGAACGCGATCCGGCGGCCGTCCGGGCTCCACAGCGGCGTCAGGTCTGCGGCCGGGCCCGAGGTGAGCGCCTCGACGGTTCCGGTCTCGACGTCGACGACGGCGAGGTCGTCGGGGAAGGCGCCCGGCGGCTCAGGAGACCGCC
Organism: Rhodothermales bacterium; assembly: GCA_038243565.1. Taxonomy (GTDB): domain Bacteria; phylum Bacteroidota; class Rhodothermia; order Rhodothermales; family Rubricoccaceae; genus DASVSE01. The sequence continues at coordinate 37,876 of JBBSQZ010000001.1, read as the reverse complement.
GGGCGATGACGATGCGCCGCCCGTCCGGCGCCCACGTGCCGAGGACGCCGCGGATCGGGTCGTCGGCAGGGCCAGCGAGTGGTCGGACGCGGCCGTCGTCGACGACGGCGAGGCGCGGGGGCGCGAACCCGTCCGCGTCGTCCTCCCGCTGGAACGCCACGCGGCGCCCGCCGGGCGCGCAGGCCGGAAAGAACGCGCTTTTCGCGTAGCCGAGGTGCAGGAACGGCCGCTCCTGACCGTCGAGCGAGACGGCGACCAGCTCTGCGTTCGGCTTCCCCGTCTGCAGGACCGAGACGACGAGCGCGCCCGCCGGCGCCTCCGGCGTGGCGGTGTCGCACCCGCTGCCTGACGCCACGAGCGCGACGATCAGACACGACAGGAGACTCGACCGGGACATGAGCACGTGCCAGACGGTGACGCGCCTCGTCCTCACAGATAGACGAGCGTCGCAATCGCAAAGTAGACGCTCAACCCGACGATGTCGTTCAGCGTCGTCACGAACGGCCCCATCGCCGACGCCGGGTCGATGCCGGCGCGTTGCAGCAGGAACGGCACGAGCGCGCCGTTGGTCGTCGCGATGACGATGACCGACAGCAGCGTCAGGCCGACCGTGAGCGCGAGGCGCGTCGGGTCGCCCTGCCCCATCGCGACCACGACAGCGCCGATGGCGATGCCGAGCACGACGCCGTTCACGAGCGCGACGAGCATCTCCTTGCCGAGCCGCTTCAGGCCGTCGCGCAGGCGCAGGTCGCCCGACGTGAGGCCCTGGACGGCGATCGCGGCGCTCTGGATGGCCGCGTTGCCGCCCGTCGCCGTGACGAGCGGGATGAACGTCGCGAGGACGATCGCGCGCTCGAGCGCGCCCTCGAAGCCCTGGATGACGAGGCCCGACACGAACGCGCCGGCCATGCCGACGGCGAGCCACGGCAGGCGCCCGCGGCTGACCCTGAAGACGGACGTCGAGAGCTCCTCGTCGCCTGTGATGCCGACGGCGCGCTGGAGGTCCTCCTCGGCCTCCTCGCGGATGACGTCCACGACGTCGTCGATGGTGATGCGGCCGAGCAGGCGGCCGGCGGCCGAGACGACGGGCAGCGCCACGAGGTCGTACCGCTCCATGATGCGCGCGACCTCCTCCTGGTCCACGTTCACGCCGACCGTCAGCACGGCGTCGTCCATCACGTCCGCGATGCGCGTGTCGGCCTGCGACAGCAGCAGGTCGGTGAGCGGGACCGATCCGGCGAGACGGCCCTCGGCGTCGAGGACGTAGACGGCGTAGAGGTGGTCGACGGCGTCGGCGTGGGCGCGGACGGCCTCGGTCGCCTCGGCGATCGTCGCGGTGGCCGGCACCGCGACGAGCTCGGTGCCCATCAGGCCGCCGGCCGTGTCCTCGCCGTAGCGCAGCAGCGCCTCGACGTCGTCGGCGTCCTCGAGCTGCGTCAGGACCGCCCCGGCGCGGGCGCCGTCGACGTCGGCGAGCACGTCGGCCGCGTCGTCGGTGTCGAGGTGGTCGAGGAGGACGACGAGCTCGGACGTGGTGAGGCCCTCGAGAAGGTCGGAGCGGTCCGACGAGTCGAGCTCGGCGATGGCCTCGGACGTGCCCTCGCCGGGGATCCACCGCACGACCTGCTGCGCGGCGTCCTCGGGCAGGCGCGCGAGCAGGTCCGCGAAGTCGGCCGGCCGGAGGTCCGCGACGAGGTTCAGCACCATGCCGCGGCGCCCGTCGGCGACGAGCGCCGCGACGTCGTCCACGAGCGCGTCGAGGAGGTCGTCGTCGGGGATCGTGTCGAGCGAGGCGAGGTCGGGCATGGACGGAGGACGGAGGACGGAGGACGGAATCTATTTGTCGTCCGTCCTCTGTCCTCTGCCTTCTGTCTCCTGCATTTGCCCGTCGGCCCCCTCGAGCGCCTGCGCGAGGGCGACGAATTCCTCGGGCGGGACGGCCTCGGGGCGGAGCGTCTCGAAGCGCTCGGGCATCGTGCGGCCTGCCGAGGCGAAGAGCGGCGCGACGCTGTTGCGGAACATCTTGCGGCGCTGCCCGAAGGCCGCCTTCACGACCCGCTGGAGCGCCTCGAACGGCACGTCCGGCGCCTCCACCGAGAAGTCGACGTCGATCACGGCGCTCTCGACGTTCGGCGGCGGGCGGAACGCGTGCCGCGGCACGTCGAAGAGCTTCCGCGCGCGGGCGAACAGCTGGAAGTAGACCGAGAGCGTCCCGTACGTCTTCGAGCCGTGCGGCGCCACCAAGCGATCCGCGACCTCCTTCTGCACCATCACCACGGCCTGCCCGACGTGCGCGCGGGCATCGAGCAGCGCAAACAGGATCGGCGACGTGATGTAGTACGGCAGGTTGCCGACGACGGTGAGCGGGGTTGAGGGGTGGGAGGGTTGAAGTGGGGAAGGGGAAGACAGGCATGCGTTTCCCGCTCCCCTTTTTCCTCCTTCCTTTTCCGACCCGTCCTCCTTCACCGCCCCCCAGTCCACATCCAGCACGTCCGCCTCGCGGAGGTCCAATCCAGGAAAACGGGCGCGGAGGTGCGCGACGGCCTCGGGGTCGACCTCAATGGCGACGAGGTCCGGGAAGCGGCGCAGCAGCTCGGCCGTCAGGACGCCCTCGCCAGGCCCGATCTCGACGAGGCGCCCACCCGGCGGGACGTGGACGGATTCCGCGATGGCCTGCACGATGGCCGGGTCGGCCAGGAAGTGCTGCCCGAGGCGCTTTTTGGGACGGACGCTCACGCGGCGTCGGGGTCTTCTGCGGCGTTCGGCGCCTCGGGCATCGGCTCGGCGAGCAGGGCGGTGAGCAGCGGCAGCACGGGCGGGAGCGTCTCGCCGAAGAGAACCTGCGGGTCGAGGCGGAAGCCGGGAAGCTCGCGGCTCGCGAAGACGCCGGCATCGAGCGGGGTCGCGCGGTAGGTGCCGTCGTCGCCGAGCGCGTAGAACGTCGCCTCGCCGCGCAGCGGGTCGATGAGCCAGTACTCGGGCACGCCGAGGCGCTCGTAGCCCTCGAACTTGGTCTCTCGGTCGCGCCGGCCCGACGTCCGCGAGACGATCTCGACGGCGAGGTCCACGCGCTCGCTCACATCCACGTCGCCGATGATGCCGAGGCGCTCGGCCCGGACAAAGAGCAGGTCGGGCTCGTATCCGTTCTCGTCATCGACGCGCATCAGCGTCCGCGACCCGAGCACGACGCCGAGCCCGCGCTCCTCGACGTAGAGCTTGAGCAGCGTGTAGAGGAAGCCGAAGATGAGCTCGTGAGCGACGCTGGCGGACATGTCGATGACGGCTTCGCCGCGGATGAGGTCGGCTTTGAGGCCATCGGGGAGCGTCCGGAGGTAGCGCGCGTACGGCGTCTCCTCGAGCGCCTCGGCTGGCGTCGCGGTCGTCGGCTCCGTGCTCGGCGCAGGACGCGCCTCGGTGCGGGGCGGCGTCGCGCGGGACGGGCGAGACGTCGGGCGGGCGGTGGCGGGCATGTCGGCGTGCGTCAGGGTGCCGCGAACGTACGACGCGGCCAGCGGCGGACCGAGGCGCTGCGTGCGCTCGGCCGGGAAAGACCAACGGGCATCGGGAAACGGCGGGGGCAAACGAGAACGGCCATCGGGAGTGCATTCCCCGATGGCCGTTCGTCGTTGCCCATATTCCCTACCGCACCGTCTTGCGGCGGTTGCGGACGTAGTCCTCGAACAGGAAGCCGCCCAGGTCGTCGAGGCGCGAGTAGTAGGCGCGGCCCTTGTTCGTCTCGGTGAGCTGGCGCACGAAGTCCTGGAGCGCCGGGTCGCGGGCGATCATGAACGTCGTGATCGTGATGCCCTCGCGGCGCGCCATCGCGCCCTGGTCCAGGACCTTGTTCACGATCTGCCGGTCCAGCCCGTACGGGTTCTTGTACAGCCGCCCGTCGACGAAGTGGGCGGACGGCTTGCCGTCGGTGATCATGAAGATCTGCTTGTTGCGGTTCTTTCGGCGCTTGAGGATCGTGCGGGCGCGCTCGAGCCCGGCGCGCGTGTTGGTGTGGTACGGGCCGACCTGGAGGAACGGCAGGTCCTTCATCTCGACCTCCCACGCGTCGTCGCCGAAGGCCACGATGTCCAGCGTGTCCCTGGGGTACTTCGTCGTGATGAGCTCGGCGAGGGCGAGCGCTGTCCTGCGCGCGGGCGTGATGCGGTCCTCGCCGTAGAGGACCATCGAGTGCGAGAGGTCGATCATCAGGACGGTCGCGACGGACGTGTGGTGGTCCGTCTCGAAGACCTCGAAGTCGTCCTGCTCGAGCGAGAAGTCGCCGCCGCGGCGGAAGGCGTTGGAGAGCGTCGCGGTGACGTCGAGGTCCGCGACCGAATCGCCGAAGGAGTAGGCGCGCGTCTCGGGCTGGCGCTCGTCGCCGGTGCCGGCGAAGGGCGTCTTGTGGGCGCCGCGGCCGGCCTTGGCGAGCTGGCCGAAGATCTCCTCGAGCGAGCGCTCGCGCAGGCCGCGCGTCGTCTTGCCGGTGATCTGGACGGCGCCGGTCTGCTCGTCGCGCTCGACGTAGCCGCGGTTCTTGAGCTCCTCGATGAAGTCGCCGAGGCCCATGCCCTCGTCCGAGAGGCCGTACTGCGTGTCGACGGCGGTGAGCCAGCGGAGCGCCTCGTCGGCGTCGCCGCCGGTGTGCATGAGGAGCTGCTGGAAGAGGTCGAAGAGCGTGTCGAAGGTGGTGCGCTCCTGCCCGTGGCGGGCGTCGTCCCACTCGGAATACTGGAAAGTCATCGCGGCGTGGCGTCGTGTGGCAGGCTCACCCGGAACGCCGCGCGGCGTTCCGTCCGTGCGCAAAAACGCCCCGCCCCGGAGGTCCGAGGCGGGGCGAACGCGCGGCGCGAGGCGGCGTCAGTCCGGCAGGTTGTAGGCGCGGGCGACGGCCGCGTAGTCCGTCATGTCGACGGCGGGGCGCTGGCCGGCGCGGGCGGGGACGGTGACGAGGCGGAACTCGAGGCGGTCGAGGCGGCCGCTGCCGTCTGCAAGTGTCTCCTGCGGAATGATGATGTTGAACAGGGACTCCGGGTTGCTTCCAAAGTCGGTCGACGGCTTGGAAGAGACCACGTCGAAGTAGAGGTCCCCATTGTCGAACGAGAACTCGTAGGACGCCGTCAGCCCGACGACGTAGACCGGCGAGCCGGGGGTCCCGTCCGGGTTCGTCGTGGTCACGAGCTGCTCGTCAAAGCCACGCGAGATCGGGAGCGCCGAGTACGTCGGGGCAGTTTGAGTCGGAGAGGATTGGTCGCTGACGAGGTAGTTCTTGATGTAGAGCATCACGAGCGCGCCGTCGCCAGCCGTCGCGAGCGCCCGCTCAACGGCGTTGCGCGTGTCGATCGACGAGATGTTGCGCGACCGGAACGTCGCCGTGCGGTTGTCATCGCTCACGTCGTACCGCGTCGCGTCGAGCGAGAAGTCGGCGAACGTCGCGGTGCTGGTCGGGGCGTTGCCCTGGCCATCGCCGTAGCCGTCGTCGTAGCCGTTGTTGTACGAATCGCAGGCGGGCAGCGCGAGGAGCGTGAGCAGGAGAAGGGGGAGGCGCATCGGAGCGGGGGACGTGTGGACGGGGAGGACGATCAGAAGGCCGCCGATCGTGCCGGGCGGGTAACGAGGCGGCCCGAAACGCGAAACGCCCACCCCGGGAGGCGGACGTTTCGCAGAAGACGGGCAGAAGACGGCGGGTCAGGCCGCGCGGCGGGCGGCGGCGTACGCCGCGGCGACGGTCCCGATCTTGGCCATGTCCCACGGGACGAACCGGAGCCAGCCCATCTCGGCGGCGGCCGTCCACGAGAGCGTCCCGCTCACGGAGTGCAGCACGACGACGCCGAGCGTGAACAGGACCACCGAGCCGGCGAGGAGCGCGAGCATCGCGCGCGGAAACGTCCGCGTGCGCTCTGTCAGCGCCCCGCCGACGAAGGCGACGAGCGGGAACGCGAGGAGGTAGCCGCCCGTCGCGCCGAAGAGGTGCGCCAGGCCGGTCTCGCCGCCGGCGAAGACGGGCAGCGCGAGGCCCATCAGCAGGTAGAGGCCCATCGCGAGGACGCCGTTGCGGCGGCCGAGCACGAGGCCCGTCCCGTAGACGGCGAGCGTCTGGAGCGTCAGCGGGACCTCCCAGAGGTAGAGCCGGACCTCCGCCTGCGCGAGCAGCGCCACGAGGAGCGCCGCGCCGGCGATGGAGGCGATCTGCGCCGCGAGCGGCAGGTCGGCCGCGCGGAGGCGGTCCAGGGCAGCGGGGCGAGCGGCGGTCAGGGCGACGGACATGGGCGGCAGAAGGCGGAGAAGTGGTGCAAGATACGGGCGCCGCGATGTGCCGCCCGCCGAGACGCCGCGCTCGTCCGATTCCCCAGACCCAGCCGAATCCCCGGAGGAGCCGCTACCCGCCCCGCCAGGCAGGACGCCGGAACAAACCGCAGCGCCTCGTCAAACCATCCACCATCCACCATCCACCATCCACCATCCACCATGACCCTCCCCTTCCTCGGCCGCGCGCCGCGCCTCGGCGCGGACGTCTTCATCGCCCCCACGGCCGCCGTCGTCGGCGACGTCTCGCTCGGCGACGGCGCGAGCGTGTGGTACGGCGCCTCGCTGCGCGGCGACGTGCACTGGATCGAGATCGGGCCGGGGTCGAACGTGCAGGACAGCGCGACCGTCCACGTCTCGCGCGGGACGCACCCGTGCCGCCTCGGGGCGGGCGTGACCGTCGGGCACAACGCCGTCGTCCACGGCTGCACGGTCGAGGACGACGTCCTCATCGGGATGGGCGCCGTCGTGCTGGACGGCGCCGTGATCGGGGCCGGGTCGATCGTCGGGGCGGGCGCGCTCGTGACGATGAACACCGTCGTGCCGCCGCGGTCGCTCGTCATCGGCAGCCCGGCGCGCGTCGTGCGGGCGCTGACGGACGCCGAGGTGGAGCGGAACCGGGCCAACGCCGCCCACTACGTCCGCATGTCCAGGATGTACCTGGGGCTCGACGTGCCCGAATCGAACCCGTTTTACCGAGACGAACGCGACGAAATGGGCGGCTGAATGGCCGAACGGCCTGTGCGGAGGGGTGATGGCCGATGCCGGGGAACCCACACGCCCTGCGTCCCCATGTCGCCTTCGCTCCTCGCCGCCGTCGGCGTCGCCTGCCTCGCCTCGGTCGTCTGGCTCGCCCGGACCGCGCCGCAGCCCGCCTCGGCCATCCTCGACCGGACGTACCGATAGCCCGAGCGCGCCTCGGCGCGCGCCGCGGGTCTGCGCGGATTTTTCCCCCGGGGGGTGCCCCCCGTCGGGGTTAGCTTGGCCGACTCTGCGGGCCGGGACCTCCGGGTGCCGGCCCCGTCGCGTTTCAAGACTTTCCACCGCTCCGGCGGACGTGCAATGGGCGTAATGAACAAGATGCGGGAGCGGACCGGAGCAGTCCTCTGGATCCTCGTCGCGGCCTTCGGCGGGCTGTGGGTGCTCCAGGACTCCGGCTTCTTCGACGCCATCACCGGGGGCCGCGGCGGCGGGCCCAACGTCGCCGTCGTCGACGGCAGGCCCATCGAGACGCAGCTCTTCAACAACCGCGTCCAGCAGCAGGTGCAGCAGTACCAGGCGCAGGGCGTCGAGGTCACGAACGCGCTCCAGCAGCAGATCGAGGCCAACGCCTACGACGAGTTCATCACGAACTCCATCGTCGAGCGCCAGATGGACGACCTCGGCATCGGCGTCACGGACGACGAGGTGTTCCAGCTCATCAACGGCGACCAGCCGGACCCGCTCATCGCGCAGGTCTTCTCGGACGGCGTCGGCGGCGTGAACCGCCAGCAGCTCGCTGCGGCCGTTGCGAGCACCGACCCGCAGATCGTCCAGGAGCTCTCGGCCATCGAGGAGCAGGTCCGCAGCAACCGCCGCCGGACGAAGCTCCAGGCGCTCGTCTCGGCCGCCGTCCGCGTGAGCGACGCCGAGGTCGACGCCGAGTTCGTGCGCCGCACGCAGACGGCCGCCGCCCGCGCCGTCGCCCTGCGCTACGCCGACGTGCCGGACACGCAGATCCAGGTCGCGGACTCGGACCTGCGCTCCTACTACGACGCCCACCGCGCCGACTACGAGCGGCCCAAGACGTGGGCCGTCCAGGTCGTCTCGTTCGACAAGGCCCCGACCCGGGCGGACTCGGCGCGGGCCATCGGCACGCTCCGCGGCCTCGCCGGCGGCTTCGCCTCGGCCGCAGACCCCGCCGCCTTCGCCACCCAGAACGCCGCCGGCGCGCCGGCGGCGGCGGCCTTCGTCTCGGCCGGCGACCTCAACCCCGCGCTCGCCGCGGCCGTCTACTCGGACCTCCGCGTGGGCCGCGTCGTCGGGCCGGTCATCGCCGGCGACCAGGCCGTGCTCGCCCGCATCACGGGCGTCCGCAACGCGGCGAGCCCGCTCGTCCACGCGCGCCACATCCTGCTCGCGCCGGGCCAGGAGGCCGAGGCCGAGCGCCTGAAGGCGCGCATCCAGGCCGGCCAGATCTCGTTCGCCGACGCCGCCCGCCTCGTGTCCACGGACGAGTCCAACAAGGCGCAGGGCGGCGACCTCGGGTGGTTCGGCCGCGGCCGGATGGTCTCGGAGTTCGACGCCGCGGCCTTCGCCGCGCCCGTCGGGCAGGTCGTCGGGCCGGTCAAGACGTCGTTCGGCGTGCACCTCATCCTCGTCGAGGGCAAGAGCACGCAGGAGGCCGAGCTCGTCCAGGTCTCGCGCCCGGTCCAGGCCAACGTCGACGCCGTGCGCGAGGCGGCCGAGGACTTCGTGGTCGTCAACATCCAGGAGGAGAACCAGGACTTCGAGGCGGCCGCCCGCGAGAAGAACCTCACGGTGACGCCGCTCGAGATCCAGGAGGACCAGCCGTACGTGCCCAGCCTCGACGTCGGCCGCGAGCTGATGCGCTTCCTGCGGACGGCCTCCGTCGGCGACGTCTCGACGCCGTTCGACGCGAGCACCGGCTTCGCCGTCGTCCACGTGACGGGCATCACCGACGCCGGCACGGCGCCGTTCGACGACGTCCGCGACCAGATCGAGACGGACGTCGCGCTCGAGAAGAAGAAGGCCGTCGTGACGGAGCGCTTTGCGAAGGCGGTGACGCCGACGGCGAGCCTCGACGCGATCGCGCAGGCCGTCGGCCAGCGGGCCGTGGACCTCTCGGACCTCTCGATGGCGACACCGACGGTCGCGGGCTTCGGCGACGAGCCGCGCCTCGTCGGCGCGGCCTTCGGGCTGATGCCGGGCCAGCGCTCGGGCGTCGTCGAGGGCCAGCAGGCCGCCTTCGTCGTCCAGACGACGGCCCGCCGCGGCGGCCTCCCGGCCGAGCTCACGCCGGCGCTGAAGACGCAGATCCGCGAGGAGCTGCTCCAGCGCCGCCGCCAGCAGGTCGCGCAGGCCTGGATCAAGTCGCTCCGCGACGCCGCGGACGTGCAGGACCTCCGCTCCCAGGCGCTGGGATGAGAAATGCGGTTTAAGGTTTAATGTTTAAGGGTGGTGTAGCCATTCCTTAAACGTTAAACCTTAAACCGCCTTTGGGCTACCTCTGCCAGCCCTCGCCGGTCCGGCTTCATGCCGTCGGGCCCGTCCCACGGGATGAACGCGACGGGGACGGCGTGCGGCGGGAGCGTCTCGCGGAGCGCCTCGCGCAGGCCGTCCGGCAGCGCGGCGCCGCTCGGGCGGACGAAGGCGACGGGGCGCGCGCCCCACTCGGCGCTCGGCACGGGCACCACGACGGCCTCGGCGACGCCGGGACGTCGCGCCAGCGCGGCCTCGACGGCCTCGGGCTGCACGTTCTCTCCGCCCGAGACGAACCCGTTGCCCACGCGCCCGGCCACGACGAGGCGCCCCGTGGCGTCGAGCGCCCCGCGGTCGCCGGTGCGGAACCAGCCGTCGGGCGTGAGCGGCAGCGGCACGAGCCCCGCGTCCGTGAGCGTGCCAGCAGCGAGCGTCGCGCCGCGGATCTCGATCTCGCCGTCCGCCGCGATGCGGAGTTCGCGCTCGGGCAGGACGGTACCGGAGGTGTCGAGCGCCGCGCGGTCTGCGCCAGGCGCAGTCATCGTGACGGTCGAGGTCGCCTCGGTCATCCCGTAGCCGATGCACACGGGCAGGCCGGCGTCGACGGCGGCGTCGAGGAGACCGGGGGCGATGGCGCTGCCGCCGAGCAGGATCGCGCGGAGCCCTGCGCCGGCGGCGGGGTCGTCGCGGAGCAGGCGGAAGAGCTGTGTCGAGACGAGCGACGCGTGCGTCGGGCGGAAGCGGCGGAGCGCCTCGGCCGTGCCCGTCCCGGGCGCGGGGATCGCCATCGCGGCGCCAGCGAGAGCGCACCGCACGGCCATGCCCAGTCCGCCAACGTGGTGCATCGGGAGGTCGAGGAGCCACGTGTCGCCGGCCCGCAGGCCGAGGCGCGCGCTCACGCCGCGCGCGCTCGCCGCGTGGTTGCCCGCCGTGTGCAGCACGGCCTTCGGCTCGCCCGACGTGCCGGACGTGTGGACGACGGTCCACGGCTGCGACGCCTCGATCGGAGGCACGGGCCTCTTCGCTGCCCTGCCCGGACGTGCGATCTCGCCAAGGTCAGCCTCGCCCAGCACAAGGCGAAGGCCGAGGCGCTGCGCCGTCTCCTCGACCGCGGCGGCCGGCCAGCGCGGCGCGAGTGGCACGAGCAAAGCGCCCGCGCGGAGTGCCCCAAACAGCAGCACGACGAACTCGGCGCTCGGCCGCGAGACGACGGCGACACGCGCCTCGCCCGACTCCTCGAGGCGGGCGGCGCAGGCCGCGACGCGGGCGTCGAGGTCCTCCCACGTCCACGTGCCTGCGTCGGTGACGACGGCCGCGGCGTCGGGATGCGCGTCGGCCTGCGCGCGGATCGGGTCCGGGATCATGGCAGTGGGTCGAGCGGGCGGGAGAGCAGGCCCGGCACGTCGACCGTCGGCCGACCGAGCGGGAGGCGCGGGTCGAGGACGTCGCGCGCGAGCCAGCGGTACGTGTCGAGGCCGGCCGCGTGCCCGCCCGTCGCCGCGGCGAGCGCGACGAGCCCGCGCAGCCCGACGCCGCTCTCGAACGCCGCGCTGACGACGGTCCGGACGCCGACCTCCAAGGCGCGCCGCGAGATGCCGAGCGCCGCCGAAAAACCGCCGACGAGCGTCGGCTTGACGACTACGGCCGCGGCCCAGCCGCGGATCAGGTCGATGCCGCCGGGCTGCTGGAGCGTCTCGTCCAGCGCGAGCGGCAGGCCGGTGTCCAGCCACAGTTCGGGCAGGCCGGCGGGATCCGAGAGCGGCTCCTCGACGAAGTCCAGCGCCACGTCGCCGAGCGCCTCGGCGAAGCGGCGGGCCCGGTCGTCGGACCACGCGCGGTTGGCGTCGAGGCGCAGCGCGACGGTTGGCCCGACGGCATCGCAGACGGCCCTGACGAGCGCAGCGTCAGCCTCCACAGCACCACGTCCGACTTTGAGCTTGAGCGTCCGGTAGCCGGCTTCAGCGAGGCGTTCGGCGCGTGCCTCGGCGCCGGGGCCGTTCAGGACGAGCCCGGCGAGCGGAACCGTGACCTCGGGATCGGCCGAGAAGGCGAGGCGGCGGCCGGCGTCCTGCGCCGCGGCGTCGGCCAGCGCCAGGTCCAGCCCGCACTGCGCCGATGACGGCAGGTTCGCCGGGTCGCCTCGGGCAGCGCGTTCGAGCGCGGCCGTCGTCTCGGCGAGCGTCTCCTGGCTGAAACCCGGCAGCGGCGCCGCGTCGCCCCAGCCGACGGCGCCCGCCTCGGTCTCGGCTCGGACGAGCACGCCGCGGCGCTCCGTCTGTGCCACGCCACCCCAGACGACCGGCTCGACGAGCGGCAGCGTGTACGGGTGCAGCGAGATCGTCATGCCGTCCATCACGTCCCACCCGTAGAGACGCCCCGCCGGGGCGTCTCAGCACGACGCCGCGCCTCAGCACGATGCCCGGGCATTCCCCCCATCACGTCAGTACCCAGCCGAGGGCGAAGGTGAGCGCGTAGAGCATCAGCACGGCCGCCGTCTTGCCGAGGATCGGCGCCGCCGCTACGCCGTGCGATCGCCTCAGCGCGGGCCGCAGCACGAGCCCGCCGACGAGCGCGACCACCGCCGCCGCCCACGCGCCCACATGTCCACCCGACGTGACGATGGCATAGACCGTGGCGCCGAATGCCACGATGAAGCACAGCCCGTACAGCCCGACGCCGAACGGGCGGCCGAGGCGCACGACGAGCGTCCGCTTGCCCGCTGCGCGGTCCTGCTCCACGTCGCGGACGTTGTTGGCGACGAGGATGGCCGTCGCGAGCGCGCCCGGCCCGAGCCCGGCGACGAGCACGGAGGGCGGCAGCGCGAGCGCCTGCACGAAGTACGTCCCGCCGACGGCGACGGGGCCGAAGAACACGAGCACGAACAGGTCCGCGAGGCCGGTGTACGCCAGCGCGTAGCGGCCCCTCGTGTACGCGACCCCCGACGCGATCGCCGCCAGCCCGAGGGCGAGGACGGGCAGGCCGCCGCGCCAGACGAGGACCAGGCCCGACGCGAACGCCGCGCCGAAGGCGAGCGCCGCGGCGCGGCGCATCCCGGCCGCCGTCACCCAGCCCTCGTTGACGGCCCGCTTCGGCCCGACGCGCGCCGCGGTGTCCGCCCCGCGGGCGAAGTCCTCGGCGTCGTTGGCGAAGTTGGTCCCGACCTGGATCAGCAGCGCCGCGGCGAGCGCGCACGCCGCGGCCGCGGCATGGTGCGCGCCGTCTGCCCACGCGAAGGCCGTCCCGAGCACGACCGGCGCCGCGGCGGCAGGCAGCGTCTTGGGCCGCGCCGCGGAGAGCCAGACGAGGACGGCCGCCGGGCGGCTGGGGGCTGGGGACTGGGAACTGGGGACCGGCGAGGGATGAGCCTCGGCCTGCGGACGTGCAGTTCCCATTCCCCATTCCCCGTTCCCCATTTCCCCCGCACTCACGGCCGGTACCCGTCGGCGTCGAAGTTCGGCGGGCGGCGCTCGAGGTAGGCGTTGCGGCCCTCCTGGCCCTCCTCGGTCATGTAGAACAGCATCGTCGCGTGGCCGGCGAGCTCCTGGAGGCCCGCGCCGCCGTCCTCGTCCGCGTTCGCGGCCGCCTTGATCATGCGGATGGCGATGTTCGAGTTGGCGAGGATCTCGCGGCACCACTGGACCGTCTCGCGCTCGAGCTCGGCCAGCGGCACGACGGTGTTGACGAGGCCCATGTCCAGCGCCTCCTGCGCGGAGTAGGGCCGGCAGAGGAACCAGATCTCGCGCGCCTTCTTCTGGCCGACGATGCGCGCGAGGTGGGACGTGCCGTAGCCGCCGTCGAAGGAGCCGACCTTAGGGCCGGTCTGCATGAAGTGCGCATTGTCCGACGCAATCGTCAGGTCGCAGACGACGTGGAGCACGTGCCCGCCGCCGGCAGCCCAGCCGTTGACGGACGCGATGACGGGCTTCGGCATGCGCCGGATGCGCGTCTGGAAGTCGAGCACGTTGAGGCGCTGCGTGCCGGTCTCCTGCCCGTCCGTGACCTCCTTGTAGCCGTGCTCGCCGCGGATGCGCTGGTCGCCGCCGGAGCAGAACGCCTGGTCGCCGGCGCCGGTGATCACGAACACGCCGATCGTGGCGTCGTCGCGGGCGTCGTCGATGGCCGCGATCATCTCGGTGACGGTCGTCGGGCGGAAGGCGTTGCGGACCTCGGGGCGGTTGATCGTCACGCGCGCGATGCCGGCCGTGTTGGTGCCCGGCCGGCCCTTCTCGTAGATGATGTCGGTGAAGCTGCCCACGGCGTCCCAGTCGAAGGGGCCGGAGACGGTCGGGCGGTCGGTGTTGTGGTGAGCCATTCAGGCGAACAGGTGAGAGAGAAGGTCGGCGAGGGCGCCGGGCGCCTCGGTGAGGAGCGCGTGCCCGGCGTCAGGAAGGATCGTGGCGCGGACGCCCGCGGCGGCCATCGCGCGCGCGAGAGCGGCGTACTTCGGGTCGAGCGCGCCGGCGACGGCGTGCGTCTCTACGCGGAGGCTGCGCAGCGGCTCCCACAGGCTCGGCGTCGCCCCCGTTCCCATCGCGACGAGCGCCCGCGCCGCCCGCCGCGGGTCGACGTGCGCGAGGCGGTCCGCTTCGATCGCCGCGCGCTGCGCCTGCGTGAGCGAGGCGAAGACGGGCTGGCGCGTCCACCTCGCGAGGAAGGTTGGAAAGTCGGCGGTGAGGTCGTGGGCGAGGACAGCGTCGTGGACGCGCCGCGCGGCCCGTTCCGCGGGCGTCTTCAGGCCCGGCGAGGCGCTCACGAGCACGAGGCGCTGCACGCGCTCGGGATGCCGGAGGGCGAACAGCAGCGCGAGGCGCCCGCCCATCGAGTAGCCGGCGACATCGGCGCGCTCGATGCCGGCAGCGTCGAGGCGCCCGGCGAGGCGGTCCGCAGCCCATGCGAGTCCGCCCGGACGCGGCGCGGCAGCGTCGAAGGGCTCGGCGTCCCGGTCGTCGGCTGGCGCCGCGTGGTCCGTTTGCCGTGCCTCGTCGAGCCAGTCCGGCGCGAGGACCGCCCGCTCTGCTGCGAGGCGGTCGGCGGCGGGGTCCCAGTCGGCGCCTCGGCCGAGGAATCCGTGGAGCAGGAGCGCGGGCGGCGGCATCCCGGAAGCTACCGAGGCGCTCCGGCCAGCCCCCGTTTCCCGGTCGCCATTTCCCAGTTCTCTCCTCCTACCACGTGCAGCCCGGCGGCTGCGGCGGCGCCTCGGCGGGCGCGAAGACCTCTGCCCCGCCGACCGTCCGGCGGGTCCGGGCGGCGAGGCAGTTCGGGCCCGGCCCGTAGAGGTAGATCTGCGCCTCGGCGTCGTAGGCCGCGTTGGCGACCGAGATGTAGGTCACCGGGCTATCCCGATTCCAGACCGAGCGGATGGTCGTCGCGTCGGCGGAGATCTCGCCGTTGCCCACCACGCTCGCATTGCTGAAGCCGAGGTTGGCGAGGCTGAAACGGGCAAACGAGGCGTCGCCCTTGCCGCCGCCCATGGCCACGGGCGTCGATCGCCACGCGCTCGCGCCGGTCGCCATGCGGACCGCCTCGACCGTCAGGCGGTCGATGTCGGCCTTCTGACGGCCCTCGCCAAACTGCTGGATGCCGACGACGACCGCGAGGCCGACGATGACGATGACGACGACGAGGAGGAGAAGCTGCTGCTGGCCCATGGAGGCACGAAAGGCGGTTCGGGCGGGTATCGGCCTGCCGCGGCGTAGCTAAACCGACCGCGTCACACCCCGAGCGCCGCGTCGACGGCCGCCGCTGCCGCCGCCGTGATTCGAGCGTGGAGCGCCGCGTTCTCGGCCCGGTCCGTGCGCACCTCGATGACGGCCGAGGCGCCCGAGGCGAGCGCCTCGGTGAGGGCCGCCTCGAAGGCGTCCGATGTCGTCGGGGCGTGGTACGGCAGGCCCATCTGCGCCGCCGGATGCTCGAACGTGAGGCCGTGCGGCGCGGCCATCACCGCCTCGAACGTCGCGGCGTCGAGCGGGTGCGCGCCTCGGGCGACGGGAAGGAAGTGGAAGATGCCCCCGCCGTCGTTGTTCACGACGACGACGACGACCGGCGGGCCGCTCCGCAGCAGCATCAGGCTCGTCTGGTCGTGGACCAGCGCGAGGTCGCCGATGAGCAGCACGACGGGCTCGCCGAGGCCGCGCGCGACGCCGTGCGCCGTCGCCACGGTCCCGTCGATGCCCGAGGCGCCGCGGTTGGCCGTCACGAACGCGGCGCCGACGTCGGCCACTGCGAACGCGTCCACGTCGCGAATCGGCATCGAGGCGGCGAGGATGAGGTTAGACGCGAGGCGCGCCACGGTACGAGCGACGAACGGCTCGGAGAGATCGCGACCAATCTCAGCGGTGGCGGCCGACTCGGCTGCTACCGAGGCGCGCTGCCATGCGCCGAGCCATGCCGATGCTACTGGTGCCGGGGGCAGCGCCTCGGCAAGCGCCCGTGCGGCCCACATCGGCGTCGAGACAACACGGTCGGACACGACGTGTCCAGGGTCGAACCGCTCCGGTCCCGACCGAACGACGATGTAAGGATTGGGCCGAGCATCGTCGATCAATGCGAGTAACCGCTTCGAGAGCGGCCGGCCTCCTAGCACAATCACGGCGTCGGGGCGGTGCGTCCCGGCGAAGGCAGACGACGCGAGCGCGAGGTCGTAGTGCGCTGCGACGGGGCCGGATGCACCCGCGGCGCCATCGGTGCGCCCTTGCGATGCCACATCAGGCAGGAGCGGCCAGCCAAGGCGCTTGGCAAGGTCCTCGGCGCCGACGCTATCGGCCGGAAAGTCCGTCGCACCCAAAACGACTAAGCCACGCTCAACACCAGCGAGTCGAGTCGCGAGGCGCTTAGTCGCGTCCGGGTCGGGCATCGACGGGGCGTCCGTCCGCGTGTACGGCTCATCGCTTTCGGTCCACCGCCCCAGGTGCACCGTGAGCGCCGCGGCGTCCGTCCCGTCGGGCTCGTCGCCGAGCGGCTCGCGGAAGGGCAGGTTGAGGTGGACCGGCCCGGCCGGCGCGATCGATCGCGAATAGGCGTGCGCGGCCGTCGTCAGAATGACAGCCGGGTCGAGGTCGGCGCTCGGCACGGGCGCGTCGAAGGCCCACCGCGCGACGGTCTGGAAGAGGCCGGGCTGGCGGACCGTCTGGTTCGCTCCCGTCTCGCGCAGCTCCGGCGGCCGGTCCGCCGTGAGCAGCAGCAGCGGCACGCCCGCGGCGTCCGCCTCGACGGCGGCGGGCAGCAGGTTGGCGACGGCCGTCCCGGACGTCGTGATGACGGCGGCCGGGCTTCCGGTCGCCCTCCCCCACCCCAGCGCGACGAACGCCGCGGCGCGCTCGTCCGGATGCACGAGCCACGTCGTCTTTCCAGCAGCAACGGCCCGCGCCACGGCGACCGCAAGGGGCGTGCTCCGCGAGCCCGGCGCGACGACGAACAGCCCGACGCCCTGCCGGATGAGCTCCTCGACGAGCAGCGCCGCCCACAGCGCGTTGACGTTCGGAATGGCGCGGGTGTCGAACCGCAAGGTCTGCGAAGCACACGGCACGGCTCAGGCGGGCACGGGCGGCGCCGAGGCGGCGCCGTCGCCGGATGCCGCGCGCGGCGATCCGCCGCGAGGCGCCGTGCCGAGCACGCGCGCGAAGTCGGCGAGCTTGCCCTCGATCTCAGCCCACTCGGCCTCGGGCTCGCTCCCGGCGACGATGCCGGCGCCGGAGTACAGCGACACGCTGGCGCCGCGGACGAGCGCGGAGCGGATCCCGACGGCGAACTCGGCCGCCTCGCGGCCGGCCGCGTCGCGCCCGATCCAGCCGACGGCGCCGGCGTAGAGGCCGCGGGCGAACGGCTCGGCGGTAGCGATGGCGAGGCGCGCCGCCTCGCGCGGCGTCCCGCCGACGGCCGGCGTCGGGTGGAGCGCACGGAGCACGTCGAGCGGCGTCGCATGATCGGCGAGCGTCGCGGCGATGCCGGTGCGGATGTGGCGGCCGCGGGCGAGCGTCATCGCGCCCGCGTGCGCGTCGACGGCGACAGACGTCGTGAGCGGGGCGAGGCGCTCGGCGATCGCGTCGCGGACGAACGCGTGCTCGCGGCGGTCTTTGTCGGAGCCCATCAGCTCGCCGAGGAGCGCGTCGTCGGCGTCGTCGTCGGCCGCGCGCGGGCGCGTCCCGGCGACGGCCTCGGTCGCGAGGCGCCGCACGCCGCCGGCGTCCGTCTCGAGGCGGAAGAGGCGCTCGGGCGTCGCGGCGACGAAGGCGGAGCCAGCGCCGGGGTCGACGAGGATGTGGAAGCAGCGCGGCGCGGCGGGCGCGAGGTGCCGCAGCAAAGCGACGGCGTCGACCGGCTCGTCGAACGTCAGGTCTGCGCGGCGCGCGAGGACGACCTTCTCGAGGCGCCCCGCAGCGAACGCGGCGAGGGCGTCGCGGACGGCCCGCGTCCAGCCGGCGTTGCCGGGCAGGTTGGCGCGCGTCTCGACGAACGGCAGCGCAGCCGGCGCCGCGTCGGTGTGCGGCACGAGGCGCGCGACCTCGGCCAGCACGGCGGCGAGGCGCTCACCCGGCGCGATGTGAACGGCCACCACCGCGCGGCGCTCGCGGACGACGAGCTCGGCGCGGGGCAGCACGAAGCGGACGCGCCCGAAGGCCGCCCACTCGGGCGCAGGCGCCTGCGCGGCGTCGAACCGGACCGTCCCATAAAAACGCGCACCGGCCGGGAGGTGGGACACCGCGTCCTCGATGGCCGAGACGTCGTCCAGCGATGCCGCCTCGACCGTCCGCGCCGATCCGACTCCGGCGCGCTGCTCGGCGTCGTCGCGGCCACCCCACGCCACACGCGGCGCCTCAGTCTGCGCCGCCAGCCACGCGAGCGCGTCGGCGGGGTCGGCCGGGACCTCGACGCGCAGCACCGCGCGGCCGTCCCACGACGCGAACGCGTCGCCGAGCGCGGCGCGCAGGCGGTCGGCCGAGAGGAGGGTCGGGGCAGTGAACACGAGCGTCGGCCGGCGGGGCATGGGAAGCTACAGGCCGGGAAGGTACCGGGCGGGCATCGGGAGGTTTCAGAAAACATTGAAAGCAACGTGCGTTCCGTTCGCGTTCGCGCCTCGGCGGGCACCGCAGGGTCATCGGAACGGTAGGTTTCCGCCCTCACACGACTGGAATACGCTCCCGCTATGTTGAAACCCTCCATCGGTCCCGCGACCGGCAAGACGGCCGAGGTCGAGGCCATGTTCGACGAGATCGCGCCGCGCTACGACCTCCTCAACCGCGTCCTCTCGTTCGGGACGGACGTCTGGTGGCGCAAGCGGGCCGTCCGCTGGCTCGACGAGGGCCTGGGCGCGCACCGCCCCGACCGCCTCCTCGACGTCGCGACGGGCACGGCGGACCTCGCCGTCGAGGCGCTGGCGCTCGGCCCGCGCGAGGTCGTCGGGGTGGACCTCTCGGAGGGCATGCTCTCGGTCGGCCGCGACAAGATCCGTGCGAAGGGCCTGTCCGACCGCATCACGCTCGTCCAGGGCGACGCGGCGCACCTGCCGTTCGAGGACGCCGCCTTCGACGGGGCGCTCGTGGCCTTCGGCGTCCGCAACTTCGAGGACCTCGGGGCCGGGCTCGCCGGCATCCGGCGCGTGCTCAAGCCCGGCGCGCCGCTCGTCGTGCTCGAGTTCTCGCAGCCGACGGCGTTCCCGGTGAAGCAGGGCTACGCGTTCTACTCGGCGCACGTGCTGCCGCGCATCGGCGCCGCCGTCTCGGGAAGCTCCGAGGCGTACGAGTACCTGCCCGAGTCGGTCGCGGCGTTCCCCGCCGGCGAGGCGTTCCTGAGCGTCTTCCGCGCCGCCGGCTTCCGCGACGCCGAGGCGCGCCCGCTGACGTTCGGCATCGTGAGCCTGTACAGAGGGCGAGCCTGAAATGCAGTTTGAAGTTTGAAGAGGTGGTAGACCGTGCGACCATCGGGACGGCTTGCTTTCACTCCACTCCACGTTCCCCAAACTTCAAACTCCAAACTCTCGCGGCGTCAGCCTAAACCAGCGCGCTACCCTCTCCACTCCAGCGTCCCCTCGAACACCGTCTCGGCCGGCCCCTCGAGCACGAGGTCCGAGACGCCGTCGGTTCCCGGCGTGAAGTGGACGCGGAGCGTGCCGCCGGGCATCGCGACGTCCATCGCGGGTTCGTGGACGCGGCCGGTGTGGAACGCGGCGAGTGCCGCGGCGAGCGCGCCCGTCCCGCAGGCGAGCGTCTCGCCCTCGACGCCCTTCTCGAACGTCCGCACGACGATGCGCGGCGCCGCGTCCTCCCCCGCCTCGGCGATTTCGACGACGTTGACGTTCGTCCCGGCCGGCGCGAATAGCACGTCGCGGCGCAACCGCGGCCCGACCGCTTCGAGATCGACGGCGGCCACGTTCTCGACGAAGGCGACGAGGTGCTCCGTCCCGGTCCAGATGCGGACGAGCGGGCTGGGCTCGCCGTCCGTCTCGATCATGTCCTCGAAGCCGGTGACCGCGGCGAGGTCGCGCGGCGGCGGGACGTTCAGCAAGACCGCTCCCGAGGCGCCGCGGCCGCCCAGGACGCGCGCCGAGTAGCGGCCGCCGTCGGTGTCAAAGGTGAGCCGAACGGTGCCGTCGGCGGATTCCAGGCCGAGGCCCGCGCGGGCGGCGAAGCGGGCGAGGCACCGCGCGCCGTTGCCGCACATCGTCGCGAGCGAGCCGTCGGCGTTGCGGTAGCGCATCCGGAAGTCGGCGTCGCCATCCGCGTCGTCGAGCGCGAGCAGGCCGTCGGCCCCGACGCCGACGCGCCGCGGGCAGGCCTGCGCCGCGAGCGCCGCGAGCTCGGCGTCGGAGAAGCGCAGGAAGCGGTTGTCGAGCACGACGAAGTCGTTGCCGGCGCCGGACATCTTGGTGAACGGGACGACGAGCGGCAGAGACATGGCAAGGACGGAAGGCAAGGCGGACAAGATCGGTCCACCGCCGCCGCCGTAGCGCCGGTGGCGCGTCTCGGCCCGAGCACCACACCCGGTTCACCGTGCTCCGCGCCGAGCGCCCCGGCAGACGGACAGGTCAGGCGCTCCGCATCGTTCGAATCATCGCGCCGCGGCATCCCGCGGCGCCGTCTTTTCGGCCGCTTCCTAGACGCCGGCCGCTCGGCCGCCTAGCTTGCGCGCGTGCCCGTCCCCCGCCCCGTCTCCCCGCGCTGGCTCTTCGCCGGCAAGGCCGCGCTGGCCGCCGTCGCCGTGTGGGGCCTCGTGCGCCTCGTGGACCCGTCCGCCGTGGGCGCGGCGTGGGCCGCGGCCGACGTCCGCTGGATCGGCGCCGCGCTGGCGCTGCTGCCGCTCAACGTCGGCCTCGAGGCGGTGCGGTGGGGGCGCCTCGTGCGGCGCGTTCAGCCGGAGGTGCGGATGCGCGACGCCGTGGCCGCTGTCGTCGGGGCGTACCCGCTGGGGCTGCTCACGCCCGGCCGCGTCGGCGACTTCGTCGGGCGCGCGGCCTTTTTACGCGGCGTCACCGCCGGCACGTCCGCCGCGCTGACGTTCGCCGAGCGGATGGCGACACTGCTGGCTTGCCTCGCCGGCGGAGCCGCGGCGCTGTTCGTGAATCCGGCCGCGGGCATCGCGCCGAGCGGTGTGTGGGCCGGCGTCGGCGTGTGGGCCGTGGCCGCGTCGGGCGTGCTCGCGGCGGCGTTCGCGTCCCCGTCTCGGACGGCACGCGTGCTGGGGCAGATCGTGCCCGTCCGCGTCGTCCGCGAGGCGCTGGCGTCGTTCGAGCGCGTGCCGCGCGGCGAGGCGGCCGTCCTCGTGGCGCTGTCGTTCCTGCGTTACGGCATCTTCTCGGCGCAGTTCGTCCTCCTCGTCCACGCGTTCGCGCCGGCCGCAGCGTGGGGCGCCGTCGCGGCCGGCGTCGCGGTGGTGTTCCTCTTGAAGAGTGCTGTGCCGCAGCTCACGCTGGGCGACCTCGGCGTGCGCGAGGGTGTGGCCGTCGTGGTGCTGGCCGGTGCGGGCGTCTCGGCGGCGGCGGCCCTCAACGCGTCGCTCGCCGTGTTCGTGATCAACCTGCTGCTGCCCGCCGCGGCCGGCGTGCCGCTGCTGTCGCGCCTCCGCGTGCCGCGCGCCGCGGTGCTGCCCGACGCCCGCCTGTCCGGCCGCGCCGCGTGACGGCCGGGCTGCTCCTCGTCGCGCTCGCCGCGGCGTACGCGCTGCGCCTCGGCGGCTGGGCCGTCGGCCTGCGCCGCGTGTTCCGCGAGGCCGATGCCAGATCTCCGCGCTTCGAGTGGCCGACGGTGACCGTCGTCGTGCCCGCCCGCAACGAGGAAAACACCATCGGCGCGTGCGTGGACTCCGTTCTCGCGCAGGACTATCCGGCCGGGCGCCTCGAGCTCATCGTCGTCGACGACGACTCGCAGGACGCGACGGCCGACGTCGTGCGGAGCCGCATGGCGCGGCGCCTCGTCGAAGCCGGCGTGGACGAGACGGATCCGGACGAGATCGAAGGCGACGGGCCGCTGCGGCTCGTCCGCATCCCCGAGAACCGGCGCCGCGAGCGCGCGCACAAGAAGGCGGCCATCGAGAAGGCCGTCGCGTTCGCCCGCGGCGAGCTCGTGCTCACGACCGACGCCGACTGCATCGTCCCGCCGGGCTGGGCGCGCGCGATGGCCGGCGCGTTCGACGGCCCCGAGACGGCGTTCGTCTCCGGCCCCGTCGCCTACGCCCTCGGCGACCGCCCGAGCCTCTTCGTCCGCCTCCAGGCGATGGACTTCTTCGGCCTGATGGCGTGCGGCGCCGGCGGCATCGGGCTCGGCCAGCCGAACCTCGCCAACGGCGCCTCGGTCGCGTACCGCCGCGAGACGTTCGCCGCCCTCGGCGGCTTCTCCGGCGTG
Organism: Rhodothermales bacterium; assembly: GCA_038243565.1. Taxonomy (GTDB): domain Bacteria; phylum Bacteroidota; class Rhodothermia; order Rhodothermales; family Rubricoccaceae; genus DASVSE01. Next base: position 15,545 of record JBBSQZ010000001.1, on the reverse strand, counting down.
GACCACGTCACGTCCGGCGACGACGAGCTGCTGATGCAGAAGGTGGCCTACCAGACGCCGCTCGACGTCCGCTTCTGCGCCGCGCCCGGCGCGACGGTGCTGACGGAGCCCGTGCGGACGCTCCACGCGTTCGTCCACCAGCGCCGGCGGTGGGCCTCGAAGGGCGCGCTCTACCCGGCGCGGCTTCAGCGGATGCTGCTCGGCATCGGGGCGTTCTTCATCGCGCTCGTCCTCGCCGTGCTGGCGCTCCCGTTCGCCCCGAGCCTCTGGCCGTATGTGATTGCGGCCCTTGCGCTCAAAGCCTTCGGCGACCTCGCCGTGCTCGTCCCGGCGGCGCGGCGCTTCGGGCAGACGCGTCTGCTCTGGGCCTACCCCGCGCACCTCGTGCTGCACGCGCCGTACTCGCTCGCCGTCGCCGCGCTCGGCCTGCTCGGCGCCTCGTCGGGCTTCGAGTGGAAAGGGCGCCGCGTGGACCGGTGAATGACGTCGCGTTCTGGCGCGATACGCATGGCGTGCGCCTCGTCGGGCCGCTCGTGCCCGGCGCCGTCCTCCGCGGCCCGCGCCGAGACGCGCAGGGCCACCCGCTGCTGTACGTCACGATCGACGACGGGCCGGACGACCGCGGGACGCCGCTCCTCCTCGAGGCGCTCGCCACCTGCGACGCCCACGCGCTCGCCTTCCTCTCGGCCGACCGCGCCGCGGCGCTCCCCGGCCTCGCGCGGCGTTGGACGGCGGGCGGCCATCGCGCCGGCAACCACGGCGGCGCGCACCGAAGCGCCTGGGCGATGCCGCCCGGCGCTGCCGTCGCCGAGCTGGCGCGCGCCGAGGTGCTCCTCGAGCAGGCGCTCGGCACAGCTGTTCGCGACGTGCGGCCGCCGTACGGCCGCGTGACGCCCGGCATCGTGCGGTGGGCACGCGCCGGGCGGCGGCTCGTCCTGTGGGACCTCATGCCGGGCGACTACCTTCCGTCCGTGCCCGCCGACGTCCTCGCCGAGCGCCTCGTACGCGCCGCGCGCCCCGGCGCCGTCGCCGTGATCCACGACGGCGTGCCGGCCGCCCGGGCTGCCGAGGCGCTGCGCCTCGCGCTGCCGCGCCTCGCCGCCGCCGGCTGGCGCTTCCCCGCCCTTCCCCCACCGGCCACGCCGTGACCGTGATCGTCCCCGCGCTCCTCGCCGCCGTCGGCACCTACGCTGCGTTCGTCGGCGGGCTCGCATGGCGGACGGCGCGCGCGCCGCACCTCCCGCCGCCCGTCGCCGAGGACGACCTGCCGACGCTCGCCATCGTCGTCGCCGCGCGCGACGAGGAGACGACCATCGGGCGCTGCCTCGACGCGCTCCTCGCGCAGGACTACCCCGCGGACCGCCTCGAGATCGTCGTCGCCGACGATGGATCGATGGACCGGACGGCGGCGATCGTCCGGTCGCGGATGCCGCGCGCGCTCGCCCTCGCCGGCGACATCACCGAAGGGGACGGCGCCGCCCACGAGGTGCCCGAGGCGCTCCTGCCGCGCCTGCGCCTCGTCCGCGTCCACGACACGGCAGACGCGCTCTGCGGCAAGGCGCGCGCGCTCCACGAGGCTATCGAGACGACGACGGCCGAGGTCGTGCTCGTGACCGACGCCGACTGCGCCGCGCCGCCGCTGTGGGCCCGCGCGAAGGCCGCCGCCTTCGCCGACCCGACCGTCGGCCTCGTCTGCGGCCTCGCGCGCATCGACCCGCGCCCCGAGCGGCCGTTCGACCGCGTGCAGGCGCTGGACTGGACGCTGCTCATCGGCGCCGTCTCGGCGCTCGCCGAGGCGGGCCTGCCGGCGACGGGCATGGGCAACAACATGGGCATCCGCCGCGCGGCCTACGACGCCGTCGGCGGCTACCCCGCGCTGCCGTTCTCCGTCACCGAGGACTTCACGCTCGTCCGCGCCGTCGCCGAGCGGTCGGCGTTCCGCGTCCGCTTCCCCGTCTCCGCGCCGACGACCGTCTGGACACTGCCCGTCGACGGCGTCGCGGCGGCGTACCGGCAGCGCCGGCGGTGGGCGCGCGGCGGGCTCACGGGCGGTGCGCCCGTCGTGACGGCGTACGTCGGGCTGTGGGCCGTGCACGCGCTCCCGCTCGCGGGCCTGCTCGTGGCGCCGGGCGTCGCAGCCGGTGCGATTGCCGTCAAGACGCTTGCCGAGGCGGCGTTACTTCGCGCTGTTTTGCGCCGCGTCGGCGGGCGGCTGCACGCGCGCGACCTGCCCGGCTTCGAGGCGTTCCTCTTCGGCTACCTCGTCACGCTGCCGGCGGCGCTCGCGCTGAGGCCGCGAATCGGCTGGAAAGGGCGGGTTCATGGCCGCTGGGGCGCCGAGGTGCAGGCCGGGTGCCCCATCGACCCGGCTTAACTCCCGTGCAGCCAGGAGCTCAGCGCTGATAAATTGAGGTCCAGCCGCTTGCCATTAGGAAACAGGAGATTACATTCCCCTTTACCTAAGGAATTCCCTGAGCCCATGCCCCGGTCGAAAGGAATCATTCGCATCGACTCGGACTCGACGCACGGCTGGCAGGTCCGCGTCTACCGCCACGGAAAGACGTTCTCGCGCCTCTTCTCGGACCGCAAGCACAGCACGCGCGACGCAGCCTTCGAGGCGGCCGAGACCTACCGCCAGGCGCTCGCGGGCGAGGTCGCCGCGCTCCCTGCCGTCTCCCCGAAGCGGCGCCTCGTGCGCGCCAACCGCAGCAACACGTCGGGCGTCGTCGGCATCTCGCGGACGCACAAGATGGACCGCCGCGGCGTGCGGCACGAGGTCTACGCGGTCTCGTGGAACCCCGAGCCCGGCGTCGCGCGGGGCACGTCGTTCTCGATCCGGCGCTACGGCGAGGACACGGCCTTTGCGATGGCCTGCAAGCTGCGCTGGGAGAAGATGAAGGCGATCTACGGCGACCGCTACCCGGTCCCGTCGTACCTCGACCTCGTCCGCCAGAAGGCGACCGTAGACGCGAGGGCGGACCAGCGGCTCGTCGCCTGAGCGAGGCATCGCGACGCGCTACTGCGCCTCGAGGCGCCCGGCGAACGTGTCCATCATGCGCCCGAACTCGAACGTCACCGCGGCGACGACGAGCGGGCGGATGAACGCCGGCGCCGGAATCGAGAGCACGGCGTCGAGGTCCAGGTGCGCGTCCGTGCCGCCGTCCGCCCGTGCCTCCAGGTCGACGCGCCCCGAGAAGCGCCCCGTCCCGACGCCCTCCACGGGCGACCACGCGACGGTCTGCGCCGCGGCGTCGGCCGCGTAGCGGCAGGCGTAGACGACCTGCACCGCGACGCCGGGCGGCCCGATGGGCGCCATCGTCCACACGAACGCGTCCGGCTCGCCGCCGGGCGGCTCGATGCGCTCGACGTTGGGGAAGAGCGCGCCCCACGCCGGCACGTCCACGAGGAAGGCGAACGCAGCGTCGGGCGCGAGGCGAAGGTGCGCCGTGCGCTGCGTCCGGACCGGGACCTCGACGGCCATCAGGCGACCGGCTCCGCGGCGCGGCCGGTCCGCTCGGCGATGGCGTCGAAGACCGACGCGAAGAGGCGCGCGCCGTCCGCCCCGCCGCCCGCCGTGCCCACGAGCGCCTCGACGCAGCGCTCCGGGTGCGGCATCATGCCGAGCACGTTGCCGCGGTCGTTGACGATGCCGGCGATGTTGCGGCTGGACCCGTTCGGGCTCGCCTCGGGGGTCGCCTCGCCCGCAGCGTCGACGTAGCGGAAGACGACGCGGCCCGTCGCCTCGAGGCGGTCGAGGTTGGCCTCGGTGTCGACGTAGTTGCCCTCGCCGTGGGCGACCGGGACGGTCAGCACGTCGCCCTCGGCCATGCCGCGCGTGAACGGCGTGCCCGCGTTCTCGACGCGGATGTGGGCCTCGCGGCAGACGAAGCGGAGGCTCGCGTTGCGGACGAGCGCGCCGGGCAGCAGGCCCGCCTCGCAGAGCACCTGGAAGCCGTTGCACACGCCGAGGACGAGCCCGCCCGCGGTGGCGAACCGCTCCACGTCTTTCATGACGGGCGAGAAGCGGGCGATGGCGCCGGCGCGGAGGTAGTCGCCGTAGGAGAAGCCGCCGGGGACGATCACGAGGTCCGCCTCGCCGAGGCGCTCCTCTTTGTGCCACACGAAGCGGGCGTCCGCGCCGAAGACGTGCTTCGCCGCGTGGTAGGCGTCGTGGTCGCAGTTGGACCCGGGGAAGACGAGGACGGCGACGCGGGGAGTCATGGCGGAGGGCGGAGGGCGGAGGGCGGAATCTGCCGCGGACCCCACTACACCGGCATCCTGAGTGGCGTGAGCGCCTGCGCGCGCCGAAGGCCGGCGCAGCCCACGGAGTCGAAGGATCTCTGCCGCGCGAGGCGCCTCGACAGCGCGCTGTTCCGTGGCATCTGAGTCGGCAGAGATCCCTCGACAAGCTCGGGATGACGTTGGTTCTGTGTCGAGGCGGACCGGAGGTCCGAGGCGAGGACCGACGAGGCGAGCACGATCCAAGCTGCCCCCGCTTCAAGGGGGACAGGCGAGCCGCGCGACGCCGGCGCCTCGTCTCAGCACGACCCACGCGCGGCGAGACAGGGGGCCTTTCCCCGCCAAGCTACTGCGACGCGCCGCCCGAGGCGCCGGGCCGGACCGAGGCGCCCGCGCCGCGCGCGTAACATCAACCCTCCGCCTTCCGCCGTCCGAGTTGATCCCCCGCGAGCTGTTCCGCAAGATCCGGCGCGTCGAGGTCCGCACGCGCGGCCTCGTCGAGAGCGTCTTCGGCGGCGAGTACCACTCGGCGTTCCGCGGGCGCGGCATCGAGTTCGCCGAGGTCCGCCCGTACCTCGTCGGCGACGACGTGCGGACGATCGACTGGAACGTCTCCGCGCGGACGGGCGAGCCGTACGTGAAGCTCTTCGAGGAGGAGCGCGAGCAGACGCTCATGCTCGTCGTGGACGTCTCGGGGAGCGAGGACTTCGGCTCGGGCGAGACCGCCAAGCGCGACCTCGCCGCCGAGGTCTGCGCCGTGCTCGGCTTCTCGGCGCTCCAGAGCGGCGACCGCGTCGGGCTCGCCCTGTTCACGGACACGGTCGAGCGGTTCGTGCCGCCGCAGAAGGGCAAGCGCCACGTGCTGCGCGTGCTCCGCGACCTCTTCGCCCACGCGCCGCGCAGCCGCGGGACCGACATCGCCGGGGCGCTGGACCACGTGCTGCGCGTCGTGCGCCGCCGCGCGATCGTGATCCTCGTGAGCGACTTCATGGTGCCCGCCGGGCAGGGCGAGGCCGTCGCCCGCGCCCTCCGCCGCGCCTCGGCGCGCCACGACGTCGTGGCCGTCCGCGTCGTGGACCCGCGCGAGGAGGCGCTGCCGGCCGTCGGTCTGCTCCAGGTCGTCGACGCCGAGACGGGCGCGGCGACGGTCCTGGACACGTCGAGCGCGGCGGTCCGAACAGCATTCGCCAGGCGGGCGGCGGACCGGGCGGCGCGCACCGAGGCCGTCCTCAAAGAATCCCGCGTGGATCACCTCACCGTGCGGACGGATGCAGACTACGTCGAGCCACTCGCGGCGTTCTTCCGGAAACGGTCCCGCCGGCGATGACGACGCGCTTCCTGTCCCTGATCTGCGCGATGGCTGCGCTGCCGAGCGCCGCCGCGGCGCAGCGGCCGGCGCGGCTGACGGTCCTCGCGGACAGCGTCTCGCCCGGCGAGCGCGTCCGCGTCGCCGTCGCCGTGGACCACGGGCCCGGGCAGTCGGCCGTCTTCCCGGACGTGCCGGCCGGCAGCGCCGAGACCGCCCCGCTCGTCTCGTTCGGCGACGCCGAGGCGTTCTCCGTGACGCGCCTGCCGCCCGTCGTGCGCGGGAGCATCCGCACGGACAGCGCGGTCTACGAGGTCGCCGTCTTCGCCGTCGACACGGCGCGTGTCGGGCCGATCCCCGTCCGCCTCGCCGTCGGGCGCGACACCGTCTCGGCCGCGTCGGGCGTCGTCGTCCTGCCCGTCCGCAGCCTGATTCGTGGCGGCGACACGACGCCGGCGCCGCTCGGCCCGCCGGACGATTTCCCCGGCCTGCTGCCCGTGTGGCTCGCGCTCGGCGCGCTTGCCCTCGTCCTCGCCGGCGTCGGCGCATGGCTGTTCCTGCGCTGGAAACGCCGCGCCCGTCCTGCCCTTCCCCGCACCGAGCCGTTCCCCGAGGCAACGGCCGCGCTCGACGCGCTGCCCGAGTCCCCGACCGAGCGCGCGCTCGGCGCCCGCGAGGCGCTGCGCGTCTACCTCGCCCGGCGCCTCGGCCTGCCCGCGCTCGAGTCCACGACCGACGAGATCGACGCCGCCCTCGCCCACGACGCCCGCGTCCCGTCTGACGCACGCGACGCCACGCGCCGCGTGCTCGCCCTCGCCGACCTCGTCGCCTACGCCGGCATCGCGCCGTCGCCCGCCCGCGCCGACGAGGCGGCTACGGAGGCGCGGACGGCCGTCGGCGCCGTCGAGGCGCATCTCCTGGAGGCGGAGCGCGCGGCCGCCGCATCCGTACCAGCGCCGCCGCCTGCTTCAGCACCGCCGCCCTCCGCTCTCCGCCCTCCGCCCTCCGCATCGTGACCTTCGCCTCGCCGCTCTGGCTCCTGCTGCTCCTCGCCGTGCCCGCGCTCGCGTGGCACGCGCGGCGCGGGCGTGGGGCAGCGCCGGGCGTCCGCTTCTCGGCGGCGGGCGACGCGGCGGGCCTGCCGGCGGCGGGCTGGGCGCGCCTCGGCTGGCTGCCCGGCGCGCTGCGGATGGCCGCGCTCGCGCTCGCCGTGATCGCGCTGGCGCGGCCGCAGCGCCGCGACGCGTCCGTCGCCCGCTCCTCGGAAGGCATCGACATCATGCTCGCGCTCGACGCGTCGACCTCGATGACGGCCGAGGACTTCCCGCCGAACCGCTTCGAGGCGGCCAAGGCCGTCGCCGCCGAGTTTGTCCGCGGCCGCACGTCGGACCGCGTCGGCCTCGTCGTCTTCGCGGCGCAGGCGTACACGCAGGCGCCGCTGACGCTGGACTACCCGTTCCTGCTGACGATGCTCCGCGAGGTCCGGATGGGCGTGATCGAGGACGGCACCGCCATCGGCACCGCCATCGCGACGTCGGCGGCGCGCCTGCGCGACTCGGACGCCGCCTCGAAGGTCATCATCCTGCTCACCGACGGCCAGAGCAACCGCGGCCAGATCGACCCGCAGACGGCCGCCGAGGCGGCGCGCGCGCTCGGCGTCCGCATCTACGCCATCGGCGTCGGCACGGACAGCGGGACGCTCCCGGGCTCCGGCCCCTTCGGCGGCTTCCTCGGCGGCCCGCCCGCCCAGATCGACGAGGCCACGCTGCGCGCCGTCGCCGAGACGACCGGCGGCCGCTACTTCCGCGCGACCGACGTCGAGGCGCTGCGCTCGATCTACGCGGCCATCGGCGAGCTCGAGAAGACCCGCATCGACGAAACCGTTCTTCTGGACGTCGAGGAGCTGTACATGTGGGCGCTCTGGCCCGCGCTGCTGTGCCTCCTCGCCGCGTCCGTCCTCGCCAGCACCCGGCTCCGGCGCGTGCCATGATGGGGACTGGGAAATGGGAAGTGGGGACTGGCTGAACGCAACGCCGCCTCTCTCCAGCCCTCCATTTCCCAGTCGCCATTTCCCAATCCCCCGATGACCTTCCGCTCCCCCGCCCTGCTCCTCGTCGTGCTCGTGCTCGTGCCCGCGGTCGCGGCGCTGGCCGTCGTCGCGGCGCGGCGGCGGCGCGAGGCGCTGCGCCTGTTCCTCGGGCCGCGGGCGGCGGATCAGCTGCGGCGCCTCGCGCCGCTCGCCCGGCAGCGGACCGTCCGCGCCGCGCTCACGGCGGCGGCGCTCGGCCGGCTCGCCCTCGCCCTCGCCGGGCCGCGCGTCGGCGCGACGACGCGCGAGGCGAAGTCCGAGAGCCTCGACCTCGTCATCGCCCTCGACGTCTCGGAGTCGATGCGCACCGAGGACGTCGCGCCGAGCCGCCTCGACCGGGCGACGCTCGAGATCGAGCGCATCGTCCAGGCGCGCCGCGGCGACCGCGTGGGGCTCGTGATCTTCGCCGGCGAGGCCTTCCTGCAGTGCCCGCTCACGACTGACCGCTCGGCCGTCCGCCTTTTCCTCGAGTCGGTCGACCCGGAGCAGATCGCGATCCAGGGGACGGATTTCTCAGCCGCGCTCCGCGTCGCCTCCGAGGCCTTCGACGCCGCGGCGCAGAACGACCCCGCCGCGGCGAAGCGCCCGCGCGCGCTGCTCGTCGTGAGCGATGGCGAGAACCACGAGAGCGGGCTGGACCAGGCCGCCGCGGCGCTCCGCCAGACCGGCGTCACGATGCTCGCGCTCGGCGTCGGGACGGACGCCGGCGGACCCATCCCGGACGTTCAGCGTGGCCGCCAGGGCGGTTTCAAGCGCGACCGCCAGGGCAACACGGTGATCTCGACGTACGAACCCGGCGCCCTGAAGGACCTCGCCGGGTCGAAGCTCGTCCACGTCGGCACCGGTGGCTCGGCCGCGGGACAGATCAATGACGAACTCGCCGGCCTCGACCGCGTCGTCGTCGCCTCGGACCGCGTCGACGCCGCGGCGGAGCAGTTCCAGTGGCCGCTGGCACTGGGTGTGCTCCTGTTGCTTGCGGAGCGGCTGGTGGCCAGAAAACGGCTCGCCCTCGGGGAGACTGTGACCGCAGTTTGAAGGTTGGAGAGGGAACAGGCGCGAGGACGTAGGAACACAGTGGCCCAACAGTTTGAAGAAAACTCCGTCTCAAGCAGGACCTCTCCAACCTTCAAACTCCAAACTCCAAACTGCATTTCCTCCCCATGCGCCTCGCCGTTCTCCTGCTCCTCGGCTTCGCCGCGCTCCAGCCGGGCGTACGTGACGGACGCGCAGGCAACCGCCTCCTCGAGGCCGGTGACACGACCGGCGCGGCGGCCGCTTTCCGCGTCGGGGTCGAGCGTGTGGGCGTCTCGGACGAGATAGCCGCGCGCCTGTGGCACAACCTCGGCCTCGCGCTGACTCGCGACACGACCGTAGCGGCGCCGCAGATGCCCGGCGCTCCGCCCGCCGCCGACTCGCTCGCGGCGCAGGCCGACAGCGCCTTCGCCCAGGCGCTCCGCCTCGAGCCGGACCCCGCCGCGCGCGCGCGCATCGCCTACGACGCCGGCACGGCCGCACTCCTCGCCGAGCGCTACGACGCGGCCGTCCCGCTCCTCCGCCGCGCCCTCGTCCTGGACCCGGCGCGCACGGACGCGCGCCGCAACTACGAGATCGCGCAGCGCCGCCTCGACAGCCAGACGCCGCCCGAGCCGCCCGAGCCGTCCGACGAGGCGAAGCGCATCAAGGCCCGCGCCGACGCGCTCGTCGCCGATCGGCGCTACCGCGAGGCGCTCGACGTGATGACCGACGGCCTCGCCCGCGACTCGACCGTCGCCGCCTTCGCCGACTTCACGGGGCGCCTCGAGGGCGTCGTCAAAATCGACGAGATGCCGACGCCGCCTGCCGTGCCCGCACCGTCCGCGCCAGAGACGACCGCGCCGGCCGCGCCCGTTGCCCCTCCTGCGCCGCGGCCCGCGCCCGCCGGCCCGACCCGTCTGTAGACTCCCGCCATGAAACGCCTCCTCCTGCTCGCCGCCGCCGTCGCCGCGCCGGCGATCGCCCAGCAAACGGCCCCGCGCGGTCCGTCCGCGCCGACGCCGCCGGCGGCCGTGGACCGCTACCATGAGGCCGCGCGCCTCTACGTGGACGGCCAGAATGCGCCCGCGCTCGCCGCGGCCGAGGAGGCCGTGCGCCTCGCGCCGGGCGACCAGAAGGCCGCCGCCCTGCGGGACCTCATCAAGCAGCAGCAGGACAACCAGGATCAGCAGAAGGATCAGGATCAGCAGCGCGACCAGGATCAGCAGAATCAAGACCAGCAGGATCAGGATCAGCAGCAGCAGGACGAGCAGAAGCCGGACGACGCCGGCCAGCAGAACCCGCCCAACGCGCCGCCCTCGACCGGCCAGAACCCGCAGAACACGCCGTCGGACCAGCCCCAGGCCGGCGACGAGCACATGTCCCGGGACCAGGCCGAGCGCATCCTCGACGCCGTCGGCGGCGACGAGCGGCAGGTGCTGCGCCAGATACGCCGCGCGCCGTCGCGCGCCCGAACCAACGAGCAGGACTGGTGACGCCCTCCCTACTGAACCGCCTCGCCGCGGCCACGCTCGCCCTCGTGCTCTGCGCCGCCGCCCACGCCCAGCCCCGCGCGACCGCCCGCGTCTCGCCGACGCTCGTCGGCGTCGGCGGGCAGGTGGCGTACACGCTCACGATCGAGGGCGGGACGGGCGACGCCGTCCAGACGCCGCCTACGACCGCCGGCCTGCGGCCGACGCAGAGCCTGCCGACGTCCGACGTGATGGCGCAGGTCAACGGGCAGACCGAGCGCGAGCTCACGTGGACCTACACGGCCGTCCGCCCCGGCCCCGCCCGCATCGGGCCGCTCCGCTTCACCACCGGCGGCCGCACGATGGCCGTCGCCGCGGCGAGCATCACGGTGACGCAGACGCCGCAGGCCGCGCCGGGCACGGCGCCCGCGCCGCGCCCCGCGCCGGGTCAGCGCCGCGACCTCTTCGCCCGCGTCGAGCTGTCGAAGGCGAGCGCCGTCGTCGGGCAGCAGGTCGTGGCCGACGTGGTGCTGTACTTCGACCCCCGCCTGCAGCCGCGGCAGACGCTCGTGACGGGCTCGTGGGACGCGCCCGGCTTCTGGCGCGAGGAGCTCGCCGTCGCCTCCACGGTCCCGCACGGCGTCACGCTCGGCGGGCGCGCGTTCGAGGCGGTGACGCTGCGCCGCGTCGCCCTCTTCCCGACGCGCGACGGCCGCCTCACGCTGCCGCCGATGACGTTCTCGGTCGACTTCGTGAGCCTCAGCCCGTTCGCGAACGACCCCAACGACCCGTTCGCGCCGTTCTTCTCGCCCTTCTCCCAGGGCCTCGACCAGGCCGACGTGACGGCGCCGGCGGTGACGCTGGACGTGGCGCCGCTGCCGCCGGGCGCGCCGGCCGGCTTCTCCGGCGCCGTCGGGCAGTACACGATGGCCGCGGTGCCCGTCGCGCGCACCGCCTCGGCCGGGGACCCGGTGCAGCTCGCCGTCACGATCTCGGGCACGGGCAACCTCGCGACGCTCGCCGCGCCCGCCCTCCGCACGCCGCCCGGCGCCGACGTCTTCCCGCCGCGCGACGACTCGGACATCGACCGCACCGGCAACGCGGTCCGAGGAACGCGCACGTTCACGTTCACGCTCGTCCCGCAGGGCGGCGGCCCGCTGGACGTGCCGCCGGCCGTCTGGTCCTACTTCGACCCTGAGGCGGGCCAGTACAGCACGCTCCGGACCGACTCCGCGCAGGTCGCCGTCTCGGGCGCCGCGCCCGACGGGACGCCGCGCCCCGCTGCGGCGGGTCCAGCAGCCGGCCTCATCGCCGAGGCGACGTGGCAGCGCCCGGGCATGCCCGTCTGGATCCTGTGGACCGCCCTCGGCGCAGGACTCGGCATTCCGGCGCTGGCACTCGCTCTCGCCGCAGGCGTCCGCCGCCGCCGCCGCCTCGCCGAGGCCGACACGCCCGAGAACCGCCGTCGCGCCGCCCACGCGGCAGCGCAGGCGCGCCTCGCCGAGGCGCGCGCGCTCTCGGGGCCGGGCGCCTGCGCAGCGGCCGAGCGCGCCGTCCACGGCTTCCTCTCGGACCGCTACGGCATCGCCGCGACGGGCCTCGACCGCACGGCACTCGCCGAGGCGCTCGCGGATCGCCATGTCCCCGAGTCCGACCGCCTCGTCGCCGTCCTCGCCGCGCTCGACGTCGGCCAGTTCGCACCGGCGCTGGCCCGCACGACGCCGGCCGAGGCGATTGCAGAAGCGGACGCGACGCTCTTCTCCATCGACGCGGCCGACCGGCCGGCGCCGCGGCGCATCGCTCGCCGGGCTGCCGTCGCGGCGCTCGTCCTGCTCGCAGCGACGGGCGCGCACGCGCAGGGCCTCGCCGAGGCGAACCGCCTCGTGGCGCTCGGCTCGCAGCTCGCCGCCGAGGGCGACTCGGCCGGCGCCGCGGCCGCCTTCGCTGGTGCCGCCGATGCCGGGCGCGCGGCCGGGCGCGTCTCGGCCGCCGTCGAGCACGACCTGGGGACGCTCGCGCTTGCCCGAGGCGACGCCGGCGCGGCGCGGCTGCACACCGAGCGCGCCGCACGCCTCGCGCCGCTGAGCGTGCCGATCCGCCAGAATGCGGCGCTGGCCCGGTCGCTCGCCGGCGCCCCGGCCGAGACGGCGGTCGCCCGCGCGTGGCGCATCGCCCACAGCGTCGCGGGCCCGGCGGGCCTCGTCGCGCTCGCCCTCGCGCTCGTCTACGTCGCGCTGGCGCTGTTCCTGAACGCGCGGCGCCGCGGCGCCCTCGTCGTCGGGGCGCTGGGCTTGTTTGCCGTCGCCGGCGCCGCCTCGACGCTCGCCGAGGCGTCGCGGCCCCAGGGCGTCGTGCTGACGGCCGCGGGCGTCCGCGTGGAGCCGACGCCGGAGGCGGCCGAGGGCGCGGCGCTGGCGCCGGGCATGCTCGTGCGCCTGGGCGAGCGCCGCGGCACGTGGCGGGCCGTCCGCACGGACGGCCGCGACGGCTGGATCCCCGATGCCGCCGTCGCGGCGCTCTGACGGCGCGGCGCGCTGGGCGGAGGAGGACACGGCACGCCGTGTCCCTACGGGTCGGCGATGCTCTGGATTGGCTGTGCTCCGTTCACACTATTTCGATTCCCGATGCTGCTCCGCACCGTCCGCCTGACGTTCCGGCCCGACCGCCTCGACGCCTTCCACGCCCTCTTCGCCGAGACGCGCGCCCGCATAGCCGCGGCGCCGGGCTGCCGGCGCCTCGAGCTCTGGCAGGACCCGCGCTTCCCGAACGTCCTCACGACGGTCAGCCTGTGGGACGGCCCCGAGGCGCTCGACGCCTACCGCGCCTCGGGCCTCTTCCGCGAGACGTGGGCGCGCACGACGCCGCTCTTCGCCGCCGCGCCGGTCGCGCTCAGCCACGTGGAGGTGGGAAGTGCAGTTTGAAGTTTGGAGTTTGAAGGCGGGATAGATGGCGGCATTCCGTATCGACAGAGCGCGATGCCTGACCTCTCCAAACTCCAAACTGCATTCAGACTTCCACCTTCAGCCGCGCCTCGCGGTCGGTGATGTCGAACAGCTCGCCGTGCGGGACCATCGTGATCTGGCCGAACTGCTCGAGCAGCATCTTGTAGTGCTCGCCGACGGGCCGGATCTTGCGGTCCATGTCGTACAGGCCGCACGGGTTGACATGGCCGCGGACCTCGGCGAGCTCGATGTCCCAGTCCACCTGGTCGATGAGCGAGTACCACGTAAAGCCGAGCACGGGCACGCCGTCCTCGCGCATCCGGAGGACGTTCATCCACTGCTTCCAGAGCCACGCCGGGGCCTCCTCCGGGTCCATAAGGTTGGTCTCCGTGTGCATCACCGGCTTGCGATACCGCTTGACGTACTCGTGCGTGATCTGGTACCACCCGAGCACGTCCTGCGCCTCGCAGAAGGTGCCATCGGCCAGTTTGATGCGCTCGTTCGTGCCGTAGTAATCGTTGCCCATGACCTGGTAGCCCGGCGGCTCGCCGGCCATGAACCAGTCGTACTCGGCGCGCGTCATCCCGTTGTCGAGGAGGTACTGGTACATCTCGGCGTCGGGGTGATTCGCGTAGAGCAGGTCCAGCGAGAGAAAGCGCATCTTGTTGTGGATGCGCGTCTCGTCGGACGGCGTGACGACGGCCTCGTGGAGGTACTCGGCAGACTCCGACTGGACGATGATGCAGTCGGACCGATGATTGGCGATCTGCTGCGTGGCGAGGATGGACGCGGCCGTCGCGTGCTTGAGGGCCGTCACGAATCCCTCGTGCGTCTTGAGCTGCTCGTTCCAGACGCCGTCGAGCCCAGAGACGCGAGCGGTGACGTAGATCTCGTTGACGGGCGTGTAGAAGCGCACCCACGGGTAGCGCCGGGCGACGGCGGCGGCGTAGTTGGCGAAGTGCAGCGGGAGGTCCGGGTTCTGGAAGTCGCCGATCCAGTCCGGCACGCCGAAGTGCATCAGGTCCAGGATCGGCGTGATGCCGAGGCGCTTGATCTCGGCCATCGCGGCGTCGGCGAAGTCCCAGTCGTAGCGGCCCTCGCGGCGCGCGACGACCGGGTACGGCAGGCCGTAGCGCAGCACCTTCAGGCCCATCTCTTTCACCAGCCCGAGGTCCTCCTTGTAGCGGTCGTAGTGGCCGCACTCGGCGAGCAGGTCGCGGCGCACGGTCCCGCCCTTGATGGTCGGGTTGGAGCACTCGATGCCCGTCGCGAACATGAAGTTGCCGGCGTCGCCCGTCGGCAGGCCCGAGCCGTCGTGGCCGGCGCCGCCGCCGTACTGGTCGCCCGCGTAGCCGTCGGCGTTCTTGGCTTTGACGAGGTCGAGGAAGGAAGGCATCGGAGGGTTGAAGGTGGAAAGGGTTGAAAGGTGGAAGAGACAGCGAGGTAAAAGCGTAGCGGCAGGTAGACATGCATTTCCACTTCCCCCTGTACCCTTCAGCCGAAGGCCGGCACCGGCCCGCCCCTCCCACCCAGAAAGACGTCCGCCGTGCGGAGGGCGTTGGCGATGATGGTGAGGGCCGGGTTGACCGGCAGCGACGACGGGAACGTCGAGTTGTCCGAGACGAGGAGGCCGGGCGTGTCCCAGACGCGGCCGTCCTTGTCCACCACCGAGTCGCCCGAGGTCGTGCCCATGCGGGCGGTGCCGATGACGTGGGCGTGACGGTCGAAGGCCCAGACGTCGCGGGCGCCGGCGGCGTCCCAGATCTGACGCATCACGCGGTCGGCGTGGGCCGTCATGCGCTGCTCGTTCTCGCCGGCGTCGAACGTGACGTGCGGCTTGGGGAGGCCGCGCGCGTCGAGCTCGGCCGAGAGCGTGATCCGGTTGTCGGCGTTCGGGAGGCAGTCGCCGAGGATGTTGATGCCGGCGGCGTAGCCGTAGCCGCGCATGTGCTCGCGGAGCGCCTCGCCCCAGAGCCCGCGCCCGCGGCCGACCTGCCGGGCGTACGTGACCGGCATCACGCCGATGGACTGCAAGAGGTAGCCGCCGGCGAAGTCGGCGTCGGCCGGGCGATGCGTGTCCTCGGAGATGAGGCCGCCCGGAATGCCCTTGAACGGGCGCGTCGGCTCGTCGAACCGTCCCCAGATCTGGAGGCCGGGGTGCGCCATGAGGTGCCGGCCGACGTGGTCGCCGCCGATCCCGTTCATCAGCATCAGGCGCGGCGTCTCGACCGAGCCGGCGCAGAGAAACACCGTGTCGGCCTCGAGGCGCGTCTCCTCTCTCCTGTGCGTGTAGACGACGCCCGTCGCGCGGCCGGTCGAGTCGCGCGTGATCTCGGTGACGAAGCACTCGGGGCGGACCTCGGCGCCGTGCGCCTGCGCGAACGGGATGTAGGTGACGTCCATGCTCGCCTTGGCGCCCGTGCTGCAGCCGGCCTGGCAGAAGCCGCGGTTGGTGCACGCCGCGCGCCAGCCGACGCCCTCGCGGT